>NZ_JAHCAS010000001.1:1252046-1565057 GCF_019634775.1 Dokdonella sp.
GCCTACTCGCTGGATCCGGATGGCCACGTACTCGCGTTTGCCGCGGATTCGGACGACACGCGCGCAGCGCTCTGACTATTTCGACCGGGGCGTTCCGTGGGCGCACCGCGCCCGGTGCGGTTGCCGTCGCCGGCGGGACAGGTTCACCGACGCGCCGGTCGAGGCTGCGGCACAGGAGGGAACTCTGCACGGATCGACCAATCCAGCGAGCCGGTCGGGCTGCTCTGGATCATGCGGGTTCCGGTTGCGGCGCAGGCTCGGTCTGATTGGGAATGGCCAGTTCCACGCGTACACGGTTCTCGCCGCGGGCGTGCCGCCACGCGAAGTGCTGCGTCAGGGCGCGCACCATGGCGATGCCAACTCCGCCGATGGCGGCATCGGCGAGCGTGGCTGGCTGGTCGGGACAGGCGTGCGTGGTCGGGTCGAATGCGTCGGCTCGGTAGCGCAGCAGCGCCGCGACCATGCCGCCACGACGGCGCACGATGACGTGCACGCAGCCGCGCGCGCGAACGGCATGCATGATGACGTTGGCGAGCAGCTCGTCGAGTACGGTTGCCAGGCCGTGCCGCGCTTCGGCGGCGATGCCAGCGGCGGCGAGATCGTTGTCGAGCCGATCGGCGAAGCGGCCGACCGCACTGCGCGCGCGCGCGACTCGATAGCGCCAGCGTCGCGTCGGCCCTGCCCCTGCCATCTGCTGCTGCATGCCCCGACCCTCCCACCTGCATCGTGGAACAGGTGCGGCGGCGAGGCAACGTGTGTGCTCGTGAAGGCAGTCAAGGGCGGTTGATGCCGGCGACTGGACGGCCGAGCCGGGCGACGGGGGAGCGAGTTCGGAGGGGGAAGCGGCGCCATGGCGCCTGCGGACCCGCGCCCCTTCACGGTTTGCGTGGTGGTGCTGCTACCGCTGGCTTGGGTGGCACACTCGGGCGCGGCGGCTTCAGCAGGGGGTGCGATTCGGCCCACGGACGGGTCGGCATCTGCTTGGCCTGGAAACGCTGGAACAGCTCGCGGTACTGCGCGGTCGCGACCTTGTCGCCGAGCGTCGCCGCTTCATAGATCGCGCTGCCTTGGGTTTCCGCGGCTTCGTCCCAGCGGCCATTCGCGGCCAAGGCGAGAGCATACGTCTCGGCGACCTGCGCGAGGTTCTTTTCCGGCGCCTGCCGATAGAGGGCTTCGGCTTGGCCAAGTACGGCCTTCTTCTGCTCGGGAGTGGCTGCCGGGCAGGTGCTGACCGCGCGGATGTGCAGGTCGGCGAACAGGGGATCGCGTGCGTGTTTCCTGGCGTTGTCGGCAGCCTCGCGCAGGCCGGTCGAACACTGTCCGGCGATGAACTCGGCGGCGAGCAGGTGAGCCCAGTTCTCGGCATCGTCGGGTTGGATCGTCGTGGCCGCGCGGTAGGCGGCAATGGCATCGGCGGCGCGGCCGCTGCGCAGGGCGAGGTTGCCGAGCGCGACTTGCGGACGCGGCGCTTTTGGATCGGCCACGGTCGCGCGCTCGTAGGCGTTGCGCGCACCGGCGTCGTCACCGGCGACCTCGGCGATGAAGCCTTGCGTCAACCAGGCCAGTACGGACTTGGGGGCGGCCCGCGTCGCGGCGGTCGCGCGTGCCTTTGCAGCTTCGACGCGGCCATCGGCTGCCTCGATACGCGCATAGGTCGACAGCAGGGCGACATCGTTGGCCTGCTTGGTCAGCGCCTTGTCGAGCACGCCACGCGCTTCGGCGTACTTGCCGTTCGCGGCAAGAAAATGCGCCTCGCCGATGGCTGCTTCTCGCGGATCGGACGTCGACTGCTCGGCCGGCACTCGTGCCGGACTTGCGGCGGTGGCGGCGAGGTTGCTGATGACCGGTGCCGGCAGCAGGCGCGCGAGCAACGGATCGCGCAGGAACGGCGGAACGTCGCCGATCTTGCCTTGGGCTTCGCGTGCCGCCTTGGTGTCGCCAGCGGCTTCGTGCGCGCGCGCGAGCGCGCCGTACAGTGCGGTTGCGCGCGGATCCAGGCGCAACGCCTCCTCAAGATAGGCGACCGCTTCCTTGTAGTGCTGTTTGCGATAGGCGACATCCGCGAGCATCGCGCGCAATGCGGGTTCGCGCTCATGGTCGGCGAGTGCCGCGGCAAGCAGCTTGCCGGCGCCGTCGACGTCATCGATGCGCAGCAGTTCCCCGGCCAGGGCGATGCGCGTGGGCAGGTACATGCCATTCAGCTTGAGCGATTTCTCGAACGCCGCGCGCGCCACCTCGTGCTTGCCCTGCATGCGTGCCAGTGCGCCCTGCAGGTAGGGCCAACGATCGTCGAGCGGGGCGGCGATGGCGGCGTTGTCGATCGCCACTCGGGTGGCATCGATCAGGCGCGCGCGCGCGTAGGCTGCACCAATGTCGCCATAGAGCTCCGCCAGGGCGACTCCGGACTTGCCGACGATGGCCTTGTCGAAATTGGCGCGCGCTTCGCGCAGTTGTGCAATCTCGGCCGCGTCGAGCTTCGAGAGATCGGGTTGCGGCAACGGCGTGTAGGTCTGCGCGAACGCGATTCCACCCGACAGCGCGAGGACGACCAGGGCGGAGAGCAGTCTGTGCTTCATGCGGAACACCGTGCGGCGAATTCGTTCGGGGCGCGCAGTGTAGCGGTTGCAGACCAGAGCCGGGTCGCGACCGCGTTTCCGCGGCGAAGTTCGGTCGTTGATCCGCGGGCCGCCGCCGCATCATGGCCTGGCCCTTGTGCCGCCGCTCCGACTGTCCCTACATTGACCCGCCGTGCCGGTTGCCGGCCCAGGAGTTGCGATGAACCCGGTGGTGCGCAGTTTTCACCACGCCGAGAGTGGCAGCTGGACGCACGTCATGGTCGATCCGGCGACCCGCCGCGCCGCGGTGGTCGATCCGGTGCTCGACTTTGATGCGGCCAGCGGTCGCGTGCACCCAGCCAGTGCGCGGCGCGTTCTCGAATACGTGGGCACGGCTGGACTCGTGGTCGACTGGATCCTCGAGACGCATGCGCATGCCGACCACCTGACCGCCGCGGCGTGGATGCAGCAGGCGATCGTGCCGCGGCCGCGCCTCGGCATTGGAGCCGGCATCGCCCGCGTGCAGGCGCACTTCTCGCGCGTATTCGATGTCGAGTTCGACGATGCGTCCTTCGATGCGCGTTTCGCCGACGGCGAGCGCTTCCAGATTGGCGACCTCGTCGCGCATGCATTGGCCACGCCGGGACATACCCCGGATGGGGTGAGCTATCTGGTCGGCGATGCCGTGTTCGTCGGCGACACGTTGTTCGCACCGCGCGCAGGCAGTGCGCGCTGCGATTTCCCGGGCGGCGATGCAGCATGTTTGCATGCCTCTATCCAGCGCCTGTATGCGCTGGCGCCGACGACGCGCGTGTTCCTCGCCCACGACTATCCGGCGGCGGGCGAAGCGCCGCTCGCCGAGACCACGATCGGCGCACAGATGGCCACCAACATCCATGTGCGCGCCGACACCAGCGAAGCGGAGTTCGTCAAACTGCGCACGACGCGTGATGCGGGCCTGGCGGTGCCGAAGCTGCTGTGGCCGGCCTTGCAGGTCAACCTGCGCGGCGGTCGCCTGCCGCCGGCCGCGGCGAACGGCACACGATATCTGAGGATTCCCCTGCGTGATGACTGCTGAAACCATGGCCTGCCTGCTGGGCCTTGCACGTGCCGCCCTTGTCGTGTTCGCCGTGCAGGCGGGCACTGCCATGGCCTGGTCGGAAGCCGGACATCGCATCGTCGCGGCAATGGCCGAGGCGCGTCTGTCGCCGGGTGTCGATGCGCAGGTGCGCGCATTGCTCGCCGTCAGTGGTGCACAGTCGATGGCCGACGTGGCCGGCTGGGCCGACGATGTGCGCAAGGATCCGCAGCAGCGCGAACTGGCGCGGGCGACCACGAAGCTCCACTTCATCAATTTCGCCGATGCGCGCTGTCGCTACGATGCGGCACGTGACTGCCCAGGTGGCCAATGCATCGTCGCCGGCATCGACCACTACACGGCGGTACTCGCCGACCGCAAACGACCGGATGCCGAGCGTGCCGAAGCACTGCGTTTCCTCGTCCATTTCGTCGGCGACGTGCACCAGCCGCTGCATGCCGGCTACCGCAGTGATCGTGGCGGCAACGACCACCAACTGCAATTCGACGGCAAGGGCACCAACCTGCATGCGATCTGGGACACCCAGGTTTTGCGCAGTCGCCGGCTCGGCTGGCGTGCCTATGCCGATGCGATCCAGCCACGCCCCGACCTGCGCGCCGCTGGAACGCCGCGCGACTGGGCCGAGGAATCCTGTCGCATCAGTCGCGACGACGGCCTCTATCCACGTTCGCGCAAGCTCCGCGAGGCCTATCTGGCGCGGATGCGTCCGCTCGCCGAGCGCCGCCTGCGCCTGGCGGCGGTGCGCCTGGCGGACCGGCTGGAGGCTGCGTTGGGGCGGGATTGAGGAGCGCTTCGTGGGAGCCCGTTTGCGGGCGATGCTTCCTGTGGGTGATCGTGTGGAAAAACATCGCCCGTGAACGGGCTCCTGCCGAAGCGAAGGCAAGGCCACAAAAAAACCCGCCGGGCATTGCTGCCACGGCGGGTTCTCCCTCCCCACGAGTCGATTCGCTCGACGGCGCGATATTAATGATTCGTTACGGAATGCCACGCCGCGGCGCAGCATGTGGCGGATTCAGCGGGCGGGGATCAATGCGGGGCGGTCGGCGAACCACTCGCGTGCGCGGCGCAGGTGGAACTCGCGGCGTTTGCCGTCGAGTTCGAGGCCGAGGGCGAGCTTGCGCCAGCCGAGCAGCAGGTCGCCGCGCGGGTTCGCACGGTCGACGTGCAGGCGTGCCTTCACGTCGAAGCGATTGTTGTTGGCCGCTACGCGGTCGAGCAGCAGGCGCCGGCCGTCGATGCGCACCGCGCCCCTGGCGTCGACGCGACCGGCATCGAGCAGGCCGAGCACCCAGGCCGGGTAGTCGCGGTGGCGGGTGTACAGGGCAAGCAGCAGGCCGATGTCCTGCAGGCCGATGCGCGCTTCCGCGTCGAGCCTGAACGGCCGGGACGCCTCGATGCGCGCACGCTCGGCAACGATCTCGGCCCACCAGGTCCGCCCGGCGGCGCGCTCGTCGTCGGGCAGGCTGAGGTTGCGCAGCGTGAGCTTGCTGCCGTCGAGGTCGAAATGGCGACTCTTGAGATCGCTGCCGCCGATGCGGGCGTCGAGGTCGAAGTCGCCGCCGAGCGTGGCCGCGCCGAACCGTGCGCGCATTTTTCGCGCGGCGAGGGTGATGCGGCCGCGCGTGATGCGGCCTTCGGAGTCGAGTTCGAGATCGCTGCCGACCTGCGCATTGCCGGAGGCGATGTCGAGCGCATCGCCAGGCAGCCAGGCATTGAGCGGACGCAGGTCGGGCACGTGGGCGTCGGCGAAGCGAAGGCGGGTCTTCGCCGACTCGCGGAAGTCGCGCAGGTCGCCGCCGGCATCGAGGTCGATGCGCAGGCCCTTGCCGTGCACGAGTCTCACGCTGGGCTGGTCGGCATCGGCGATATCGTAACGGTCGAGTTCGAGGGTGACGCTGGCACGCTGGTCATCCGTGCCCTTCGTCAAGGTGCCATTGGCGTGCGCGCGACCACCGAAGCGGTAGCCGCCGACCACCGCGACGAGCTCGACCTCGGGCACGCGTGCGTGCGAGCCCGGTTCGAGCCGGCCGTTGGCGATCTTCAGCGCCGCGTCGACGCGGCCGGCGCCTTCGAGTTGCAGCCATGGGGCCTTGACCAGCAAGGGCGTGAGCCACTCGAGCGAGGCGAAGTGCCAGTCGATGTCGAGCGTGCCGGAGGTCTTCGCCAGCAGGTTCGCGGGGGCGACGAGTTCACGCAGGTCGCGTTCGGTGACGCGCATCTGCCCGCGCACCTCACCGCTGTCGCCGGGTGGCGGCGGCAGGCGCAGGTTCACGTCGAGCCCTTCCTCGACCACGCCGAGGTGCAGCACGGCTTCGTCGTCGAGCTGCGCAGCGCCGCGGGTTGCGTGCAGTGGCAGGCGCAGGTCGATGGCGCCTTGCGGGGCGAGCGCGCCGCGCGCGAACGCGAGGTTCGCGTCGAGCCGGCCGCCGGCACCGTCATCGACGATCACACCATGCCACTGCCCGCCGGCGCCGAGATCGGCGGACAGGCTCGGCGTGCGTCCGCCGAGGCGAAGTTCGCCATCGGCCAGGCCTAGCCGGGCGAGGCCGGGTGCTTCCTCGCGGCGATGGCGCGCGATCGCGAAGCGCGCATCGAGCGTGCCCTCGCGCAGCAGCACGTGTTTTCCGGCGGCGACGCGCAGGTCGGTGAGTGCCGCGGTCGAGGGCAGCACTTCGAGTGGTCCGCCGCGCAGCTGCTTGGTGAAGGCAAAGCTCGCCTGGCCGCGCAGGTCGATGTCAAAGGCGCCGGCGCGCAGGTGGCGCGGCGACGTGGTGAAGATGCGCTCGAAGCGCATCAGCCAGCCGCCTTCGCGTGCCGGCGGTGGCGTCATTTCCTCGTCAACGCGATCGATCGTTGCGCTGACCTCGTCCGCCTCCACCCAGGGCAGGCGCAACTCGCGCGAGAACAGCGGCAGGATCGTGATGCGGCCTTTTGCGCGCTTCGCCTGAGCCGACCATTGCACATGGCGCACATGGCCTTTCAGCTCGACGTTCCACAACACGACATGGCCGGGCCAGGCGGTGAAGCCGCGCGACCACTCGAGCTGAAACCGCTCCGGCTTGCGGTTGATCGCCCACGATCCGAGCGGCGTGTTGAGGAACAGGTTGCCGGCGACCAGGTAGAGCACGGCGAGCGCAAGCAGGACGCCGGCGAGGCGACGGAACAGGCGCGGCATGGAAATCCCCCGTGGAAGGCCGATGGCCCGCACGATCGGCGATCCGGCGCGGCCGCGCAAGCCGCGGGGGTATCGCGGCTTGCGGTGGGTGAACCGTAGGAAACGCCTTCAGGCGTGATACTCGTTCTACGGGAGGTTGTACAGACAGGGCATCACGGCCGAAGCCGTTTCCCACGGTTCTTGTGCGTAGGTGATGCGTGGTGTTTCCTCAATGCACGTGCATGGTCCCCGACTTCGGGCAATGGCAGGGTGCGGTCGGACCGTATTCGAGGCCATAGGTGCGGCCGTCGCGGTGGCGCTGCCAATAGAACTCGGGGGCCTTGCGCCCAAGGCCACCGACTTCAGCCATGTCGGCCTCGACATCGAAGACGCGGCCGTTGACGGCCACGTAGCGCGTGTCGATGGTGGCACGGATGTTTTCCAGCGGATTCGTGTTGAGCACCACGAAGTCGGCGCGCTTGCCGACTTCGAGCGAACCGAGTTGCCGCGACAGGCCGATCAGGTCGGCGCCGTCGATCGTCGCCGCGCGCAGCGCCTCCCAGTTGCTGAACCCGCCCTGGGTCAGCGACCAGATCTCCCAGTTCGCCGACAACCCCTGCAGCTGGCCGTGGCCGCCGACAGTGATCTTCACGCCGGCGTCGCGCAGCTTCTTCGCGGCCTTGGCCACTTCGATGTGGTGGTAGTCCCAGTCCGGCGCGGTTTCGCGGCGCACCGAGCGCGCATCGAGCGTTTCGCGTGGGAAGAAGCGGTTGAGTTTCTTGTCTTCCCAGACGTTGTCACGCGCGTACCACCAGTACTCGCCGCTGAGGCCGCCGTAGCTGACGACCAAGGTCGGCGTGTTGAACACCTTGGTCTCCTTCCATAGATTGATGACGTCGGCGTAGAGCGGCGCGACCGGGATGTTGTGTTCGACGCTGGTCACGCCGTCGAGCACCATCGGCATGTTGTGGTTGAAGGTCGAGCCGCCTTCCTCGACGACGAGCATGCCGAGTTCGCGCGCGGCCTGGTTGATCTGCTGGTGCTGGTCGCGGCGCGGCTGGTTGTAGCTCTTTACGCTGAAGGCGCCGTGGGCCTTCATGCGGCGCAGGTGCGCACGCGCGTCGTCGATCGAGTTGACCACCGCCTTGAAGTCGCCGTCGGCGCCGTACAGGATCGTGCCGGTCGAGAAGATGCGCGGGCCGACCATGGCGCCACTCCTGACCAGTTCGGCCTGCGAGAACACGGTCTCGGTGGTCGCCGACGGATCGTGCGTGGTGGTGATGCCGAAGGCGAGGTTGGTGTAGTAGGCCCAGTTCTGCTGCGGCACGACGCCGCCGTTGAAGTGGTTCACGTGGGCGTGCACGTCGATGTAGCCGGGCACGATGGTCTTGCCGGTGACGTCGATGACGGTCGCGTTGGCCGGGATAGCCACGCTGCCGGACTTGCCGATCGCCTTGATCGTGTCGCCGTCCACGACGAGCACGCCGTCCTCGATGACCTCCTGCCTCGATTCGGCATCGCCCATCGTGACCAGGCGCGCGCCGGTGAAGGCGAACATGCCGGTCGGCGTGTCGACCTTCGCGCTCAGGCCGACGTCAATGCCCTTGTCGGTGCCGGGTTTCGGCAGTTCCTTCGGCGCGCCGGGCACGAAGGCGAAGCTGTCCTTGAGGTCGCGCGAGTGGTACTCGCGGCCGACCATCCAGTGCAGTGTCGAGGAATCATTCGACCAGTGCAGGTAGGAGCCGACGTCCCTGCTGATCGCGGTGACCGGGATCGCCTTGGTGTCCTTCGACAGTTCGATGCTGGCGCCGGTTTGCGGCATCGGTGCGACATACGCATTGAACAGTTCGGTGAAGGCCACCCACTTGCCATCGGGGCTGACGCTGACGAAGTCGACGTACTTGAGGTCGAACACGTCGCGCGGCTCGCTGCCGTCGATGGCGATGCTTTGCAGCTTCTTCTTGAGGCCGCCGCCGGTGAGGAACAGCACGCGTCGGCCGTCGGTCGAGAACTGCGGATCGGCACCGGATTTCGCCACGCGTCGGGCTTCGCCGCCGCTCGCCGGCATGACGTAGATGCCGGCTTCGCCGGAATTGAGGTTGCCGGTCAGCGAGGTGCCGGCGGTTTTCGCATAAACGATGCGGGTGCCGTCGCGCGAATACTTCGGTGCGTAGTAGAAGCCGGGCTTGGTGGTCAGCGTGCGCGTCTGGCCACTGCCGAGCTCGCGTTCGACGATCGCGCCCTGCGCGGCATCCGACCAGGTCGTGTAGAGCAGCTTGCGGCCGTCGGCACTGAACGCGGGCTGGTATTCGAAGTTCGCTGCGTCGCTGGTGAGGCGTTTCGGCACGCCGTTGGGCAGCGACTTGAGCCAGAGATGGCCGAGTGCATGGAAGACCAATGTGCGCCCATCCGGGCTGGTGGCGACGTCGCGGATCATCTTCGGCTGGAAGCTGCCCCGCTCGATGGTCTGCTCGAAATGCAGCGGCTGGGCGAGGCTCTGCTCGACCTCGGCCTTGAACGCGATCGCGGCCGGCGTGCCGCTGGCGGCATCGACACGCCAGAGCTTGCCCTGCGCCCAGATCACGATGGCCTTCGAGTCGGGCGTCCACGCGTAATTAGCGTACGGACCGAAGACCGCCCAGGCTTCCTGCATGTCGTGCGAGAGGCCGTCCCACAGCGGGCGCACCTCGCCGCTGTCGAGATCCTGCACGTGCAGGACGCTTTTCTCGCGCACGCGCTTGACGAAGGCCAGCGATCTGCCGTCCGGCGATGGCTGCGGGCGTACCGCGCCACCGGGCGTGGCGACGACGGTCTCGATGTCGCCGGTTTCGCGGTCGAGGCGCTTGATCGCGTAGATCGTGCCGTGCGGATCCTTGTTGTACTGGAAGAACGGGCCGGGGCTGACGTCCTCCGAGTAGTAGACGTGACGCCCGTCAGGGCTGACCGCCGGCTCGCCGAGATCCTGCTGGTCGTTCTTCTGCTTGGTCAATTGCAGTCCGGTGCCGCCCGAGCGGTGGTACATCCACAGCTCGCCGGCGCCGAGCGAGCGCTGGCCGGTGAAGTGCTTGCGGCCGACGAGGTACTGGCCATCCGGCGTCCACGCCGGGTTGTTGAGCAGGCGGAAGTCCTCCTTGGTGACCTGCACGGCGTCGCTGCCGTCGATCTTCACGCGCCACAGGTTGTTGCCGCCGCTGCGGTCCGAGGTGAAGGCGAGCTCGCGGCCATCGGGGGAAAATCGCGGCTGCACGTCCCAGGCTGCGCCGCGGGTCACGCGCTTGGCAGTGCCGCCGGCGATTGGCAACACATAAAGGTCGCCGAGCAGGCTGAAGGCGATGGTCTTGCCATCCGGGCTGACGTCAAGATCCATCCAGGTGCCCTCGTCGACGCTGAAGCGGACGGTCTTGGCCTGCGCCCCATGCGCGGTCTGCACGTCCCACTTCGGCGGTTCCTCCTTCTTCTTTTCGGCAGCGCCGGCGAAGGACGGCAGGAGCAGGCTGGCGGCGACGGCGAGCGCGAGCGGACGGATCGACATGGACGATTCTCCCCGGATGGAAGCCGGGATCGTATCCGTGGTGTCACGGGTGTGCACGTGAGGAAAGTCCTGCAGGCGAGCCGTCTGGGGCGCTGACGTGGCAACCGACGCGGTCGCCGCGATCGAGCAAGGCGCATGGGCACGTGCGCGTGGTGGCTTGCGCGTGGCTGGGCATTCGCGGAAGACTCGCCATTCCCTGCTGCGGAACCTGACGATGAAGTGGCCGGTCCAGCGGATCCTCGCGTGTGCATGCCTCGGTCTGGCCTGCCAGCCGACCCTGTGCGCAACCGCCTGCGTGGATGCGGAGGTCGTGATCGACATGCGTGTGGCGCCGGTCTTTGCCGAGGCAGTGCTGTCCGCGACGCTGCGCGGCACGCTCGTGCAGGCGGCCTTCGGCAGCCTCGACACCGAAGTCGCCGTCGGTGCAGGCGTCGACGGGGCTTTCACTGCGGCCGGCGCGCGCGAAACGGCGTTTCTCGTGCAGGCGATCGACCCGGCGGCGACGCCAGTCGATCCGATCCGCGCCGCGCTGGTGATCGTTGCCGGCGGCAAGCCGGTGCGTGTCTTCGAGACCGGACTCGGGCAACGCCTGGGGGGGGCGTTGCCTGGCCTTGGTACGGGTGGCAACGACGCACTGGTGGTGCTTGCGGAAAGCTACGGCATGGGGCAGTCGTCGCTGCGCCTCGCTGTCGTCGAGGTCGCCAGTACTGCCCTGGTTGAACGCGCAGGGTTCGATGCGGCACGCGTTGACGCCTGCGACGACGCGCGTTTTGGCGGCTTCGTCGAAGCCATTCGCGTCAGTCGCTGCGAAGGCGAAGCCGATCCCGCGCGCTGGCAGGCCGAACGCCTGCGGGCTGCCTGCGTCGATGGCCGGGCACCGCCTGCAGCGGCGTTCGGTCCGGCGGTCAAGGGTAAACCCTAGCTCGGGAAAGTCCCGGCTTACATCGCCGTGCGCGGCGCGCAAGATCGCCGCCACTGGCAGCGTTGGAACACCATCCGATGTTGCTGATCAAAGCCAACTGAAACCAAAACTCGGAGGTGGATCATGTCTATCGGTGGCGGCGGCAATTTCCTCAGCAGCATCGGCTCGATCGTCGGCGGCATCTTCGGCGGCCCCATCGGCGCCATGGTCGGTCAGCTCGCCGGTCAGCTGCTTTCCTCGGTGGTCGACCAGGTCATCGACCAGCTCCCGGTCGACCAGGCGTTCAAGGACCTCATCAGCGCGGGTTTCAAGGCCGGCATGGGCGATGTCGGCGGGGCGATCCAGGACGCCAACCAGTTCATCGAGGATCTCGGCCGCTCGATGGGCGGTTCGCAGTCCGACATTTCTTCGATGCAGCGCTCGCTCGAGGACTTCAGGAACGAGGTCCGCGACCTGTTCACCCAGGCACTGGCGCGCGAAGCCATCGAGAAGGAAGAGGAAGGTTCGGGCCAGTGCTCGGGCAAGACCACGCAGCGTGGCGGCACGGCTGGCGGCGGCGCGGGCTGGCTGCGCGCCATGGCCGAGGCGCTCGGCAAGCAGTGTGACCAGCTCGCCGACGAGCTGCAGGAAGCGGTCGACAACATCGACAAGGAAGACCCGAGCACGATGGTCGAGTTCCAGACGATCTCGCAGCAGTTCAGCATGCTGATGAACGCGACGACGACCGCCATCAAGACGATCGGCGAAGCGATGACCGCGGTGGGCCGCAAGCAGTAAGCGGTCGTTCCACGGATACGCGGGAACGGGCCGTTCGTCGGCCCGTTCTCGTTTTCGTCGGGAGTGAACCGCGTTTTTACGGATCGGTCACGTTTCGGCAACCGCACTTCCCGCAGTCTCGGCGCCGCGCCGTCGCAAGCAGATCCGGCGCACGGCCACATCGCCAGATGGCCTGGAGGAGGATGTCATGGCGAAATCAGTCGTCACCGCTTTCCTGAGTGCCCTCATGCTTGGGCTGTGCGCCGTCCGCGCGCAGGCGCAGATGATCGACGGCGCCCACATGGCCACGCCGGTGCCCGACTACGCGCAGTCGCTGATCTATGGCCAGACTTTTTCGAAGTCCTATCGCGATCGCGTGTCCGGCAAACGCGGTGTTGCCGCGCAGCGCAAGACAGCACACGGATCGGTGCCCCCGAGCTATCCGCGCGACGATTTCCGTGTGAGCTTTGCGCCGGAGGTCTCCTCGGCGGTCCGGCATGACTACATCGCCGCAATCGCCCGCTCGACCAACCCCAGAGTCGCCAGCGAGCTCGACAACTTCTATGCACGCAATCCGGTACGTTCGCAGTTCGAGATTGCGATTCGTCCGTACGGCTTGCGCAGCGATGACCTCGCCGACATCGCCGCGGCGCACCTGGTGGTCATGTGGATGACCGCCAACGACGCGGCGTTGCCGGACGTGCGCCAGGTGCGCGGCGTGCAGGCGCAGGTGCAGCGGCAAATGGCCTCGAGCGGTGCGGCCACGCCGCACGCCGACCAGCGCCAACGCATCGCCGAGGCGCTCATGTACCAGACCGTCACCCTCATCAAGGTCCGCGAGCAGGCGCAGGCTGAGCGGGCTGTCGCGCAGCTGGCCAGCCTGGCCGACTCGGCGCAGGCGACCATGGCACGGCAGGATGTCGACCTGCGTGGCATGGTCCTGACCGACGAGGGCCTGGTGCCGCGCGGATGAACACCATGGCTGCCGAACGGTCCACCACGATGCCTGCGCCGCGCCGGCGTGAACCGCGGCGGGACTATGCCGGTGCGGTCCTGCTGCGCACGCGCCGCTTGGTCCTGCGCGGACTGTGCCTGCGCGATGCCGAGGACATCAGCGCCCTGCATGCCGAGCCGCGTGTTCGTGAACACCTGCTCGAACAGGTGCCGATCAGCTTTCTCGAGACGATTGGCTTCATCGCTCAGGCCAACCATGTCTATGCCGACACGCCGGGTCTCGGCGTTTGGCATGCGAGTGCGCCCGACGGTTTCGTCGGCCTGTTCTCGTTGATGCCAGTGGTCGGCAACGAGCATGAGATCGAACTCGGCGCACGTCTGATGCCGGCATCGTTCGGCCGGTTGTATTCTCTCGAGGGCGCACGTGCCCTGCGCGACCACGCCTTCACCCGGCTCGGCCTGGTACGCCTGCGGGGTTTCTGTCACCCGCGCAATGCAGCCGTGCCACTGATCTTCCGCCGACTTGGGTTCGCCGACGCCGGCACGACCGAACATTTCGGGCGCGAGGCGCTCGCCTTCGTGCTTGAGCGCGAAGCCTGGAGCGCGCGCGCTGCCAGTCCATCCACAGCGAACCACCTGGAGACGCCATGAATGCACAGCCCGCCCCTGCGCCGACAACCGCATGGCCGATCGGCGACGATCCGGCGCTGTCGGCCGAGGTGCGTCGCGAACTCGTCGATTCGCTGGTCGCGCGCGGCGGCGTCGGTCGAGAGCAGGCCGAAGCGGAACTCGCCGCGCGCGATGTCGCTGCGGACTTCGAACGACGGTTCGCTCCGCTTGGGCTCGACCGTCGTGAACTGCCTGACGTGCTCGCCGCGCAGATCATCGGTATGTGGAGCATCGTCCACGACGCGGCCTTTCCCTCCGCCGACATCGCACGCGCGCTGAGCCGCCAGCTCGCAAGCTCGTTGCCGGGGCGTGCCGAAGCGGTCGATCCACGCAAGCGCCAGCTCGTCGGCGAGGCACTCATTCACGAAACCGTGCTGGCCCTCGAGGCGCGCGATGCCGCGCGCGCGGCCGGGCGTCGCAGTGAACTCAAGCAGATGGCCGAATCCGCACAACGCAACATGCTCAACCGCCAGGCGATCAATCTGCGCAAGACACAGTTGACGCCGCAAGGCATGCGGCGCGGCTGAGACCCCGCGGCAGGGCATGCGCCGGTCGCGCCAGAGGCACAACGGCGTTGCGCACGCACGCGGCCGGTGCTGCGGGCTTCGGGCTTGGCTGTCGCGGTCCTCTGTCCTGTGCGGGCGCAGCTCGGCGTTGCGCCGGCTCGACAGGCGGCCTGTCTGCCTTCGCCGTCGCGCCTTGATCTGCGCCCACACAGGACGGTGACGCCGTTGCGGGATTGATCAGGACATCCCTTGCGCGACCCATGCATGACGCACCTGGAATCAAAGATCGCGTACAACCCAGCCGCGTGGCACCTGACGCGGCTCGCCTCCGGCGGCGACCGCCGCAGCGGCGATCTCGTGCGGCGCACGGTTCGCCTTCCAGTTCGCGGCGAGGACGGCGAGGCGCTCGCGCGTGCCACGCATGTAGATGCCCTCGAGCTCGGTTTGTGTGTCGGCCTCGAGCTTGAGCGGGTACAGGGTACGCGCCTCCTCGTCGGCATTGACCAGCTCGATCAGGCGGGTCAGCGCCTGCACGCAGACGTCCGCGCCGAGCCGAGTCCGTTGCGTGCCCTGTGCATGCCAGACGATCAGATACTCGATCGGACCGAACGCGCGCTGCGGTGCCGACGAACCGAACATCTGTCCGGCCAACGCGCCGCTGATCGGCGTGCCGGCCTGCCACAGACGGCTCGCGCCCCAGGCCGTGAGCTGACCGCTCGGCAGGTCGTTGCGGCGCAGGCCGATGGCCAGGGTAGCGGCGAGCGCGCGCTGTGCGCCCGGCTCATGGCTTTCGGCGATCGTCACCAGCAGCTTGAGGAAGGTTGGATAGCCCTCGACTTCGCCAAGCCGGCGCGCGACGCGCTTGAGCAGGGCGAGACGGAAATCGGGATCGGCGTTGAACACCAGCGCACCGGCCAAGCGCCCGGCCGAAGCGACGACGGGATGCGCACCGGCGGCACTCATGCGCAGGCCTCAGCGCAGGCCGGCGAGGATCGTGTCGACGGCCTGATCGAGTGCGGCCGAACCGCCGGCCGCGGACACCGCGCCGGGCATGAGATCGAGGCGGCGCGCACCGTCGGCGGCACCGTTCCAGACGTCGCTGCCGAGCAAGGTCTCGCCGGGGTCGCGGGTCGGAGCGAGGGCTTCGGCGGGAGTTGCCTCGGCTGGTGCCAGTGCACCGCCATCGGCGAGCGGGCCGAGACCAAGCCGGCCCTGCTCGAGCGCACCCAGCGATTCCGCGTCGAGCGGCTTCAGCAGGGTCGATCCGATGTTGTCCGAAGGAATCTTCATGGCCTTTTCCGCAGTCCCGCATCAGGAGCGCACATGACCGCATGCGCATCCTATCGTCGTGACCGACGGGTGACACCTGGGGTTAACCCTTGCGTCGTCCGCGCCGAGTTGCGCCGATACTGGCACAAACCCGCGCGCGGCAGGCATCCTAGAACTCCATGAGCGGCCAGAAGAACGACAGCGGCGACCGTACCGAGAAGCCGACCACCAAGCGCCTGCGCGACGCACGCAAGGACGGTGACGTCCACAAGAGCACCGAGCTCAGCAGTACCGTGATCGTGCTGGCCTGGCTGCTCGCCATCGGGCTGCTCACGCCGGCCTATTACCGCACCCTGGCTGGCCTGTTCGGCGGCATGTTCGAGGCGATGACGCGGCCGGGCCCGGTCGCCCTGAGCCAGGCCATCGAGCAGGGCGGTATCGTGCTCATCCTGTTGACCGTGCCGGTGATGTTCGTGGTCGCGGCGGTCGGCCTGTTCACCGACTACATCCAGGTCGGCACGGTGTTCGCGCCCAAGCGGGTCAAACCGGACATCTCGCGGCTCAATCCGACCGAGGGCATCAAGAAGATGTTCTCCAAGGACAATCTCGTCGAACTGCTGAAGTCGATCCTCAAGACCAGCGCGATGGTGGGCATCTTCGTGGTCGTGCTGTGGTCTCTGCTGGCTGACTACATCGCCCTACCGCTTGGCCAGGTCGGCGATATCGCCAGCGCGCACTGGCAAGGCTTGTTGCGCATGTGTGCGTGGACGGTGTTCGTGTTCTTCTTCGTCTCGGCACTCGATGCGTTCTGGCAACGGCATTCGTTCATCAAGCGCCTGCGCATGAGCCGGCGCGACATCCGCCAGGAATCGAAGGAGAGCGAAGGTGATCCGCACATCAAAGGCCGGCGCCGCCAGCTGCATCAGGAATGGGCACAGCAGAACATGCTGCATTCGGTGCGCAAGTCGAGCGTCGTCGTGACCAACCCGACCCACGTCGCCGTCGCCTTGCTGTACGAACCCGGCGAGACCGACCTGCCGGTCGTGGTCGCCAAGGGCGAGGACCACGAGGCAGCGATGATCCGCGCCGCCGCGGAGGAGGCCGGTGTGCCGATCATGCAGAACGTTCCGCTTGCGCGCGGTCTCAACGAGAAGATCGAGATCGACGACTACATCACCGGCGAGTTCTTCCAGGCCGTCGCCGAAGTGCTGCGCTGGGCCGAGAGCGTGCGTGCGCAGCGCGAGGGGCGTTAGGCCCCGACCCTGCTGCAGCTGAAACCGCTCCCGCAATGGATTGATTTCGTGGGGACGGCCTCGGCCACGAGTGGCAGAATCAGGAACTCCCTGGCTGCCTGCCCCATGGAGCCGTCCCGTGCGAGCGCAGCTCGGCGTTGCGCCGGCTCGACAGACGGCCAGCCTGCCTTCGCCGTCGCGGGATTGATCAGAACATCCCCTATCCGAAAATGCCGCGCAGCACGCCGAGCAGGGTCTTGTTGGCGACGAGGTTCTGCAGGGTGACCTGCACGAGCACGCCAAGCATGAGCAGGACGATCCAGGTGGCGATCCAGGCCTTGATCGGCAGCGCCAGCTGGAACACGTTGAGCTGCTGCGCGTAGCGGTTGATGAGACCGAAGCCGACGTCGACCAGCGCCATGATGACCAATGCAGGCGCAGCGATGAGCAGGGCCATGGTCATCATCGTGCTGAACTGGCCGATGAAGTAGGCGCCGCCGGTCGCGTCGAGCCTGGGCAGGAAATCGCTCACCGGCCAGACCTGATAGCTGGTCAGCAGCAAGTCGAGGAACACCATGAACGCGCCACTGGCCATGAACAGCCAACCGGCGAACTGGGTCAGGAATGCTCCGGTCAGCGATGTCTGGTGGCCGGCGAGCGGATCGACCACGCTGGCGATCGTGGTGCCAACCTTGGCGTCGATCATGTTGCCGGCCGCACCGATCGCCCAGAACACGATGCCGAAGGCAAAGCCGATGGCGAGGCCGATGAAGATCTCCTTGACGATCACCACGGACCAGTGGCCATCGCCCATCTGCGCGTACGGCGAAGCCGCCGCGGCGATCGGGAAGACGACGATGGCGAGGCTGACGAAGAAACTGTTGCGCACAAGTGGCGGCATGCTGCTGCTCGACAGCAGCGGCAGGGCGAGGAAGGCTGCGGTGATGCGCGGCACGGTCAGGGCGATGCCGAGCACGTTGTTGCCGAGATCCTCGAACGGCATCAGTGTCGGGCCATGTCGGGGAAGTCGGTGAAGATGCGGTCGGAGAAATGAAAGAGCGTGCCGCCAATCATCGAAGTGGTGACAAACAACACGATGACGATGACGACGAACTTCACCGTGTAGCTGAAGGTCTGCTCCTGCAGTTGCGTGGCAGCCTGCAGGAAGGCGACCAGCAACCCGATGATTGACGCGGCGATGATCGGCGGCGCCGACAGCACCAGCACCAGCCAGAGCGCGTCCTGGGTCAGCCTGATGATGTCGAAGCCCATGCTGACGCTCTCAGGTGTAGGTGGCGATCAGGCCGTGCACGAGCTTGGCCCAGCCGTCGAGGAAGACGAACAGCAGCAGCTTGAACGGCAGCGATACCGTGGTTGGCGACAGCATCATCATGCCCATCGCAAGCAGGATGTTGGAGACCACGAGATCGATGATGAGGAACGGCAGGAATATCAGGAAGCCGATCTGGAACGCCGCAGTCAGTTCACTCACGGTGTAGGCCGGCACGATGACGATGTAGTCCGTTGCACTCACGCTGGCGCGGCGTTCCTCCGGTAGCAGGCGTTGCGCACCGTTGAGGAAGAAGGCGCGCTCCTTCTCGGTCGAGTGACGCACGAGGAACTCGCGCAATGGCTCCTTGCCCGCCTCGACCAGCTCGAGCATGCGCTCGACGTTCATCGGCGCTTCCGGATGCTGTTGCATTTTCGTGGTGATCGCGTCATGCGTGCTGAGCATCACCGGGTTCATCACGTAGGCAGAGAGGATGATGGCGAGGCCGTTGATGACGACGTTTGGCGGTACCTGCTGCAACCCGAGCGCATTGCGCAGCAGGCTCAACACGACCACGATCTTGGTGAACGACGTGACCATGACCGCAACGAACGGCGCCATCGCCAGGCCGACGACGGTGACGATGACGAGGGCAGGGCTGAAGCTACTGAAGTCCATCGGACTCCCAGCCCTCCAGTTGCACGCCGAGCGTTTCGCCGATCGCGACGAGGCGGCCGCTGCCCACGCGACGACCGTTGGCGCGAATGCCGATGCGCGCGTCGTCGAGGTTGCTGGTGAGGGTAAACACGTAACCGGGTTCGAGCTGACTCAGCTTGGCCAGGGGCAGTTCGAGTTCGCCGATCGTGAAGTCGATGCGTACCGGCAGCTGGGCGAGCGGGTCGGCGGGCGCGCCGGCGTCCTCCGCGGCGGCGGGCACGGGATCGTCGCTGTCGGTCATTGTCGGGCTCCGCAGGGAATCGATGGAAGGATCAAGGGGAGTATCGATACGCACGTGACCAGGCTGCCAGCTTGCTTGCCAGGCGCCGACGTGGCCGTCGCCGACGATGCGCACGTCGAGGCGAGAGAGAGCCTGCGTGCGTGTCCCGAGCACGATCACGTCGCCGGCTTCGAGGCCGCGCAGGTCGGATGCGGCCAGGGTGGGGCCGGCCAGGCCGATGCGCACGCGTACCGGCAGGCTCGCCAGCGCCACCGGCGATCGCGCGCAGCTGCCGGTGCCGGCGTGTGCGAGCAGGCGTCGTGCGATCGCCGGAGCCACCCGCAGCACGCCTTCGTCGCTGGTTTCCTCGCCGCGACCGAGACGGAACCCGAGCGTGACCAATCCGGCGGCTTCCTCGGCATCGTCATCGAGCAGGGCCTGGGGCAGCACGATGCCGCGGAACACGCGCGCGAGGCAGGTCATCGCGCGCCGGTGGCTGAGTGTCCAGGCGGTCAGGCGCGCGGTACCGGCATAGTCACTCCAATGCAGTTCGCCGATCGATGTGCTCGGCTGCGCGTGGTGCAGGGCAAGTTCGCCAGCACGACCGTCGACGACGATGGCGACGCGCTGCGCGCAGACGCGCCGCGGCGCAACCGTCGCCTCGAACCAGAACGGGTCGCCGTCGTCGAAGGCCCAACGTCGATGCTGCACGTGCAGCGCGCAGAGGATCTCGCTTGCCTCGGCCGACAGGCGGGCGAGGCGCTGCCGGAGCGGGGCGGGCGCGACCGCCGATCTTGACTCCATGCGCTGGCGCTTCATGCGGCCTCCAATGCGAGCCGGACGAGGTCGGGCAGGTTGTGCACGCCGAGCTTGCTCATCATGTTGGCGCGGTGCAGTTCGACGGTCTTGATGCTGATGCCAAGTTCATCGGCCACGACCTTGTTGAGCTTGCCGGCAACGACGAGTTGCATGACCTGGCGCTCGCGCGGGGTCAGAGTGGCCACGCGTTCCGCTGCTTCACGCGAGCTGCGCGCGACCGGCCGGTGTGCCAGCGCCAGTCGGACGGCGTTCACGAGCGTGGCTTCGTCGAACGGCTTTTCGATGAAATCGAGCGCGCCCTTGCGCATGGCTTCGACCGCCAGCGGGATGTCGCCGTGGGCGGTGATGAAGACCAGCGGCAACGTGCATTCGCGGCGCAGCAGTTCGTCGTGCAGCTCGATGCCACTCATGCCCGGCATGCGGATGTCGCTGACGATGCAGGCAGGGCAGTTTGTGTCGCGCGTGCGCGCGAGTGCAGTCAACAACTCGTGGCCGCCAGGATAGTCACGCACGGTGAACTCGGCCGTTTCGAGCAACCACGCAGTCGAGCGGCGGAATGATTCGTTGTCGTCGACGAGATGCACGATAGGACGCATGTGCGAAACCCTCAGTCGTTTCCGGGGGGCAGGGTGAACACGAACACGCTGCCGCCATCTGGATTGCGCTCGAAGTAGAGCCGGCCGTGGTGGTATTCGACGATCGACCGGCAGATCGCCAGGCCGATGCCCATGCCGTCGCTCTTGGTGGTGAAGAATGGCGTGAACAGGCGCGCTGCTTCCGTGTCGGACATCCCGCATCCGCGATCTGCTACGCGGAATTCGACCTGGTCGTCGAAGTTGCGATCGACGCGTATTGCGAGCTGGCGCCGCGACGGCGCTGCCTCGCGCATCGATTCGATGCCGTTCTTGATGAGGTTGAGCAGCACCTGTTCGAGCATGACCCGATCGACGTGCACATCGGGCAGATCGGCGGCGGCATCGACCTCGATGCGCACGCGATGTTTCTCCGCCTCGAGGGCGAGCAGGCGCAGCACGTTGTCAACCAGGTGCGCCGGTGCCTGCGGTTCGCGACGCGGCTCACGCGCGCGCACGAACTCGCGCAGGCGGGCGATGACCTGGCTGGCGTGCTCGGCCTGGTCGCGTGCATAGCCAAGCGCTTCGGCGAGGCGTTCGCGCGCGCTCTCGCCCTTGTCGAGCAGGCGCAGGCCGACGCCGACGTAGTTGACGATCGCGGCAAGCGGCTGGTTGAGTTCGTGGGCGAGTGTCGTCGCCATTTCGCCGACCGACATCGTGCGCGAGGTGAACAGCAGCTTCTCATGACGCTGCTTGTGCTCACTGAGGGTGCGCTGGCGCTCGCTGATGTCGAGCACGGTCAACACCGAATGGACGACCTGCCGACCACGCCATTCGCCGCGGGCCAGTTCGAACCAGCGTCCGCTCGGCATGTGCAAGGCTTCGCGCGTGGTTGCCGATGTGGCGACGGCACTGGTGAACTGCGCATCGAAGTCGTCACGCGTGAAACCATCGGTGGGCGCGAACGCCGCCTTGAACGCCGCATTGGCCGCAACCAGCACGCCATCGCGGTCACGAAACAGCGCACACGCGACCGGCAAGGCATCGATGAGTGCGGCATCGGTGCTCGCTTGACTGCTCGCCGTGCGGCGAGCCGGCGTGGCACGCTTGGGTCGGATATCCGTCGAGGTCGCCATGCCGCTGGAGCCTTCGCGTCGGTGGATCGTCGTTTGCTGGCGGTCTTGCTGCGCGCTGTGCTTTTCTTAGGAATACACAAACGAGGGGCACACATGCAATCGCAGAGATCTGTTTATCGAATTCTTCACGTCCCTGTCACAGTGATCGTGGGTGGATGCTTTCCGATGCAAGCATTTGCGGAAGAGGTTCCGTCGGTCGGCGGTACGCTGCTGTCAATGCTGGTGCCGCTCGTGCTCGTCGTTGCGGCGATGTTCGGCGCGCTCGTGCTGGTGCGCCGACGTTACGGACTCACTTCGAGCGACGGGCCGATGCGCATCCGCCAGATCCTCGCCGTGGGTCCGCGCGAACGCCTGCTGATCGTCGAAGCCGAGGGCCGGCGTCTCGTTGTCGGTGTCACCGCGACGACGATCACGCGGGTCGCCGAACTCGATGGTGACGACGAGCGCGGGCGGCCCACGACCGGCGAAACGTGATCGGCTTCGCATGATCGTCGTGAAGGTTTCGTTGTCATAAAAATACGCTTGTGTCGTACGTGACGAAAGAGCTAGGCTGAAAGAAGGATTACAGATAGAGCGATAGTCGACCGGCCATCGACTGAAACCAGCAGCCACGATTCGCACAGGGGCGGACGTGGCGAGAAACGAGACGAGCGCGTGGAGACGATGATTCCCGCGAGCGTCCGTGCAATCCGGCGTGTCCGTGCCGTTGTGCGCACGGGCAGTCCGTCGCCGGAGCGCACGGGCCCGAGCCCTGATGTGTCGCTGCCGTCATCGGCACGCGACATCCGAGTGCATGGAGGTCGCGCATGAGCGCCATTGCCTCCGGCCTCGTCGGCAAGCGCAGCTACAGTGACATCGTCCTCGCCTTCGGCGTGGTCGCGATCGTCGCGTTGATGATCCTGCCGCTGCCGATCCTGCTCATCGACATTCTCGTCGCGCTCAACATCCTGATCGGCGTCGGCCTGCTGCTGCTGGCGATCTACGTGCCGAATCCGGTCGCGTTCTCGAGCTTCCCGAGTGTGCTGCTGATCACCACGCTGTTCCGCCTGTCGCTGGCGATAGCGATCACGCGCAAGATCCTGCTCGAAGCCGATGGCGGCCACATCATCGATACCTTTGGCAACATGGTCGTCGGCGGCAACCTCGTCGTCGGTATCGTCATCTTCCTCATCATCACGGTCGTGCAGTTCATCGTCGTGGCCAAGGGCGCCGAGCGCGTCGCCGAGGTCGCCGCACGCTTCACTCTTGATGCAATGCCAGGCAAGCAACTGTCGATCGACTCCGACCTGCGCTCGGGCCTGATCGACAAGGACGAGGCGCGCCGGCGCCGGCGTCTGCTGGAAACCGAGAGCCAGCTGCACGGTTCGCTCGACGGTGCAATGAAGTTCGTCAAGGGCGACGCGATCGCCGGCATCGTCATCATCATCGTAAACCTGCTCGGTGGTCTGGCCGTTGGCATCATGCAAATGGGCATGGCGGTCGGCGAGGCCGTGCACACCTACAGCATCCTCACCATCGGTGACGGCCTGGTCTCGCAGATCCCGGCGCTGCTCGCCTCGATCTCGGCCGGCCTGTTGGTCACGCGCACGACCGGCGAGGAGGACCACAAGCACCTCGGTGAGGCGATCTCCAGGCAGATCGGCAAGGAACCGCGCGTCGCCCTTATCGCAGGTTGCGTGGCCTTGTTGCTGCTGTTCGTGCCGGGCTTTCCGAAACCGGCCTTTCTCGTCCTTGCTCTGGCGTTGCTCGGTTTCGCGGCTTGGCGGATGCGCGAGCGCGTGGCTTTCCTGCGTCGTCTGTTCCGCGTGCCGGAGGCGAACAACGAACTGGCCACACGCGCGCAGTCCCTGCTCGAAGGTGACTTCGTGCCGATGCCGGGCCTGCTTCTCGAGATCGAGCGCGGCACCGGCACAGCACTTGGCCCGGCGCGCGTCCGTGACGCGCTGCAACGCCTGGTCGCCGACCTGCGCGAGGAGTTCGGTGTGCCGGTGCCGGCGCCGACGATGCGTTCAAACGAACGCCTTCAGGACGGTGGCTACCGGCTCTATGCATTCGGTGTGCGTATCGGCGCCGGCGTGATTCGCGCCGATGGGCGCTTCCTTCCTGGCGCGGTCGCGGGCGGCGACGGCGCGCTGGTGCCGGCGCAGCCGAACTTCATGCCACCGTTCGAGGGCGCTTGGGTCGGTGCCGCGGGTGATGCTGCTGCCGACACGCGCAGCTTGGCCCCGCTCGAGGCTCTGACCACGCATGTGCGAACGGCCGTCGAGCGCCACCTCGGTTTGTTCATCGGCATCCAGGAAACGTCGAACCTGTTCACGCGCATGTCGCGCGACTACCCCGATCTGGTCAAGGAGATGCTGCGCGTGCTTGCGCCGCAGCGCGTCGCCGAGGTGCTCAAGCGCCTCGTCGACGAGGGCGTGCCGATTCGCAATCTGCGCGATGTGTTCGAGGCGATCGCCGATGCGGGCAGCCGCGAGAAGGACATAGTCATGCTGACCGAGTACGTGCGCGTCGCCTTGCGTCGGCACATCAGCGACCGCCATGCCGCGGAGGACCGCACGCTGAAGGTGCTGGTCGTGCATCCCGAATTGGAAGACAAGCTGCGCAGCTCGGTGCGAGTGACCAACGCCGGCGCCCAGCTCGCCGTCGATCCCGAGCTCGCCGCGCATGTGCTCGCGCAGATCGGCGAGTGGCGGCGTGCCGAGGGTGGTTTCGCCGGGACTGCACTGCTTGGTTCGCTGGATGTGCGCCGTCACCTGCGCAAGCTGACCGAAATTGAGTACTTCGAGCTCCCGGTGCTGTCGTTCCAGGAGCTCGTTCCGGACATCAAGCTCACGCCCCTTGGGCAGGTAACGGCGTGAGCGCGATGGGGCATCACATCGAAAACAACGTACGCAACGGGGTGAAGCAATGGGGTCATCAGGGCGACAGGGGTGGTGGTTTGCAGTAGTGCTGGCTTTGGCCGTGTGCGTGCCATGGTCGGTGGCGGCGGCACCGATTCCGTTCCAGCGCACGCAGGTCAACTACGAACTCAAGGGTGAGCCACTCCGGGAGTTTCTCACGCGATTCTTCGCCGAGCAGGGCATGCAGGTCGTGTTCAGTCCGCTCGTCGATGCGCAGTCGGCCACCCTCAATGGGCCGCGCGCGGGTTCGGCCGAACAGGTCTTCCGCAGCATCGCCAGTGCCAACCAGCTGAGTGCGTACTTCGACGGTTCGGCGGTCTACGTCTACAAGCTCAACGAGCGCATCACGCGCTACTACGCGGTGCCGACCAATCGCGTCGAGGACTTCGTGCGCGCGTTCCACGAGATGCGCCTCGGTGATTCCGCCAACACGTTCAATGCACGTGCTCAGAGCGGCCTCGTCGTCGTCAGCGGCGCGCCGCGCTTCGTGGAGCAGGTCAAGGAGCTGACGGATGCGCTCCGCCACCAGCAGGCGACCGCGACGGCAACGCTGCGCGTATTCGCGCTGAAGTACGCCTGGGCCTCGGACACCACATTCACGGCGGGTGCGCGCGAGATCACCGTGCCTGGCGTGGCGACGATCCTGCAACAGCTCATGTACGGTCCGGACCAGATGCCCAACTTCAGCGGCGCGCGCGAGCGTGCGCTGAGCACGACCTCGGTGTCGCTGAAGGGCCGCGGTCTGGCAGCCGGTTCGGACGACGGCACCCGCGCGGCGGGCGAGCTGCCGCCACCCGCCCGGCCGCCGTCGGCCGACGATGGTTCGGCGACACTGTTCGTCGACGAGTTCACCACGCCGAACTTCGGCGTGCGCAACGTCCGCTCCGGTGGCGATATCCGCATCGTCGCCGATCGCTACCGCAACGCCGTCATCGTGCGCGACTCGGCCGAGTCGATGAAACTCTACGAAGAACTGATCCGTCAGCTCGACGTAGAGCCGATGATCGTCCAGCTCGAGGCGACGATCATCGATGTCGACAAGCGCAAGCTGCGCGACATCGGTATCGACTGGCGCTGGAAGAATGGTCGCCACGAGGCCATGTTCGGCGCCGACGACAGCGTGCGTCAGCAGTTTCTCAATGCGCTCGGAGCCGACAACATCGACTACTTGCCGCAACGCACGCCAGGCCTCCATCTTGGCGCGATCATCGGCGATTCGTACAGCTTCATCGCGCGCGTCAATGCGCTTGCCGATCAGGGCGTGACCCACGTCGTCTCGCGCCCCCAGGTGGTCACGCTCAACGACGTCGAGGCAGTCATCGAGAACACGCGCACGTTGTACGTGCCGGTCAACGGTGCCTACGAAGTCGATCTCTTCAATGTCGTTGCCGGTACGATCCTGCGGGTGACGCCGCATCTCGTCTTCGACGGCGAACGCCAGCGCATCCGTCTGCTGGTAGGCATCGAGGACGGAGACGTGGCGATCAGCGCGGTCAATTCGCGCAACCAGATCGTCAACTACCCGAGCGTGACGCGTGCGGCGGTGAGCACCCAGGCGCTCATCAACGAGAACGAGAGCCTGCTCCTTGGTGGCCTGGTGCGCAATCTGAGCGGCAAGGATGTCGACAAGATCCCGGGCCTCGGTGACATTCCTGGCCTCGGCGCATTGTTCCGGCGTGAAGCCAAACGACTCGAACGCGTCGAGCGCCTGTTCCTGATCACGCCGCGCCTGGTGCCGTTGCAATCGATCGCCGGCCAGACCATGCAGCCGCGCCCGGCCGAAGCGATCACGGTGGAGGATCTGCAGAAGGATGACGCGCAGCGCGAAGCCGACGAGAAGAAGGCGCGCGCCGAGGCGCGCAGGAGCCGGCGCGCGGGTTAGGTGCAATGAGTCGGCGCCGCCTCGGCGGCGCTTCGTGCATTCCGTCAACGGAGGGGTCGACATGACCGCAACGACGACAGAGCGAAATCCCGACACGCGGCCACCTGTGCTGCGCATCGTGCGCGGCCTGCACCGGCGCGCGCAACGGCGCTGCGAGGCCGGTGGCCTGCTCGTGATCGGCCGTGCCGATGACTGCGACGTGATCCTGTCCGACGAGGCCGTGCAGGCACACCACGCCGTGATCGGCGGTGGTCCTGACGCATGGTCGCTACGTGCCCTGGATGGTCCACTGCAGGTCGGCGAGCGTGTGCTCGAACCAGGTGATGCGCTGGTTCTCGATCCGTTCGAGGCAGTCGTGCTCGGCACGGCGGCTTTCGCGGTCGGCAACGATGGCGATGCGCGCTGGGACGCGCTCGACGACTACCAGCCCCCGTCCGCCGGCGTTTCGCGTAGCGCGTGGCGCCGTCACCGGCTCGCCCTTGTCGCCATTGGCCTCACCGCATCGGTGGCCACCGCGATCGCCGCGGTCAGCCTGCAACCGGCGCCGCCACCGCCAGCACCGTCGCCGCGCGCAGTGCTCGAATCGAGCGTGCGCGGAGTCGCCCTGGAGCAGGCACAGATCGGCGAGGATGCCGGAGGCCGCCTGCGTGTGGTCGGCATCGCGCCGGACCAGCCGCGCATCGAACAACTGCGCAGCGAACTCGCCGCGCACGGAGTCAGGGCCGAGGTCGACGTGCGCAGCGGCAGCGACATCGCCAACGACGTCGCCGAGGTGCTGCGCCTGTCCAACCTGCCTGCAAAGGCCGAGTACCGCGGCAACGGTGAGGTCGGCATCAGCGGCCACTTCGGTGATGGCAAGGCATTGGATGCCGTCCTCGCCTCGCGCGCCGTGCGTGACATCAGGGGCTTGTCGCGCTTTGCCGTTTTCAACCTCGACGACGGCAACCGGCCGACACCTCCGCCGACCACCGGCGACGACGCGCGCCGGATCGTAGTTGCCGTCGGCGGCAACGATCCGTACGTCGTCATGGGTGATGGCGCGCGCTACTTCATTGGTGCCGAGTTGCCGTGCGGCGGCGTGCTGCACGCGATCGAAGGCCAGCAAGTTCTGGTCACGGTCGATGGCACGGTGCGCCCCGCAGCGTGCAGCGGCGCGACCGCTGCTGTGAAGTCCACCAACCAGGGGGAGCCGGCCGTTGCGGTTCCCGCGGAATCCGCCGCCGCGCCACGCGGCTGAAGCGGTCCACGGCCGGTCCACCGCGCCGGCCACCTTGCCAGGAGTCCGACATGTCCAACATCAACAACCTCAATCCGCGTCTCAACATGCTGGGTGTCGATGCGCTCACCCAGGCGAACAACGGCGTTGGCGCGAACGGGCGCCGCACGGTCGACGAGAAGGAGGCGTCGAGCTGGTTCGAGGCAATGGCCGGTGCTTGGGGCAAGGCGCTCGACCAGCAGGCGGCGACGATCGCCTCGATGTCCGAGCAGCTCAGCGCCGGTGGCGACACGCCCTCGACGATGGTCAAGCTGAGCGCCGAGAGCATGCGTATGCAGTTCATGTCGAACAGCGCGGCGACCTCGAACAACAGCGTCGGCCAGGCGCTCGAGACGCTCGGTCGCAAGCAGTGAGGCGATGCCTTGCGCCATGGCCGCAAGGCGATGGTCCCAGTCAACCGCAACCAGGAGTCTGCCCATGAGTCTCGAGATTTCCCCCACCGTGGTCGATCTCGCCGCGAAGGCTGCGGCGGCTGCACCGACCTCGAACGCACCCGCTGCAGTCGTCGACGTCGCCCACTTCCAGGCCGCCTATGCGCAATCGCAGCAGGAGGCTGCCGCGGTCGGTGCACCGGTCGTGCAGGCTACCGATTCGGAGAGCTTCCGCGCCGTGCTCGACGCATTGAATTCACTGAACGGCCGCGCCACTCAGCTCGGCGATCTGTCGAAGACTGCGACCGGCACGGCAGATCTGACCCCCGGCGACATGCTGATGTTGTCGGTGCGCTGCCACGAGTTCATGTTCCAGTGCGAACTGACCTCGAATGTCGCCAACCGCACCTCGGATGGTGTACAGCAGCTGTTCCGTCAGCAGTCCTGATCGAGGTAGCCGTCATGTCGATGCGTTGGCGTTGCCTGGTCGTTGCCCTCGTCGCGTTCGCGTTGGCCGCATGTGGGCGCACGCCGCTGTATGCGAACCTCGACGAGCAGCAGGCCAACCAGGTGCAGGGCGCTCTGCTCGAAGCTGGCATCGATGCCGACAAGCGTCCGGCCGACAACAAGAAGGGCTGGACCATCGAGGTAGCCAAGGACGATTTTCCACAGGCCATGCAGTTGCTCAAGGCAAAGGGCTTGCCGTCGGCGCCGTTCGAGTCCATGGGCAAGGTGTTTCGCAAGGAGGGCTTCGTGTCCTCGCCGCTCGAGGAACGTGCGCGTTATCTCTATGCGATCGCCCAGGAGCTTGAGCACACCATCGAGCAGATCGATGGCGTGGTGCGCGCGCGCGTGCACATCGCGCTGCCCGAGCCCGATCCGATCGGTGACAAGGGAAAGTCCTCGTCGGCGTCGGTGGTGATCATCGAGCGCGAGGGTGCACGCCTGAGAGACCGTGAAACCGACATCAAGGCGATCGTCACCGATGCGGTCGAGGGTCTTGAGAACGTGAACAAGGTTACCGTGAAGTTCTTCGAGCGCAGTGCCGGCGATGCCGGTACCAACGCCGCGCTGCTGCCACGCAAGCCGAAGGTGCAGATGCTGCCGGCGGCGGCGATGGTCGGCCTGCCGTTGCTGCTCGTTGCCGGTGCGGGATTTGGCGTGTGGGCCTGGCGCGGTCGGCGCAACCTGCCGGTACGCATGGACGTGGATGATCGCCGTGGCTGAGGCCATCTCCTGGGCCGAATTGCAGCGCCAGGCGCTTGATGGCGCGCACGCGGCATGGTTCGACGACCTGCCGCCGCAGTTGCTCGATGCCGCGCGAGACGATGCGGCCGGGCGTCGCCTGCTGGCACGTCGTCTGGCCGGAATCGCGCCGCAGCTCTTCGCCGGCTTCCCCGCGGTACTGCCGGCTGCGCTCGCTGCGAGCGCATGGTTGCGCACGTCGCGGCATTCGCTCGACGAGCAGGCACTCGACCTCGGCGCGCTCGCTTTCGCGCCGATGCTGCGGTTGATGATCGCGCGTGACGAAGTGGTGCGCCTGCGCCGCGTGCTTGGCGCGGCACGATATGCACGCACGCTGGCTGCAGCCGATCGTGGGCCAGCACCGCCGGCGTCGGCTGCGGCCGCGCTGGCCGAAGCCTGTGGTGCCGACGAAACGCTGCATCGCCTGTTTCTCGAACAGGGTCGCGCGGAATGGGCCGCGCATGCCAACGTGGTCCATCCAGCGGCACTCGAATGGCTGCGCCTGTGCCATGCGCCGGGCACGCTCGACGCCGCTGCCGCGGCTTGGCTCGACACAGCCAGCGTCGCACGTGCGTTGGCGATTTCCGAGGAGGAATCCCGTGACGACCGCCAAAGCCGCCATCATTGATCGCACGCAGTACACGCTGGCGCTCGCCGGTACCTTGATCCGGCGCGAGGCCTGGACTGCGCTCGGCGAGGTGTCGACCCTGCTCGACGAGGCCGAGGCAATCCGTCGCGGCGCGCGCGCGGAAGTCGATGACGAACGCGCTTGCGCACGTCGAGAAGGCATCGCCGCCGGGCGCATCGAGGGCCTTGCCCAGATCGCTGACGAACTCGTGCGCGTGCACAACGAGGCGCGCGCTTTCACAGTGCGCGAGGAGGCGCGCATCGCCGATCTCGCTTGCGCGGTCGTCGCACGCATCGCTCCGCGGATCGCCGGCCTCGTGCCCGCGCTGGTCGCCGAGGCGGTGCGCGAACTGGCAGCCGACCAGTTTCTGGTGGTGCGTGTGCATCCCGAACGGCTCGCCGAGGTCGAGGCCGAGGCTGGACGGCTGCGCGAACTGCAACCGGGTGTCGCGCAGATCCAGGTCGTCGCCGATGCCGAACTGGCGCCGACAGGCTGCGTGGTCGTTTCCGAGTCGGGCAAGGTCGAGGCTGGTCTCGACGAACAGCTTGCCGCGCTGCGCATCGCCCTGCGGCGTGCCGCAGTGCAGGGTGGCGAGGTGAATGGATGAACGCGCTGCCGGCCGCTGCCGACGGCGATCCGCTGCTTGCCGCAGTAGCGCGCAGCACCGCCGTGCGCCACGTCGGCCGCGTTGCCGAAGCGCTCGGCACCCTGATTCGTGTCACCGGCATCCACGCCAGCATCGGCGAGCTGTGCGAACTGCGCACGCCGGGTCAGGCGCGACGCCTGACTGCCGAAGTCGTCGGCGTGTCCGGCGCCCACACCCTGCTCACGCCGCTCGGTCCGCTGGAAGGCATCTCGACGGCGACCGAGGTCGTTGCCATCGGCCACCAGGCCAGTGTGCGCGTCGGTCCGGGCCTGCTTGGGCGCATCCTCGATCCGCTTGGTCACCCGATGGATGGGCTGGCGCCGTTCGACGGGGATGACGAGGTGCCGGTGCACCGCGAGTCGCCGAACCCTTTGCAGCGCACCCTGATTGCGAAGCCGTTCGCCTCCGGCGTGCGCGCGATCGATGCCGCCCTGACCGTCGGCGAGGGTCAGCGCGTCGGCATCTTTGCCGTCGCCGGTGGCGGCAAGAGCACCCTGCTCGGCATGCTCGCGCGCGGTGCCGATGCTGACGTCAACGTCATCGTGCTGGTCGGTGAGCGCGGTCGCGAAGTCAACGAGTTCATTCACGACAACCTCGGCGAAGCTGGCCTCGCGCGCAGCGTGCTGGTCGTCGCTACTTCGGATCGTCCGGCCTCGGAGCGTGCGCGCGCTGCCCATCTCGGCACCGCGATCGCCGAATATTTCCGCGACCAGGGCAAGCGCGTCCTGCTGATGATGGATTCAGCCACACGCTATGCGCGCGCGTTGCGCGACATTGGGCTGGCGGTCGGCGAGCCGCCGGCGCGACGTGGCTATCCACCCTCGGTGTTTTCCGAGCTGCCGCGCCTGTTCGAGCGTGCCGGCAACAACGAGCTCGGCTCGATCACCGCGTTCTACACGGTGCTGATGGAGGAAGAGGATGGGTCCGACCCGGTCGCCGAGGAAGTACGTTCGATCCTCGATGGCCACATCATCCTCTCGCGCAAGCTCGCCGCTGCGCACCATTACCCGGCGATCGACGTGCTGACCAGCGCAAGCCGCGTGATGACGCGCGTGGTCGACGCCGACCACGCGCGCGGCGCCGGCCAACTGCGCAAGTACCTGGCCAAACACCGTGAGATCGAGCTGCTGCTGCAGCTCGGCGAGTACAAGCATGGTTCCGACCCCGACGCCGATTTCGCGATCGCGCGTATCGAGGAGATGCGCGGCCTGCTGCGTCAGCCAGCGGAAATGCTGTCGAGCTTCGATGAGGCCCTGCAGGGCCTGAGGAGACTGTTCCCGTGAGTGCGTCTTGTCCGTTCGACCCGTTGATCGTGGCGCGTCGCGCGCGCCGCGATGCCGCGATGACCGTCGTCGTCCGCTGCCGTGCGCATGTCGCCGCCGCCGAAGCCGCGCGCGATGCGGCGGCGGCGCGCCTGGACGCCATCGTCGCGGAACGCCGCAGCTGCCGTGCGCGCCTGTACGCACAGATCGGCAGCGAAGGCGCGTCGCTGCAACCGGGTCGCGTCGCCGATCGCGTCGCCCTGCTGGATATGCACATCGGTGAGGCGAGCGCAGAACTCGCCGCCGCGGAGCGCGCGCTCGAGGCGGCACAGAGCGAACTCGGCGAAGCAGTGCGCGCCTTCCTGCAGGCCGAGAAGAAGCTGGACGCGCTGCTCTCGCAGCGAAGAAGCTGGTTGGCCGATGAACGCGCGCGCGAGGATTTGCGTGAGGAAGCCACCGCCGAGGACTTGAGCATGTTCCGCATGGCGACCGGGAGGTGACGATGCGTGCGAATGCGAACGAAGCGCGCCAGGAGGTTCGCCGTGAACACGAATCGGCGCTGCGCCGCGTGCGTGAACCGGCATCGAGCGAGGACATACAGCAGTTTCGTCATCTGCTTGAGCACCCGCAGGGCGAGGTTCGCCAGTCCGGCGATGATGCGCTGACCGCGCAGCATCCCAAAGCTGCGCTCGATGTGCGCAACGACTTGGTCTCGGCCGAGATGCTTGCCCTGTTGCACAGCCACCGTCTCGCGTTCGAGCCGTCGCCGCCGGTTGCACCCTCGTTGCCGCCGGCGGCACCGGGCCTCACCGACCTGATCGAGCGCCATGTGCGCCGCCTGCTGGTCAGCGACAGTACCGCGGCGCGAGGCGACGCGCGCGTCATGCTGCGCCTGTCCGACAGCCTGTTGCCCGGCACCGACCTCACCCTGACCCGCAGTGAGTCGGGTTGGGTATTGCGCGCTGAAGTCAATGACGCAGGTTCGCGTGAAGCGCTCGAACGCTGTTCGGACGAGCTGGTCGCGCGCTTCGCAAAGGGTGGTCTCGGAGCGATCAAGCTGGAGATGGGCGGGAGCGGATAGCCGGCGTCGCGGGATGTCGGAGCGAAGCGTGGACGCAGCGCACCGCCGTTCGTGTCCATCACTTGATGCCGCATTGCCCGGCTTGGGTCCGTGCAGCCCGACCCGGTGATGGCATCCGCATCACGTGCAGGCGTGGCAGGCCGAAGCGATCCGCGAGCATGTGGCCGCGCCGGTCGATCCCGGCGCAATGCCGGACTGCGCCCACACAGGACGGTGATGCCGTTGTGGGATTGATCGGAACATCCCTAGAACAGCAACAACGCCAGTGCGGTGAGGCTGCCGGCGGATTGCGTGCCGGCGGCGACCCAGTGGGCGAGCGCGCTGCGGTTGATCCGCGGGTCGAGGCTTACGCCGTCGGCGCTGAGTTCGCGCAGGTTCGCCACGGCGCGCGCCGCGCCGTAGCCGAGCATGGCACTGGCCGCCAGCAGCAGGAACGATCCCCCCATGCCCGATGCACCGGTGGCGACGCCGGCGCCAGCGGCGGCACCGCCGAGCAGGGCGGCCATGCCGGCGAAGGCGGGTGCGACGACCTTGAACAACAGGTCGTGGGTCGACAGCTCGCCGTGGTTGGCCATCGAGACTTGATCGATCTGTTTGGACAGCGCCGGATCGAGTGCGCCGATGCCGGCGTGCTCCTGCGCGCGCGTGACGAGCTTGCCGTCGGCGCTGAACACATAGCTGCGGCCGAGGATGTCACGTATGGATTCGCGCCCGTCGATGCCCTGCTCGCGGAACAGCGCAGAACTCGCGACGCCGTGCGTTTCCTCACCGGCGATTCCGGCCTGAGGCGCGACCATCAGGGTCAGCACTGTGGCCGAAGGTGCCAGCGCCTGCACTGCGTTGCCGGCCTGACGTGAGTTGGCGCCGGCGTTGTGCGCGGTGGTTGCCTGCGCGCCATCGTTCGCGGCACCGCTCTGGCCACGCCCTGCGGCCGCATGCGCGGGATCGACATTTGCCATGCGCGCGCCATTCGCGGGACCGACCGGTGATTCGGCGTTGCCGCTGCCGCGCACGATCGTTGTCGCGGGTGCTTGCACCGGCGGGTTCGCCGACACGGCAGCATGGCTTGCACTCATCGGGCTGGTTGCTGCGTGCGCGGTGGAAGCAGACGGGCGCGGCATGGCGCCCGGCATCGTAGTGCTGGCGCCGGCGGTGTGGTTGGATGGGACATGCGGCACAGCGGTCGGTGTCGACGGGTGCTGCGAAGGCTTCGCCTCCTGGGTCGTCTGCACTGGAACCTGCGCCAGATGCGAGGCCGGCGCACCGAGCGGAATCGGCGTGGCGTGCACGAGCACGTTGCCGAGGCCGCCCTGCGGTGTGGCATTGAGCATCGCCAGCGGCGTGGCCAGCACACCACCCCTGCCGATCAGGCCATGGGCGGGGTTGCCGAGCCCCTGGCGGAGGCCGATGCCGAAACCGCTGTCCGGGCCTGGGCTGATCCAGCCGTTGCCGTGGCCGTTCCAGCCATGGCCCTGGCCGTTCCCGGGCATGTTCGAATAGCCGGTACCGGGTGTGTTGCCAGGACCGGTGCCGGGCATCGTGCCAGGTTTCTGTGCGGCGTCCGCGCCGCTGCCGGGTCCGGCCAGGCGCTGACCGGTACCTTCGCCGCCGGGTGATGGCACACCATGGCCAGGGTTGGTGCTGGTGCCGGCAGGTGTGGCGTTGCCTGGATTCGTGCCGTTGCCGGAATTGACCGGCGTGCCGCCAGGCGCGCCATGGGCTTGTTGCATGCCTTGCGCGCTGCCGCCGCGTGGCGACCAGTGCTGATGCTCGTCGACCTCGACGAGTTCCGGGCCGTCAGCCAGCCCGTGCTGCGTATCGGAACCGTCTTCGGGCAACGATACGGTCGGTGGCTGGCCACCGGATGGCGAGATCGGGAACGTGCTCATGGGCGCCTCTCGTCGACGTCATGGTTGTCCCCCTGCGATAGTTCGGACGTTAGCGTGCCTGCAAAGACGATCCAACTGGGGCTTGCCCTATAGAGGCTCTGATCAATCCCACAACGGCGTCAAAGACGCCGTTGTGGGACAAGAACATCCCCGTGTGCCGGAGAATGGCGGAGCGGGGCGCGAGCCCTGTGGGCCTGTCCCTCTCCCGCGCCGCTCAGACGATCTGTGACAGGAAGCGTCCATCGATGGCCTGCAGCCAGCCGCCCGGATTGAGGCGCAGCCAGGGGCCGCCCTCGGTGTTCTCGTAGATCGACACGCCGTCGTCGACGGCCGCATCGACGAAGCCGCCACCGATGCGGGTCTGGCTGATCTGGAGATCGCCGAGGCGGTTCTGGTCGAGGCCAGTGATGCGCATCGCCTGGTTGCCCTGGGTGATGGTCAGCGTGCTCGACAGAGTGGTGCCGTTGCCGCCGCGTTCGTACGGCGTGGTGTTGATGGTGATCTTGGTGCCATCGGCGAGGTTCAGCGTGGTCGTGCCGTAGAAGTCACCGACGTGCGAGCCATTGTGCTCGAAGTGAGGGTCGCCCCAGATGCGCGTGCGCTCACCGGTTTCCTTGTTGGTGACGATGAACTCGGAATTGCGTTCGTTGAGGTCGATCGTGTAGTTGCCGAGGTCGATGTGGGCACGGCCGTTCTCGCCACGCTCGACGGTCCACTCGCCCGGTGTGCCGCCACAGCCGCACCCCTGGGCTTGGGCGAGATAGTCGCGGATCGCGCGTGATTCGAGCAGGCTGATGCGGCCATCTGCAGCGGCGAAGCCGATCATCGACAGCAGCTTGGCGCGCTCGTTCGGGTTGAGCTTGGACAGGTCGGCCGCGTCGAGCGCGCGCGCGACTGCGTCGCCGCCGTAGGTCGATTTGGCGCAACCGTCGATCATGCCTTGCGCAGCGCCGAGGAACAGCGCGTCCTTGAAGCCTTGCACGACGCTGTCGACCAACGAGCCGAGCAGGCTGCCGAACAGTGGGTTGCCAGGGTAGTTGACCAGGCTGGCGGCGGTGAACGGCAGGAACGAACCCGAGCTGCGCAAAGAACCGAGATTGCCGCCGGTCAGCGTGTCGAGCAGCTGCCCGGTCGATTCGAAGCGATCGATCATCGCCGTGATCGCATCGGCGTCGGCATTGCTGATTGCTCCGTCGGCACCGAGCACGTCGAGCGTCGCCAGCAGGGTGTTTTTCTCCTGCGTCGACAGGTTGCGCATGTCGACCGCATCGAGCGCGGCACGGACGCGCACGCTGCCGATGCTCGGATCGACGCCGGACAGCGAACGCCCGACTTCGCCGCGGAACTGGATGTTTTCGAGCACATTGCCGGAAAACATGTGGGGGTTGCCCTGGATGCTCATCGATCTCTCCTCCACGTTCGGGTATGACACGGGTCGGGCGGAGTTTGCGAACGCGTTCACGTGTGCGCCATAGGGATTGTCCCTGTCTCGGGTTAACCCGCATCCGTGGGCACGACCTCGGGAATACCCGAGCTGGGGAACGCCCCGATGGGCGCGTGGCCGGGGTGATGCTGCAATCGCCGCGTTGCATGCCTCCGAGTGCAGGCATGCGTTCCGGAATCCTGCGTGGAGGTGTGCGATGTCCCAGGTTCAGTCCGTATCGAATGGCACCACCGCGCTGGCGGCGTCAGGCCCGCAGTTTGCCGGCTATACGGTCGAGCGCGGCGACACGCTGTCGTCGATCGCACGTGAGCATGGCGTCTCGTTGTCCGACCTGATCGCGGCGAATCCACAGATCAACAACCCGAACGTCATCTACCCCGGCCAGCACGTCAACATCCCTGCGGGCTCGCGTGGCGCGGAGCCGGCGCCAACGGCGCCCGGGGGAAGCGCGCCGGGTGGTTCGTTCGACTACAGCCGCATCACCGGCGTGGCCGGCAATCCGAATGTGACGCCGCAGTTTCTTCGCGAGGTCGAGGCGATGGCCGCGCGCCTCGGCACGAAGCCGGAATACATCCTGGCGACCATGAGCTTCGAGACCGGCGGCACGTTCTCGCCGAGCATCAAGAACCCGACCAGCTCGGCGACCGGACTGATCCAGTTCCTCGACAGCACCGCACGGGGCCTCGGTACGTCGACTGCCGAACTTGCGCGCATGTCACCGGTCGAGCAGCTCAAGTACGTCGAGAAGTACTTCGCGCCGTTCGCCGGTCGGCTCGGCACGCTCGAAGCGGTGTACACCGCCGTGCTCTCCGGTAGCCCCAAGCCGGACCCGAACACCACGCTGTTCAGTGCCGGCTCGAACGCCTACAACGCCAACCGGGGTCTCGATCTAAACGGCGATGGCCGCATCACGGCTGGCGAAGCGACCAGCAAGGTGCGGGCGCGCATCAGCGGCAGCCTCGACAACACGCCGGCACCGGCGCCGCAGCCGGGCAACGGTGGTGGCACCGGAGCACCAGCGCCGGCGGCGGGTGACTACACCGTCCATCGCGGTGACACGCTGTCGGGCATCGCACAGCGGCATGGTGTTTCGCTGTCCTCGCTGATCGCCGCGAACCCGCAGATTGCCAATCCGAACCTGATCTACCCGGGCCAGCACATCCACCTGCCGGGAAGTGCCTCGTCGGCGCCGGCTTCGACGCACACCGTGCAGCGTGGCGACACGTTGTCCGGCATCGCGCAGCAACATGGTGTTTCGCTGTCCTCGCTGATCGCGGCGAACCCGCAGATCACCAATCCGAACCTGATCCATCCGGGCCAGCAAATCCACCTGCCGGGAAGTGCCTCGTCGGCGCCGGCTTCGACGCACACCGTACAGCGTGGCGACACGTTGTCCGGCATCGCGCAGCAACATGGTGTTTCGCTGTCCTCGCTGATCGCGGCGAACCCGCAGATTGCCAATCCGAACTTGATCCATCCGGGCCAGGAAGTACGCATTCCGGGCGGCGTCACGTCAGGTGGTGGACGTGTCGACGGACCTTCGCCGACTTCGCCGACCACACCGGTGTCGGGCAACAACCCGGCGCGCATCGCCGAGCGGTTTCTCGACCGCAATGCCTCGGAGCTCAAGCGCAGCGGCGACCTGCCGATGAACCCGAACGTGCCGAGCAATCTCTGTTGCGCGAACTTTGTCTCGGCCGTGCTCGAGAAAGCCGGGCTCATCAGCCACGGCCAGCGCAGCGACTCGGTCGCTCAGCTCAACACCAACCTGCGCAACGCCGGCTGGACACCGGTCAGCCTCGCCAACGCCAGACCGGGGGATGTCGTCATCATCCAGGGAGGTGGCATGTCGCACACCGAGATCGTCGCCAGCAACGATAACGGCAAGGTGACCTTCATCGGTTCGAACAATCGCAATGCCGACGGCACCCAGCGCATCACCTACGACAACGGCCGCTGGTTCACCAGCACCTCGCACTATACGATCCTGACGCCGCCACGCTGACGTCAGGCGAGGTTCGCAGCTTGGTGGGCGTGGCGAAGTGCAGGCTGGTTGCCTGGGCGAGCCGCGCACGCCGCGCCGCGGGCCTTGCGGATGTCACCCCGTCATTGGGAATCAGGAGGTTGGGGCCGCCCTGTGCGGGCGCAGCCCGGTGTTGCGCCGGCTCGACAGACCGCCAGTCTGCCTTCGCCATCGCGCCTTGATCTGCGCCCGCACAGGACGGTGACGCCGTTGTGGGATTGATCAGAACATCCCCGGTGGAACGGGCAGCATCCTCGAAGCATCGTTTCGTGGCGCATCGGCGCATGTGCGCGGCTTGTCCGCGCAGGGCAGGGCGACTGCATCTGACGGGTGGATTCAGAAGCCGAACAGGCTCGCCGGTGCACCGTACTTGCTCGGCCAGTTTTCCCAGGCGACGTCACTCGGACCGATGGCCTGCGTGACGAGGGTCCAGGCGTCGCCGCGCAGACGCAGCAGGCCCGCATAGGCGTTCGACACGCCACCTGCGGCTGCGGCTTCCTCGAGCGGTGTGCCGAGGTAGCGATACGCACGACCGTTGTCGTCGAGCAGCGCAGCGGTTACGAAGGCCCAGTCGCCGTTGCGCGTCACGGTGTCGATGTCGACGACGACGGCCTGACCGAGCTCGGCGCGCACACCGGAGACGACGACGGCGGCGAGGGCTTTGAATTCGGCGCTGTCGCCGGCCGGACGGTACTGTTGGGCTTGCGAAGGCATGTTCATGGAAACGAGTGCGAGTCCGATGAGCAACGAAGGAAGGGAATTCATGCGGATTCTCCGCGTGGTGGCGACGCATGTGCATCGCGCCGCGGCAATCGATGGAAGCAAAACCGAGAGCCGATGTCGAGCCGGGTTCTCCCGGGGGAGGCGATGCCGGAGGGCGCATTGGGCCTGGCATCGTCGCGGCTGCAGCCGCGACCGGGGAGAACACAATCCTCAGCTGACGTCGCGCAGCTTCCAGTGTGGGCCGATGAGCAGGTCGAGGCGGTGCTTGACGATCGCATGCGGCAATGTGGTCGCAATCTGCAACTCGGCACGAAGTGCCGCCAGCGAGCCGGTAACCGTCGCTGCCGCATCGGTCGCTCCTCCCGCCGGATCGACGGCATCGGGATCGTCCTGCATGTCGCGCCAGCGCTCCCACAGCGTCGGTTCGCGCAAGGCCGCCTGCAACTGCGCCGCCAGCGTTTCCGGCGATTCGCCGTCGAAGGCAAGCGCCGGCTCGTCGCCGTGCGCGATCGGTAGATCGTCGATGGTGATGAAGAAGTGCTTGGCCATGGGCATGGGTGGCTCCGGGTGGACAAAGCTCAAGTTTACCCGCGGCAGGCGCCAAAGCCGGTATCCCATGGAGCAGGGCAAGGCCTGACAAGGGAACCTCCAAGAACCACTCAATCCGTCATCCCGGCGGTTTGTTACAGCGACGCTGGCCACGCTGTCGGCGGTGCGCTGGGATCCGGCGATGCGGGCCCACTATCAGCAGCTGCGCGCCCGCGGAAAGGTTGCAAAGGTGGCGCTGGTGGCGTGCATGAGGAAGTTGCTGGCGATCATCAACGCGCGACGTCGGGACGAGCTGCGGATGGCGAATTGTTAGACCGATGCATCGCGAAATGCACGCAACACTGCGTTGATACGAGTCTGGTAGCCGGGGCCTTGGGTCTTGAACCACTCCAGTACGTCCTGATCTACGCGCAGCGAGATCGCGGACTTAGGTGGCTGAAGTTGGAGACCTCGACGAACGACGCCACGGACGATGTGCCGGACGTCAGCCTCCAGATGGTCGGGAGCCGGTATGCCTTTGGTAGATCGCAGGCGGGCGAAGTCAGTCTTGGACTTGGCTGAAGTAGATGCGCGCTTCACGTTGGGTCGCTTTTCTGAACGAGATGATGCGGATTTCACGGGCAGTCTCCGTATGAGCCATTGAGACGGGAATCCCAGCGAGCAGGCCGAGGGTGACAAAGCGCTGCTCCTGATCGGAAAAGCGGTCGTCCTCGAAGGTGAAGGTCAACCCGGCAAAGACGGTAGGTGCGTCAACGAAGTCCAGCCCATGCTGCTTCAGGTTGAGGGAGCGCTTACGCTCTGACCAGGTGAACTTCGTGGCCGTAGTGTATATACAGAACGCAACAACCGCAAGCGATGCTTGGGCAGCGGTCTAACACCTGAATTAAGCCGCGCCGCGAAGCGGGTTCGGCTTGAATGAATTGTTAGGCGCGAACTGCCGCCGAAACTCGAAGATGATCACCGCATACACGAGCAGGAAAGCAATACGCCCCTCGATGAAGCTGGCGTCACGATGGCTTCCTTCCGTGATTGCCGGCCCTGCGCGCACAGCGCTTCGGGCGTTCGGCGGATGCGCGGGCCAATGACCCGCAAACGCATCCGCTCACCCCTCCAGGCGCGCCATCTCATGAGATACCTGTCCGATCGAGCCGGGGCACAAGCGAGGTTGCCTGCGTGTCACTGACCGCGCCTATGGAGCCATTCCAGAATCGGTTTAAAGTCGCCACCGGATGATCGGCGTAATGGCTACCGCACGCCAAAGCAGTTCAACGACGAAGAGAAGCAGCGAAATCAAGCATCAACCCACCGAGGCAGCCCCAACTGATCGGTGTCCGAAAAAGTCAGGCAGGTCACCAAAGCCCGGCGCGATTCGCTACGGTCAGCAGGTCAGTGCGGCGGCTGGTGGCGAGAACGCGAGACGGTGCCCGCAGGCCCCCGGCTCAGCGGGCGTGTCGAGAATGTGGGCGTCCTAGTCTCGGCCGGTCTCGTCCGATCGTTTCAAAACCATCCCGAAAGAGCGGGTCCGGGACCGGCATGCCGTAGACCTCGGCACTTGCCGTCACCCCGTCGCGGCCCGAACCGCCAGCAATCAGCACGCCTCCGGCCTGCAGACGGACGGCTACATGGGATAAGCGTGCCGAGTGGAGTGACGGCCCGGGCTCCCAGCCTCCCGTCGCCGGCAGATAGAATTCAGACGCTTCAGGGAACTCAAGCGAATTTAAGCCACCGGCGATCAGCGCCCGACCATTTGCCAGCAAGGTGGCGGTATGGTCGTATCGAGCGTGTGTCATATCGGCGATCGGCGACCATTGGAAGGTCACGGGGTTGAACAGCAGGCTGCTGCGGAGGGAGTCAAAATTCCAACCGCCGGCCACCAACACCTGACCGGAAGACAACAAAGTGGCGGTATGGCTGCGCCTGGGCGGAGAGATGGGAGCGAGAGTCTCCCATTGGCCGGATATGGGGGAGTAAAGCTCAACGCTGCCCAGAATAGCGTCGCCAGCCCCTATGCCGGCGACCACCAGCACCTGGCCGGAATCCAGCAGGGTGGCGGTATGACCAAAACCGTGTGCGGTCGGCATGGATCCGGCCGGCTCCCAGGTTTCGGTCAGCGGGTCATACAGCTCGGCGCTGGAGTACACCGTGTTGCAGTTGTAGTTGCAGCCACCAAGCATCAGTACCTTGCCGGAATTCAACAATACCGCGGAGTGGTAGATGCGTGGTGTGTCGGGCGCTGTGGTTGCAGTCCAGATTTCCGTTGCCGGGTCATACAGTTCGGCGCCGCCGATGCCGCCACTTTCGCCGTTGAAGCCGCCAAGCACCAGCACCTTGCCGGATGGCAGCAGGGTTGCCGTGTGGTAAAAGTGCGGTCCCTGCATCGTCCCGCTGGCGGTCCAGCTACCGCTGGTGGGGTCATACAGTTCCGTACTGGCCAGTGCGCTCGCACCGCCTTCAAAGTTTTCCCCACCCGTCACCAGCACCTTTCCCGATGCGAGTAGGGTGACGGTGTGGAATCGGCGCGGCACCGTCATAGAGTCGATTGGGACCCAGCTCTCGCCGGCATGCGCCAGAGGAATGGCCGTCAGACCGATGGCGATCAGAGTCGCACAGAGGGTGTTTTGCCGCCTCATGAATTCTCCCGTGAAAGCCGCAGTGATCATGTCCATGATATGGGGATCGGGGACAGCAGCGGCATTTTCGGACGGACTATAGGAAATTCAAAAGCTATATTCTACCGGTCTTGCCGGGAGCTGGCGGTGGTGCTGCAAAGGGGCTGTGGACTTGCTCATCAAGGGAATCTCTGAACTGAACCGCCCCGGGAAACGTGGAGGCTCCAACTCTTGAGAGAATGGAGCCATGAACACGTCGAAGAAGTTTTTCCCTGAGGTCCGCGAGCGTGCAGTCCGGATGGTGCTGGAACATCGCGGAGAGTACCCGTCGCTGTGGACGGCCGTGGAGTCGATCGCCCCCAAGATCGGCTGTGTGCCGCAGACGCTGCTGACGTGGGTGAAGCAGCACGAGGTCGATGCGGGGATGCGCGATGGCGTGACGACCGCGGACGCCAAGCGGATGAAGGAGCTGGAGCGCGAGAACAGGGAGCTGCGCCGGGCCAACGAGATCCTGAAGCTGGCGAGTGCTTTTTTCGCCCAGGCGGAGCTCGACCGCCGGCTGAAGCCCTGAGGACGTTTGTCGCCACGCACCGGAGCACGTTCGGGGTCGAGCCGATCTGCAGGGCCTTGCAGATCGCCCCGTCCGGCTACCGGCGACACGCGGCCCGCCATCGCGAGCCTGAGCGACGCCCGGCGAGGGCGAAGCGCGACGAGGCCCTGATTCCCGAGATCCACCGGGTATGGCGGGCCAACCTGCAGGTCTATGGCACCAACAAAGTGTGGCGACAGCTCGGCCGTGAGGGCATCACGGTGGCTCGATGCACGGTCGAGCGACTGATGCGCCAGCAGGGCCTGCGCGGCGTGATGCGCGGAAAAGCGGTGCGAACGACGATCAGTGATCGCAACGTGCCGTGCCCACAGGACAAGGTGAACCGGCAGTTCCGCGCCGAACGGCCGAACCAGCTGTGGGTGTCGGACTTCACCTACGTTTCGACCTGGCAGGGCTGGCTGTACGTGGCCTTCGTCATCGACGTGTTCGCCCGCCGCATCGTGGGCTGGCGGGTCAGCGACTCGATGCGGACGGACTTCGTACTCGATGCGCTGGAGCAGGCGCTGTACGCACGCCAGCCGGAGCGTGACGGCACGCTGATCCATCACAGCGATCGGGGTTCGCAATACGTGTCGATTCGCTACAGCGAGCGGCTCGCCGAAGCGGGCATCGAGCCGTCCGTTGGCAGCCGAGGAGACAGCTATGACAACGCACTGGCCGAGACCATCAACGGGCTCTACAAGGCCGAACTGATCCACCGCCGTGGCCCCTGGAAGACGAAGGCGGCGGTGGAACTGGCGACGCTGGAATGGGTGTCGTGGTTCAACACCCAACGCCTCCTCGGATCGATCGGCTATATCCCGCCGGCCGAGGCTGAGGCAAACTACTACCGGCGACTCGCAGAAGCCAAGGTCGCTGAAACCGTGTGACTTAAACCAAACAGCCTCCACGAAAGCCGGGGCGGTTCATAACCGCCTTCGCTCGTTGCCGCAATGTGCTTTCTGAGATTGACATACGAAAATTTGTCTTGCGCAGCCTAACACCTAAGTTAAGCCGACCTGCGTAGTGGAGCGAACCACATGGCAAGCTTTTTTTGCCATGTGGTTCGCGTAACGAAGCGGGTTCGGCTTGAACGCATTGTTAGGTGCCAACCCTGACACCAACGGGTGCGGGCTCCACCGACGCCAGAAACTGAGCCCTTACATCTTGCAGCGAGTATGCAGCCTTGGCCGGAACGGTGAGAAGCGGCAGGCCGATGGCGCGGCACACATTGGCCAGCAGCTCGTCGCGGGACTGCGCTTTGCGGCTAGTGTGCGACTTGTCATTGAGCTCAACGGCGCAAATGACCGACAGATCGCCGGAGCGGCAAACGACAAAGTCAAAGTGTTTGGCGGCAATACGATTGAGCGCGCCTTGGCGAGCAGAATTGCCCAAGCCCGATTTGACCGCGGCGATATCCGCCACTCGCACCTTGCCAAAGACCCGGTGCTCTGGACCAACGGCCTGATCCAGGACGCCGAGGAACGAACGCTCTGCGGCCGAGAAGAGCGGTTTGCCGAGTTGGTACGGAAATCCGATGGCGCCTGAGCCGCCAGTCTTGCCTTTGAGCGCAGCCAGAACGACGAAGACGACCAACACGAGAACGAATAACCAAATCCATGACATGCGGCGTGCTCCCCAATGGCACCTAACGTCAAGTTCAGTGGTGACCGGAACGGAGCAGGTTTTTGCGCGACAAAATGTGCGAAGCACATTGCGCAAAAATCTGCGGAGTGTAGGGCATCCACTGCAACGCCGTGTTAGGCTTGCGATGCCTGTATAGAAAGCACATTTACTCAAGCTCTTTTGGTTTAAGTTCTGGATTTGCGCTGTACAGTGGGTTCATGACTTTAAGTAGCATGGCCCCCATTATTTCGCCGATGGCCCGCCGATACTGGTTAAATTCGTGCTCGCTACTTGTTGCCTGAACGAGTGCCACAGATTCGTCGAGCTTGGCCCCAACATCAAGCATCAGCTCACTTACTCTTCTAGCCGTAGTTTTGTCTGTGATCATGATGAAGCCTAACACCTGAGTTAAGCCGAATTGCGCAGTGGCAACGGCTGCGTGCTAGCGTAGCGTAAGCACGCAGACGGTGCCACGAAGCAATTTCGGCTTGAACGAATTGTTAGGCGCGTGCCGAGAGAAAACGAGCTATTCATCAGGATAGTACCAGCCGTCCTCATCTGAACGAGCCCAGTTCTCCTGATCCTCAATCATTTCTTCAGCGATCAGCTGGCGATCATCATCATGCTCGTATTCGTAATCATCCTCGCCTGGTTCGTACTCGCTCTCACTCTCTTGAGCTTGAAAAATGTCTCTAAGTGAGGTTGGTACTAACACATCCCAGCCGGTTTGACTGCGACGCAGAGCGGTTTCTTTTCTGTGACGCGTGGCAAGAGCGCGAGCGCGATAGGATGCACTCTGGAAGTCATTGTAGTGCTCAAGAAATACAAGGTCTGACATGATTTGTCCCTGCATGATCAGAGCTGGCTATTTGCTGAGGGCTTTCCAGTTGCTAGAGGAACATTTCGGACATTCGTATCCCTTGTTCGTAACCCATTCAACGATCTGATCTTTGAACACAAGCATTCCAACGCCACCAGTAATTATTGCTGCGACTATGGGGAGTGCAAAGCCAGTACCTGCAAAGAGATAGGCAGTCCAAGCCCAAAATCCACCAATTGGTGCGGCTCCTCCAATGATTTTTACGAATAATCCGAGATTTGTGATCTCGGCATGACCGCATTTCTTGCACTGGATCTTCATGATTCCCCCTGTAGCGCCTAACACCTGAGTTAAGCCGACCTGCGTAGCGCAGGCAACGGCGTGGCAAGCTTAACCTGCCACGCCGTTGCCGGAGCGAAGCGGGTTCGGCTTGAACGAATTGTTAGGTGTCACATGCCTGGCGTAGTACTGGCTGCCATTGGCGAAAGCTTTCTGGTGAACCTGGATGCCAAGGGAAGAGCCCATCCTTATTCGGCCAAACGATTTGGTAGAGCGGAAAGTCTTCCTCCGCGTAGAACCACAGGGCTGAGTACACATAGTCGTAGTACCGGTCGCGGGGGACGCGAACAAAGACGCATGGAAAATTGTTGATTAGGTCGTAGGAATGCTGTTCGAGGTCAAGTTGCTCGCCAGCCTCAAACTTGTTCGCACAGATCGATATGATCGAATGAGCTACGCCAGGGTCCAGGCCAAAGACAATGAATTCTGGCTGCTGGAATGAGTGATAGAGACCAACGCTGTAGGAAAATGGTGGTTCGTCGTTGTTGTTGTCTTCTGACTCAAAGACACTGGTGCAGTGCCAGCCGAACTCTTCTACGTTGCGCAGTACGCTGCGCTCGTAGTCATTCATGGGTGGCAAACGAGACTCTGTCATGTGACACCTAACGCCCCGGTTCAGCGGCGGGCCGCGCAGCGGACCGTCCGCTGCAATCGGTTGTTAGGGGTCATGCTGCATGATCCTCAGACCGCAGGCCGAGCATTGACCGCCCAATTTGGATCGAGTGTAAACGCTCTCACACTCAGGGCAGATGACCTTCTGCGCATTGGCTCCAAGCCGAATGAGCGTGATGATAAAGCCAAGAAAAGCGGTTCCGATCATCCATGGGAAGGCCGTCCCGAGCGTTTCATGCAACAACACAATCAAGACCACCACCAGAACCCAGGCAAGGATTGCGCCGAGCATACGCAAAGTTCCGCGAGCCTGAGATCTTGCGTACTCCTCCCAATATGCGGTGTGCTTGCCCATGACCCCTAACGCCCGAAATCAGCGGCGCGCGTAGCGCGTCCGCTGGATTGAGTTGTTAGGCGCCAACTCGCCCAACAGCCAGGCAGCAAGCTGACGTGGCCCCCTACGATTTTGGTTTGCCTCATTGGCCGCCTCGCCACACACCGAGAGAAAGAGCTGACCGACCGAGCGGACACTTGACTCGCCAAGTTCGTCGCGGAGCATGACACTTTGCTGTGCGAGAAGCAGCAGCCTTTCGTTACCTTGGCCGATTTGGTGCGGCTGCACGTAGGCCGGGTGGAACGCGGAGTTGAAGAAAAGCGTGTCGCCATGTTGCGCGGTGTGTGGCAGCGCCTCGGTGAGCAGCGCGACAAGCTCACCCTCCGTCGCCTCAAGCTGAGCATGTAGTTTCAATTGGCGAGATGCTTTCATTGGCGCCTAACACCTGAGTTAAGCCGAATTGCGCAGTGGCAACGGCTGCGTGCTAGCGTAGCGTAAGCACGCAGACGGTGCCACGAAGCAATTTCGGCTTGAACGAATTGTTAGGCATCAATCCCACCACGCAATAAGAGCGGAATCTCTGTCTGCTTGCGGTAACGAGTCACCAAGTGCATCTGAGTCCGCAGGCCCAATCTCATCGGGCTGAAGATCCGCAATAGCTGTGCGCAACGCTTCAGGCGTCACGTTGCCTGTAACTACTACGGTATCCGAGAACGGCCATGCGTCATCGCCTGGGTCGAGCTCAGTGATTAGGGCATACACCGCCGAAACATCAGGCCGTTGCAGGAGCCCCACCAATGTATCGCGGAACAACCCAATGCCTGGGTGAGGGTAAAGATTGCAGCCGATCGAGCCTTCATCGTCGTTTCCGTCAAAGAACTTGTCTATCGGAACTAACTGGGGTTCTGGCTGGCTCTCGAGCTGCTTCTTCAAGGCGTCGCTCTTTGCTTGGTCCACGGAAATCCCTCTATTGATGCCTAACGGTTGAAGTAACGGGCGGCTGCAAGCGGCGAAGCCAGCTTGCAGACGTCCCTGTTGACTGAGATGTTATGCCTAGCTTTTATTTGGTGAAAGTTCTTGTGCATATTTTTGAAAGACTTCGAACGCCCCATCTAATGAACCTAGCGTTGCGGTTCCTTTGTTCTTTCCACGAACAACCCATGGGCGAACACGTTTTCTAATATTTTCTTCGCGAAGCTCACCATCTAACCCCATAACGATATCCGAGGCATATTCCTCGTAGTTTAACGACACGTCGGAGCCCTTAAGTGGGGTTCCGTTCTTACGTTTTCTGTGAAGAGAAATCGCGTTTTCTTCGCGGTTTACGTGCCAACCAAGTTGAGCCCATGTATCAAGATTGCTTTGGAAGACGCCATCAAGGGTTGAGTAAAGTGGTTGTTGATGTTGTTTCGGCTGCCAAGTTGGGGAGGAAGACGGAATATCGCCATCTAAGATAGTGATCTTGGAAATGACAAAGGTCTTTACCGCATTTGACGTATAGCAGCGTGCACTGACCTTATCTCCCATCACTTGAATGGGAGCGATCTCGCGCGTGGCCCCAGGGGCGCTTCCCCCGAGATAAGAAACTTTAAGAACTTCCCCCGTCTCAATCGCGGCAAGCAATCTTTCGATCGTTTCCACGTCTCACCCTCCCATTAGTTCGACCTTAGCGAGGCATAACTACAAGTAGACCCCGAATCCGAGGCATAGCATGGATCGTTCAGCATCGACGCGGTGCGCGTCAAGCGGTTTTCCTGCATGAAATCAATCCTTTGTGCGATTCCAGGGGCGACGGATTTCACTGAACGTACCTGCGTTGTCGAGGGATGCGGGGTGTTATGGAATATCACGATGGATCGGAGGGGTAGCAAGTGGTGCGGCGGACCGGCCCGCTCGGCGCCTGTTCGACGAGATTCGGCGCATATTGCGGCTCAAACACTACAGCTTGCACACCGAACGGGCGTACACCGGATGGATCCGCAGGTTCATCCTTGCCGGTGGCCGTCGACACCCTCGGGAGTTGGGGGCGGCGGAGGTTGAAGCCTTCCTGAGCGGACTGGCCGTGCAGGGTCGCGTGGCGGCGAGCACGCAGAACCAGGCGTTGTCGGCGATCCTGTTCCTGCCCGAGATGACGTTGGCCTCGGGTGAGGGGGATTGTGCATAGCCATCGGTGATAGTCCCGTAGTCCAGGACATGGGTGTTTCCGTCCTTGAACTCGAACGTGACTCGCCAGTTGCCATCGACCGTAATTGACCAGCACCCTCGCAGCTCACCGTTGAGCGGGTGAAGGCGAGCCCCCGGGATGTTCATGTCCTCGATTGTCCGAGCCGTGTCCAAGGCGGCCAATTGCATCAATGTTGCAATGTGCCAAGAATGATTCTCATGGATCGGGTGTTCTTCGCGCGTCGGCGTTGCAGGCTCCCGCTTTCAGCATCGAATGCAGCAGCGCATCCGCGAGCGTGCCGGTTTCGGCATCGTCACCGTGGCCGACGATGCCGAGCAGGGGCGCGTCTATGCATGCGCGCAGGGTGTCGATGTTGTCGTCCACGCGGTCCATGGCCGGGTCGATGCGGTTGCCGATCCAGCCGGCGAGGCGGCAGCCGTCGGCAGTGATCGCGCGTGCGGTCAGGCGAGCGTGGCTGATGCAGCCGAGGCGCAGGCCGACGACGAGGATGACGTGGAGGTCGAGCGTGCGCACGAGGTCGGCCTGATCGAGTTGCGCGCCGAGTGGTGCCGCCCAGCCGCCGACCCCTTCGACGACGACGGCATCGGCGCGCGCGGCGAGCTGCGCATGTGCGGTGGCGATGCGAGAGGTTTCGACCGGCGTGCCGGCGTCGCTGGCGGCGAGGTGCGGGGCGATCGGTTCGCGGAACGCGTACGGGTTCAGTGTCGCGTAGTCGACGTCGAGGCCCGTAGCCATGCGCAAGGCCAGCGCATCCTCGTTGCGCAGGCCGTCAGGCGTGATCGCGCAGCCGCTCGCCACCGGCTTCATGCCGGCCACGACCAGCCCGCGCGCGCGCAGCGCGGCGATCAGCCGGCAGGCGACGCGGGTCTTGCCGATGCCGGTGTCGGTGCCGGTGACGTAGAGGTTCACGGTTTCGGCCGGCAGTGCCGGCATCACGGGCCGCTGCCGGTCGCGCGGACCATGAACGCGCCCGGCAGCGGGTTCACCGGCGTGATGTTCTGCGAACCGAACGGTGCCGAGGCGAGGTCATTGATCACCGCGGCGATGTCGGGCGCGTAGAAGAACCAGGAGTTGTTGCCCGGGTTGCTGCCGTCGACGCGCGCGGGACGGTCCTGGCCACCGAGCAGTTTCGCGCTGGCGCCGACGAAGAACGCACCGCTGACACGGGTCGGCGGGATCGTGACTTCGAAAAAGGTGTTGCCGCTGACGTTCGGCGTGGCCTGCACCGATGCCAGCGCGGTGGCGTTGCGCGGGTCGCCATCGGCATCAGGATCGTCGAGCAGCCAGAACGTCACCGGGCCGCTGGCGAGAGAGGGGAAGGTCGGACCGAAGGCGACCGCGAGGCGCGTGATGACCACGCCGTTCGGATCGGTCGTGTAGTAGTTGCCCCACAGCATGTCGGGGTCGAACGAACTCGGTGGGCCCATGTTCGAGCTGGCCTCGCCGTCGTCGAGTTGATAGATCACCGGCGGGTCGAAGCCGTCGAAGTACACGCCATCGGGTTGTGGTTCGCCGATGGCGATCTCGGCAATGGCAGAGGTTGAGAGGGTGGCCAGGAGCAGGCACGACAGCATCGTGCGGTTCGGGAAGGAGGGTCTGGACATGGCAGTGTCCTCGCGTGTGGTGATGGTCGATCAGGAACGGATCGATGATGGCAGCGGTGGCGCTCATGCGCCAAGCGGCATCGCAGCGATTGGGGCGTGTAGAATGCAGGTCCGTTCATTCCGGACGCCGCGATGAGTTTCGATGCCGCGCCGGTCCGTGCCACCAGCAAGGCCGGACTCTACGCCGAGCTGCTCGCCCAAGCCGAGAGCGTGCTCGCTGGCGAACATGATCGCATCGCCAACGCGGCCAACTTCGCCGCGCTGGTGTGGCATGCGCTGCCGGAGATCAACTGGTGCGGGTTTTATTTCTTCGATGGCCGTGAGCTCGTGGTCGGTCCGTTCCAGGGCAAGCCGGCCTGCGTACGCATTGCCCTCGGCAAGGGCGTATGCGGTACCGCAGCGGCGACGCGCACGACCCAGGTCGTCGTCGATGTCGATGACTTCCCTGGCCATATTGCCTGCGATTCAGCCTCTCGTTCGGAGATCGTGGTGCCGCTGCTGGCCGACGACGGCAGCCTGATCGGTGTGTGGGATGTCGACAGCCCCGAACCGGCACGGTTCGACGATGCGGACCGCGCCGGCATGGAAGCGCTGTGCATGGTTTTTATCCGTTCCCTGCGCGGGAACGCCGAACCCAGGAGAACGAGCGCATGAGCAGGGGTGTCGTGAAGATCCGCAATGTGGGTCCGAAGTCGGCCGCGTGGCTGCGCCAGGTCGGCGTGCGCACGCACGAGGATCTGGTGCGGATCGGCCCGGTTGAGGCCTTCCTCAAGATCAAGCGCGCCGGATTCCGGCCGAGCCTGAACCTGCTCTATTCGATGGCCGGTGCACTCGACGACTGCCACTGGACCGACCTGTCCGAGGAACGCCGCAGCGCCCTCATCCTCGAACTGGAAGCCGCCGAATCCGTCAATCCGATCAAGTCGCGCTGGGACAAGGCCGCCGATCGCAGCGCGCGCAACGACGGCGACGCAGGTGTTCCCGCGCAGGAGATCGACGACGGCGACGGTTTCGGCGACGGCGACAGCGGTGTGCGCGAGCTGACCGGCACCGCGAGCGATTTTGATTGAGAGCGGGGAATAGGGAATGGGAAGCAGGGATTGATCAGAACATCCCTGTGCTTCGGTCCATTCCCTATTTCCCATTCCCGGCTCTCACCACCGCAATCTCCCGCGCATCCTCGCGCCAGCGCGGCGTCGAGCGGATCGCCGGCAGCACGTCCTCGGGTTCGGCGACCAGGCTCCACATGGCGTGGTGTTCCTCGTTCATGAAGCGCTGCGCGATGACCTGATCCATGAAGTGCTGCAGCGGTGCATAGAAACCCTGTGTGTCGAGCAGGATGATCGGATTGAAGTACAGGCCGAGGCGCTTGAGCGTGATGGCCTCGAACAGTTCCTCGAGCGTGCCGCAGCCGCCGGGCAGGGCGATGACCGCGTCCGAGCCGGTCAGCAGGCGGTGCTTGCGTTCGCGCATGTCCTCGACCAGTTCGAGGCGGGTCAGGCCCGGATGACCCCATTCGAGGTCGGCCATGAATTTCGGCAGGATGCCGATGACCTCGCCGCCCTTCGACAGCGCACCGTTTGCCACCGCGCCCATCGAACCGGCCGAACCGCCGCCGTAGACCACGGTGCAACCGGCTTCGGCGAGCAGCGCACCGAGGCGGAACGCGGCGGCGTGGTAGAGCGGATCGCATTCCTGGCTTGAGGCGCAGTAGACGCAGATGCGCATGTCCGGCTTCCGATGATGCAGGGGTCGTATTGTAGGGCTGGCGGCGTGGCGCCGGCCGATCCCGGCCACGGTTCGCACGCCCAACCCGGACGCGTGGGGTTCCGTGACGCATTTTGCACTCATGTACCATCTGCCGCGACCTGCTTCCGCAGTCCTGGGGTGGTCGCCCGTGCTTCTTCGGTCCTGGCGGATGCACTGCACATTCTCGATCACGTGATGGCGAGGATCCCGGCTTGAACGGTGTCGCACTGTCCACCGGACCGGTGCGGGCCGAGCCAGGCGTGGCGGCCGGTACCCCGTGCGCATCGGCGCCGATCGGGCGGCGGACATTGCCGGGATGGACCACCGCATCGCGTTCTGGCGCGAAACGGCCGGCCATGGACATGGCGCCATGCACCGCACCGATTCGGGCGGTCTGGTCGGAAACCGCCGCGGCAATCGTCGTGTGCCCGATGGGCACGCCATGAGCCTGCACTGCCTCGCACCGCACCGCGATGGATCTCCGGTGAACCGTCGCCTTGCCGAGCTCGAATGCCATGCAGCTGCGGGAAATGCGATGGATTGCATGGGTGCCGGGTTCCAGCAGTCGCTTCCCTGCGACCCATTGACCACATGAACGGACCAGCTTCCGCTGCATCCGGTTCGTCGAGGTCACCTCAGCGCACGAGCTTCGTGCGCTGGCGCATCCTCGCCGTGCTCGGTGCGTTGAGCGTCAGCTCGTACCTGCTGCGCGGCAACCTGTCGATCGCTGCGCCGTCGATGATCGCGGACCTTGGGATTGATCAGGGCATCCACAATGCGTTGCTGCTGGCAGCCCTCGCCGAGCACTTCGGCTGGACGCTCGCGATTGCAGTTGGCGTCGCGTTCGCGTTGGCCGGCGCGGGACTGAACTTGCTGGTGCGCGCGGACCGCACGGTGGAGCAGCCGGGCTGAGCCGGTCCGCTGATTCCGCGTGCCGAGGCGCGCCATCGACGAAAGGCCCAGGCGACGCCGGTCAACGACTTGTGCAGAATGCACAATCCTCCCAGCACACCGAACCCGATGCCGATTCGATCCTTGCGCTTGTCCGCCCTCGTCGCCCTGGTCGTGCTCTCCGCCTGCGCGGGACGGCCGGCCAGCCACAGCGATCCGAAGCGATTGGTACCGATGCTGGCGGAGTCCGGCGTCGCCCATGTCGTCGTCGCCGAAGCCTTTGTCAGCGCGGCATCGCCGGGGCATGACGTCGATTCTCCGGCGGCCTGGCGGACCGACGACGGACGCGTCCTGTTGATCGCCACGGCGAAGAAGAGCGACACCCTCAAGGTTTACGATGGCGACAGCGGTACGACGCTCGCCGAGCATGGTGGCCCCGGCCTGGACACCGGTCGCTACGCTCGACCCAACGGCATCTTCACCATCGCCGACGTCGTCTTCGTCGTCGAGCGCGACAACCGTCGCGTGCAGGTGCTGCGCCTGCCCGGATTCGAGCCGATCGGCCAGTTCGGGGATGCCGAGCTGCGTGCGCCGTATGGGCTGTGGTTGCGCGAACTGGAGCCCGCGCGTTACGAAGTCATCGTCAGCGACAGCTACATCGATGGAATCGACGCCCGCGGCGAGGCGATTCCACCTCCACTTGCCGAACTCGACGGACGACTGCGGCGCTATGAGGTCTCGCTGGCCGATGGTAGCGTCGAGGCACGCCATCTCGCTGATTTCGGCGACACCACGGCACAAGGGGCGATCCGTCTGGCCGAGTCGGTCTGGGGCGATCCGGCGCACGATCGCCTGCTGGTGTCCGAGGAAGACGTGGCCACCGGCACCGCCCTGCGCGAATACGGTTTCGACGGGCGCTATCGCCGCACATTCGGCCTCGGCCTGTTCAAGGCACAATCCGAAGGCATTGCCTTGTGGGCCTGCGACGATGGCAGCGGCTACTGGATCGCCACCGACCAGTACAAGGATCACAGCCTGTTCCACGTGTTCGATCGCGCCAGCCTCGTCCATCTCGGCGCATTTGCCGGCAACACCATCGCCAACACGGATGGCGTGTGGCTGCACCAGGCGGCGACGGCGCGCTTTCCTGCCGGTGTGTTCTACGCCGTCCACGATGACCGTGCCGTCGGCGCCTTCGACTGGCGCGACATCGCGCGAGCCTTGCAGCTGCGTGAACGCTGCGAGTGAGTTGTGATGCGTTGGCGAAGAGCATCACGGCTAAAGCCGTTTCCTGTGCGTTGATGCTGCAGGAAACGCCTTCAGGCGTGATGCTCCGGCTTCACAGCGTCAACCCTCGCGGTAGTCGCGACCGCCATGGCGCAATCGCTCGACGAGGTTGCGCAGGCCGTTGGCGCCGAGCAGGAGGACGAAGGCGATGGCGAAGGGAGGCGGGAGACTTTGATCCCTGATTTCGCGGCTGGCTTTCAACAGCCGAAGCGCTTTTCAACAGCCGAATGGCTGGTCATGGCTGGTCAGCCGCTCCCACAGAAGCCGGGAATGGGGAATAGGGAATGGGAAGATCAAACGTCCTGCTTCTGACCATTCCCTATTCCCCATGCTCTATTCCCGGCTTGAAAACGGCCCGGCGATCTCGAAGGTGATGCCGCCGTCGCGCGCGCCCTTGCTGCCGCGCTGCGAGGAGAAATACAGGCGTGAACCATCCGGCGACAGGGCCGGGCCGGCGATTTCCGAGCGCTCGTGGCCGACGAGTTGCAGCAGAGGCAGTGCGTCGCCGTCCGGGGTCAGCACGACGATCTGCATGTCATCGCCGTCCTCGGCCACGAAGATCGCGCCACCGGCATCGGCGGCGAGGTTGTCGGGCTTGCGCAGTGGCGCTTCACGGCCGGCGGCGAAGCGTGCGTCGGCGTCATAGGCGATGCGGATCGTGCCGTCCGCACAGCGGTATTCCCACACGCGGTGGTCGGCGGTGGTTGAGAACCAGGCCGAGCCGCGGTGGAAGACCATGCCTTCGCCACGCTGGAAGTGGTACGCGGCGGCGACCTGGTGGCGGCAGGGCGTGTCCTTGGCGCCGGGGTTTGGTTCCGGCACGCGATGCCAGCGCACGCGCGCACCGACGCCGGTCGGGTCGCCGATGATCTCGGCGATCTCGAGCACGCCGGCGGAAAGATCGGGCCAGCGTTTCGGGCGGTAGCGATAGAAGCCGCTGTCGCTGCCGCGATCCTCGGTCATGTAGATGGAACGTCCGCGCGGATCGACCGCGCAGGCTTCGTGGGAAAAGCTGCCCATCGCCGGACGCGCGATGCCCTGGCCGGCCTTGAACGGATCACACTCCCAGACCATGCCACCGTCGTGTTCCTCGCAGGAAAGCCAGGTGTTCCACGGCGTTGGTCCGCCCGAACAGTTGGTGCGCGTGCCGGACAGGATGCGATAGGCGTCGACGATACGGCCCCGTGCATCGAAGCGCAGCGCGCCGACGCCGCCGGTGTCGGGCGTTTCGGCATTGCAGGCATAGACCCAGCCGCCGTCCGGCGTCGCAAAGCAGGCGCCGCCATCGGGTGCGTCGTGCCAGTCGTACGACGTGCCGGCCACGCGCTCGCCGCTGCGCGCGACGATGCGGCTGCTGAACCCCGTCGGCAGGCACAGGCCATCCGTGTTCGCGGCTTGCAAGCCGCCGCGCAGCGCATCAAAGAACGCGCGCTGTGTCTTGCCGCTGCGGGCGGCAACGCCGCGCGAAGCCTCGTTGAGCCCGGCCAGCACATCGCCACCGATTGCGAACAGGCCGGCGCCGCCGGCGAACGCGGACAGCAGGCGGCGGCGGTGGAGATCGATCGGCGTGTCGTTCATGCGGGTTCGTGGCGGTTGGCGTACGGGAGTGTCACGATAAACGACGCGCCTGTCGAATGCATGACAAGGCCATTGATCCGGTCGTTCAACGGAGACAACGCTCCAGCGGTTGCGTTTTCAGGCATTGAGCAGGTCATGCGCCGCGTGCGCGGCGATCCATTCCTCGTTGGTCGGTTCGATGCCGACGCGGACCGCGCTGTCCGTCGTCGAGATGACGGCGGCATCGGCGGTGTTGGCGGCTTCGTCGATGCGCAGGCCGAGATAGTCGAACGCAGCGCAGACACGCGTACGGATGAAGGCATTGTGCTCGCCGATGCCGGCGGTGAACACGAGCAGGTCGAGACCGCCGAGCACGGCGACGAGGGCGCCGATCTCGCGCACGACGCGGCGCACGAAAAGATCGAGCGCGATGCGCGCGCGTTCGCCGCTTTCGCCGTCGTCGCCTTCATGGGTGACGATGACGCGTGGTTCGGAGGAAATGCCCGATATGCCGAGCAAGCCGGACTCGTGGTAGAGCACGCGGCCGACCTCGGCGAGGCTCAGTTTTTCGATCTCCATCAGGTACAGCACCGCGCCCGGATCGAGTGCTCCGGTGCGCGTGCCCATCATCAGGCCATCGAGCGCGGAGAAGCCCATCGTCGTAGCGACGCTTTCGAGGTTGCGCATCGCGCACAGGCTGGCGCCGCTGCCGAGGTGGGCGACGATCGTGCGCCCGCGTGCGAGTTCGCCATGGCGTTCGGCCAGCGCGATGGCCATGTAGGCGTAGGACAGCCCGTGGAAGCCGTAGCGGCGCAAGCCACGCTGCCACGCCGCGTACGGCAACGGCAGGATCTGCTCGACCTTCGGCAGGGTGTGGTGAAAGCCGGTATCGAAACAGGCGACCTGCATGATGTCGGGGCGTTCGCGCAGCAGGATCGCGATGGCTTCGAGCGCGAACGGCTGGTGCAGCGGCGCCAGCGGAACGTAGCTCTCGAGATCGGCGAGCACCTGCGTGTCGACGCGCACCGGCTCGAAGTATTTGCTGCCGCCATGCACCACGCGATGCGCAATGGCGGCGACCTTGCGGCCGTCGAGGCGGGCGAGGATGCGCTCGCGGATCAGATCGAGTGCGGCGCGATACGGATGTTGCGCATCGAGCGTGATCGGGAACGGGGTGACGCCGGTCTCGCCGAACGTCGGTGACGGGCCACCGACGCCCTGCACCTTGCCGTTCCACAAGGGCTTGCGTGGCAGTGCATGGGCCGTGGCCTCGAACACGGCGAACTTGATGCTCGACGAGCCGCAATTGAGGACGACGATGACGCCGTCATGGAGGGCAGGCGTGCTCACGGAGGCGCAGTCCGGTAGTGGTGGGCGAGCATCAGCGCGATTGCGCATGAGGCGATGCGCGATTCGCGCGAGTCGGCACGGCTGGTCAGGATCACCGGCACCTTCGCGCCGAGCACGATGCCGGCGCTGGCCGCGCCGCCGAGGTACATGAGCTGCTTGGCGAGCATGTTGCCGCTCTCGAGGTCGGGCACGACCAGCACGTCGGCCTGGCCGGCGACGTCGGAGACGATGCCCTTGGTGCGCGCGGCAGCGATCGACACGGCGTTGTCGAAGGCCAGCGGGCCATCGAGCACGCCGCCTGCGATCTGGCCGCGATCGGCCATCTTGCACAGGGCGGCCGCATCGAGCGTGGCCGGCATCGACGGTGTGACCGTCTCCACCGCAGCGAGGATCGCGACCTTGGGGACATCGACGCCGATCACATGGGCGAGATCGATCGCATTGCGGATGATGTCGGCTTTCTGTTCGAGGTCCGGAGCGAGGTTGATCGCCGCGTCGGTGACGATGAACGGGCGCGGATAGGCCGGCGTCTGCAGGAGAAAGCAGTGGCTGATGCGGCGCTTGGTGCGCAGGCCGCCGCTGGAGGAAACCACGGCCGACATCAGCTCGTCGGTGTGCAGGCTGCCCTTCATGATCGCCTCGACCTGGCCGTCACGGGCCAGTTCGACGGCACGCGCCGCGGCGGCATGGCTGTGTGGCACGTCCTCGACGGAAAAGCCGGCGAGGTCGATACCGGCCTGCGCGGCAGCGGCTTCGAGCTTGGCTCGGGGCGCGATCAGCACCGGCTCGATGAGACCGCTGCCATGCGCGTCGAGCGCACCGGCGAGACTCAGTTCATCGCAGGGATGGACGACCGCGACACGGATTGCGGCCATCGGACGGACGTGGCTGAGCAGGCGTTCGAGGCCGTCATTGCCGCGCACGTCGAGGCGGATTTCCGGCAGCGCGGTACGCGCACGCTCGATGCGTTCGGTGGGCGCGACGACCTCGGCCTCACCGTCGATGACGAGCATGCCGTGCTGATTCGTGCAGGTGCAGGCCAGGCGTACGCGATGGTGTTCCTCCCTGGCGGTCACGCTGACGCGGACGAGGACACGGTCACCGACACGCACCGGCGCGTGGAAGCGCAGCGACTGTGAACGGTAAAGCGTGCCGGGGCCGGGCAGGCGCGTGCCGAGCACGGCCGAGATCAGCGCGCCGCCCCACATGCCGTGCGCGATCACGCCCTGGAAGCGGCTGGCATTGGCGAACTCGGGATCGATGTGGGCAGGGTTCAGGTCGCCCGAGAGCGCAGCGAATATCTGGATGTCCTCGAGTGTCAGCGTGCGCTCGATGCTGGCGCTGTCGCCGACCTGGAGTTCGTCCCAGGTGCGGTTGCGCAGGATGTTGAGATCGGAACCGGAGGCGTCGTTCATGGCGTCCCGTTGGGTATGGGTGGGAAGGCGCTGAACCAAGAGCTTGAAGCACAAATGAGGTGAGGAAAAGACTGTTCTCTGCCGACCTGGCTTCGCGCAGGAGCGCACATCGTTCCCTCTCCCCGTGCAAACGGGGAGAAGGAAAGCCTGTGGCTCAGGCGTGCACGAGCAGGGTGTCGATGCTCGAGCGCAGGGCGATGCCGCGTGCGACACTGCCGATGACGAGCTCGTACAGAGCGCCGTGGCCGTGGGTGCCGCAGGCGACCAGGTCCGGATCGAAGGTGTCGCAGTACATGCGCACCAGGCGCACCGGGTCGCCGTGTTCCACCACCACTTCGACCTCGCCGAGATCATCGACGAAGGCGCGCGCTTCGTCCTGCAGGCGCAGGCGCGCGCGAGCGACGGCCTCGTCGCGCGAATCGGCATCGAAGCCGAGCCGAGGTACTTCGAAAGCATGCAGCAAGGTCAGCCGCGCCTGCGGAGCCAGCGCGCGCGCGGCTTGCAGGGCGACTTTCGACGGCGCCGAGAAATCGGTGGCTACGACGACGTGGCGATAGGCCTGATGCGCCGGCTGCCGCACGATCAGCACGCGCGCGGCCGGCATGCGCAGCAGGCGATCGAGGATCGAGCCGAGCCGCACCGGATTGAGCACGCCTTCGCGCATCGGACCGCAGACGATCATGGTGTCGGCGCGTGCGGCCTCGTGCTCGAAGGTGGCGCGCCAGCGGCCATCGTCGTCATCGTCAACCACCTGCATGCGCCAGGCGATGCCGGTTGCTGCGAGCTCGCGGTGCAGTTCACGTTCCGCGCGCACGCGCGCAGACGGCGCGTGGTACCACGATGGAGGATCCTGCATCGCGGCAACTTCCTCGGCCAACGCGGAGGACTTCTCGACGACCGACACCGCCACCGCCTCCGCGCCGAACTCGCCGGCAAGGCGGGTGGCGCGGGCAAGGGCGCGATCGCAGCGCGCGCTGCGGTCGGTGGACAGGATCACGCGCGGGGGTGCGGTGAAGGCTGGATTCATCAGGGCGTCCTCGATGACGGTGGAACGGGATCTGCGGCGCGCAATTCCTCGAACACGCCCAGCGCGCGCAGCAGGCGCTTCTCGATTTCGAGCAGTACCAACAGGGCGACGCCGACGAGCACGATGACCAGGCCATCGCGCAACGGCACGGGTCGGCTGTCGAACACCGCATGAAACCACGGCAGATAAGTAAATGCGAACTGGGCGACGACCACGGCGACGACCGCCTTGAGCACCGCCGGCGTGCCGCGCAGGCCGCGCCAGGTGAACGAACTGCCATGCAGGTAGCGTACGTTGAACAGATAGAAGATTTCGAGCACACAGAAGGCGTTGACCACCATCGTGCGCGCGGTGGCGAGGTCGTGCCCGCGCGCTTCGGCAAAGGCGAACACGCCGAATGCGCCGACGCTGAAAAGCACCGAGACGAAGAGGATGCGCCAGAGCATGAACGGCGATACCAGCGGCGCATCCCGGCGGCGCGGAGGGCGCCGCATGATGCCGTCCTCGGGCGGTTCGAAGGCGAGCACGAGGCCGAGCGTGATGGTCAGCACCATGTTGATCCAGAGAATCTGTGCTGCAGTCATCGGTAGCGTCCAGCCGCAGACGATGGCAAGGATCACCGCGAGCGCCTCGCCGCCATTTGTCGGCAGGGTCCAGGCGATGACCTTGCGGATATTGTCGTAGACCGCGCGACCCTCGTGCACGGCGGCGGCGATCGACGCGAAGTTGTCGTCGGCCAGGACCATGCCGCTGGCTTCCTTGGCCGCTTCGGTGCCCTTGCGGCCCATGGCGATGCCGATGTCGGCCTGCTTGAGCGAAGGGGCGTCGTTGACGCCGTCGCCGGTCATGGCCACGGTGTGTCCGCGCGCCTGCAGTGCGCGCACGATGCGCAGCTTGTGCTCGGGCGTGGTGCGCGCGAACACGCTGGCCTTCTCGGCGACGCTCGGCAGATTACGGTCGTCGATCGCCTCGAGTTCCGCGCCGGTCAGCACCTCCAGCGTGTCGGCGAGGGCGAGCTGACCGGCGATCGCCGCGGCGGTCGTCGCGTGATCGCCGGTGATCATCTTCACCGCGATGCCGGCGCTGCGGCATTCGGCGACTGCACGCACAGCTTCCGCGCGCGGCGGATCGATGAAGCCGACCAGGCCGAGGAAGACGAGTCCGCCGACTTCATCGATGCTGAAGCCTTGCGGCGCATGCGCGAGCTTGCGGGCGGCAAAGCCGAGCACGCGCTGGCCCTCGGCACCGGCAGCGTCGATCGCCTGCCGCCAGAACGCGGCATCGACAGGCTCGGTGCCCGCCGCGCCGGCCTGTTCGCTGCTCAGCGCCAGGATCTGTTCCGGCGCGCCCTTGACGCAGACCAGCGCACCCTCGCCATCGACCTCGGCATGCAGGGTTGCCATGAAACGGTACGCCGCATCGAACGGCACCTCGTCGAGGCGCGGGTGGGCGCTGCGCACGGCGGTGGCCTCCATGCCGGCGCGGGCTGCCAGCGCGAGCAAGGCGCCTTCCATCGGATCGCCGTCGATGTGCCAGGCATCGCCTTTCTCGATCAATCGCGCGTCATTGCACAGCAGGCCGACGCGCGCAACGCGGTCGGCCGCAGCCAGTGCGGCATCGCCGCCGCTGCGTGCATCGAGTCGGCCGGTCGGTGCATAGCCTTCGCCACTGGCCTCTACCCGACCCAGGCGCGTGATGATCGTGCGCGCGCTCATTTCGTTGCGCGTCAGCGTGCCGGTCTTGTCCGAACAGATGACCGTGGTCGCGCCGAGCGTTTCGACCGCAGCCATGCGCCGCACGATGGCGTGACGCGCTGCCATGCGCCGCACGCCGATCGCCAGAGTGATCGTGATGACCGCCGGCAATCCCTCGGGGACGAAGCCGACGGCGATGGCGACGACGATCATCAGCGCGTCGAGCCAGGCATAGTCGCGCACGGCGATGGCGAACACGAACAAGACGGCTGCGGTGCCGATTGCGGCCATCGTGACAAGCTTGCCGAAGCGCGCGATCTGACGCAGCAGCGGTGTGGCCAACGTTTCCACCTGGCCGAGCAAGGTGCCGATGCGGCCGATTTCCGTGGATGCGCCGCTGGCGACCACGACGGCGCTGCCCTGGCCGGCGCTGACCAGGGTGCCCGAGTAGAGCATCGACTGGCGTTCGCCGAGTGCGGCATCGGCGGCAACCGGGCTGGCACCCTTGTCGACCGGTACCGATTCACCGGTCAGGATCGACTCGTCCAGGCGCAGGCCGCGCCCGCGCAGGAGGCGCGCATCGGCGGGCACGCGATCGCCCGCCTCCAGCACGATGACATCGCCCGGCACGAGGTCTTCGACCGCGATCGTTGCGCGCACGCCGTGGCGCAGCACGTGCGCGACCGGGGCGAGCATCGAGCGCAACGCGGACAAGGCTTGCTCGGCCCGCCCTTCCTGCACGAAACCGACGATGGCGTTGACCGTGACCACAGCGACGATCACCGCGGCATCGACCACGTGACCGAGTGCGAACGCAACCACTGCCGCCGAGAGCAGGAACAGGATCAACGGATCGTTGAACTGGCGCAGCAGACGTCGCCAGGCGGGGATTACCGGTGGTGCCGGCAGCGCGTTAGCCCCGTACTCGCCAAGTCGCCGCGCAGCTTCGTCACCATCGAGTCCCTGCACGGACGTCGCCAGGTGTGCGAGCACCGCGTCGACGTCGAGCGCATGCCAGTCGATCGGGCGCGCCGCTGCATTCGGGGTGGCGTCGGATGGGGCCATCGGCGCTCCTCGGAGAGTGGAAGATCGTGTCGCGCGACGCTGGGCGCCGGCGGAATCGTGCCTGGATCACGCGATTCTAGACGCCGCGTGGCAGCAAGAGGAGAAAGCTTCGCAGGTACGTCGTACGGGCAGGTTGACGTCGATCAAGCCATTTGATGCCGAGGATTGCGGGAAGAGCGCGCACCGGCCACCCATCGTGCTTTCGCGCCCGGGACGGCTGAAGTCCATACATTGGCCGCCCGTTTACGGGCGATGCTTCTCCGCCGCGTGTCGAAGCGCATCGCCCCCGAAGGGGCTCCTACGTCACCGATTACTCCACCGTCACCGACTTGGCGAGGTTGCGCGGCTGGTCGACGTCGGTGCCGCGCAGCACGGCGACGTGGTAGGCGAGGAGCTGCAGCGGCACGGTGAACACGGCCGGGGCGATCAGGTTGCCGCCGGAGTCGACCTTGATGACGGCGCCACGCACGCCATCGGCCTCGAGGTCGACGGTGTGGTCGGCGAACACGAACAGCTCGCCGCCGCGTGCGCGCACCTCCTCGAGATTGGACTTGAGTTTCTCGAGCAGCTGGTTGTTCGGGGCGACGGTGATCACCGGCATGTCCTCGTCGACGAGGGCGAGCGGGCCGTGCTTGAGTTCGCCGGCCGGGTAGGCCTCGGCGTGGATGTAGGAGATCTCCTTGAGCTTGAGCGCGCCTTCCAGTGCCACCGGATAGTTGACGCCACGGCCGAGGAACAGCGCGTGGTGCTTGTTGACGAAGCGCTCGGCGAGCTGTGCGATCTGCGGCTCGAGTTCGAGCGCGTCGGCGACGCGGCGCGGCAGTTCCGCGAGGTCGTTGACGAGGCGCGTGTAGCGCTCCGCGGCGAGGCCGTTCAGGCGCGCCAGCTCGAGCACGAGCAGGGCGAGCGCGCTCAACTGGGTAGTGAAGGCCTTGGTCGAAGCGACGCCGATCTCCGGGCCGGCGCGCGTCATCAGCACGAGATCGGATTCGCGCACGAGGCTCGACTCCGGCACGTTGCACACGGCGAACGAGCCGAGGTAGCCGCGCTGCTTGCCTTCGCGCAGCGCGGCGAGCGTGTCGGCGGTTTCGCCGGACTGCGAGATTGCGACGAACAGCGAATCGGCCGGCACGACGGCATGGCGATAGCGGTATTCGCTGGCCACCTCGATGCTGCAAGGGATGCCGGCGAGGCCCTCGAGCCAGTAGCGGGCGACGAGGCCGGCATGGTAGCTCGTGCCGCAGGCGACGATCTGCACGTGGCGTACGCGCGCGAGCAGGGCTTCGGCATCGACGCCGAAGATGTTCGGCAGGATGCGCCCGCCGGCGATGCGGCCTTCGAGTGTTTCGGCGACCGCACGCGGCTGCTCGAAGATCTCCTTCAGCATGTAGTGGCGGTACTCCCCGCGTTCGACCGCGTCGGCCGACAGCTCGCTGGTATGCAGGCGGCGCTCGACCGGCGAACCGTCGGCGTCGTACACCTGCATCGTCGTGCGCGTGATCTCGACGAGGTCGCCTTCGTCGAGGTAGACGAACTGGTTGGTCACCTTGATCAGCGCCTGCACGTCGGAGCCGAGGAAGTGTTCGCCGATGCCGATGCCGACGCAGAGCGGGCTGCCGCGGCGTGCGCCGATGACGTGGCCGGGCGCGTCGCTGCTGATCACGGCGATGGCGAAGGCGCCATGCAGGCGCGCGATCGCCGCCTGCACCGCTTCGCGCAGGCCGAGCCCGCCGCGCATCAGGTGGTGCACGAGATGGGCGATCACCTCGGTGTCGGTGTCGGAGTCGAAGCGGTAGCCGAGTGCCTGCAGTTCGCTGCGCAGCGGTGCGTGGTTCTCGATGATGCCGTTGTGCACCACGCTGACCGTTCCGGCCGACAGGTGCGGGTGGGCGTTCGTCTCATTCGGCACGCCGTGCGTGGCCCAACGCGTGTGGGCGATGCCGGTGTGCCCGGCAAGCGGTGCGGAGTCCAGGCGAAGCTCGAGCTCGCGAACCTTGCCGACCGTGCGCGCGCGGTGCAGTTCGCCGCTGCTGATGACGGACAGTCCGGCCGAGTCGTAGCCACGGTATTCAAGGGCCTTCAGGCCGGCAACGAGGATCGGGACAACATCACGCTCGGCCGCGGCGGCAACGATTCCACACATGGGGACTCCCGGGAGTTGCGCCGCGTCGGATCGGCGCCTGAGGCTCGCGATGATAGACGCTCCCTGTTGGCGCTGGCAGGGCTGGCCGATGGAAATTCTCGGGCGTGATGCGTCACATCCTGCCGCATACGGTCAACTTCTCCGCGACCGGGTCGACCCGGCAACCTGGGCGGCTGCGGCGTGCAATGCCTGTTGCAATGGCTACAATCTGCGGTTTGTGGACGTCGTGATGCGTCGCTGCGGTTCGATTTCCGCGTCCTCTGGATGGTGGCACGTGATTTGCTTCACAGATTTGTGCCCATCTCCCTGATACGGCCATGAACCAAAGCGACGCTCGAGCCGATTCCACGTATGGCGTGCCGAAGGCACGTTCCGGTCATGGTGTTCCGGTGGAGGGGGCAATGCTGCGTCTGGTGCGGGAGCAGGGAGCCCGCTGGCTGGCCCTGCTCGCGATTGGCGAGTGCCTGGTGCTGGCTGCGGCGATGGTGGCCGCGATGCACGTGCGATATGCGCACAACGCGGCGGAACTGGCGCTGCATTCGGCCTACCTGTATCCGCGCGCCCTGCTGTTCGGATTCGTCCTGGTGACGGCGTTTGCCGCACTCGGCCTCTACCAGCCACGCCTGCGGGATGGCTGGTTCGGCGTGTTCGCGCGGGTCGGCATCGGTTTCGTGCTTGGCGGCACGGCGTCGGTCATTCTCTACTACCTCGTGCCGCAGGCCTATGTCGGCCGTGGTGTGCTTGGCATCGCACTCGTCATCGGTTTTCCACTCGTGCTCGCGCTGCGTGCCGCGTTCATGCGTCTGGTCAATGTCGAGGCACTCAAGCGTCGCGTGCTCGTGCTCGGCAGCGGCGAGCGAGCGGCGATGATCAACTCGCGCATGCGCCGGCGCGTGGATCGGCGCGGTTTCAGCCTTGTTGGTTTCGTGCGGGCTGCCGAGGAGGTGTCGGCCGTGGCGGCGGAGCAGACCTTCGACGACGACGAATCCCTCGTCGATCGCGTCAGCCGCCTGCAGGTCAACGAGATCGTGATTGCGCTGGATGATCGCCGCGGCCAGTTGCCGATGGGCGAATTGCTCGAATGCAAGCAGCGCGGCGTGGCGGTGACCGATCTGATCACGTTCTTCGAGCGCGAGCTCGGCAAGGTCAAGCTCAGCCTGATCGACCCGTCGTGGATGGTCTTTTCCGACGGGTTCGACGCCTCGCCGCTGCGCCGCTTCAGCAAGCGCGCGTTCGACATCGTCGCTTCGGCGCTGGTACTGGTGCTGACCTGGCCGTTGATGCTCGGGGCGGCGATCGCGATCCGCCTCGAATCGGGGCGCGCCGCACCGATCCTGTACCGCCAGGAGCGGGTCGGCGAGAACGGTCGCACGTTCTCCCTGATCAAGTTCCGCAGCATGCGCACCGATGCCGAAAAGGACGGTGTGGCGCGCTGGGCTGGCAAGGACGATGATCGTGTCACTCGCACCGGTCGCTTCATCCGCAAGGTACGCATCGACGAGCTTCCGCAGTTGTGGAACATCCTGCGCGGAGACATGAGCCTGATCGGGCCGCGTCCGGAGCGTCCGCAGTTCGTCGCCGAATTGGCGAAGAAGATCCGCTACTACGAGCTGCGCCATTGCGTGAAGCCTGGCCTTGCCGGCTGGGCCCAGCTCAACTATCCGTACGGCGCCACCGTGGAGGATGCCGCCGAAAAGCTCAAATATGATCTCTTCTACGTCAAGAACCACGATTTCCTGCTCGATCTTCTGATCCTGATCCAGACCGTCGAGGTTGTGCTGTTCCGGCGCGGGGCACGCTGAACGCTTGCTGTCGGAATGGTGTTCATTCCGTGAAGTAGCGCAAAGTCCAGCGGCCACGAGTATGCTGGACGGCAGTCCATTGCCGAGCCGGTGCCGCCGTGTCCGTTCGCTCATTCCAGGACCTGCTGCTGGTCACCCTGGTCCTTCTGTGCTCCGCCCCGTGCCTGCGCGCCGAGATTCCGGCTGACCTGCACCTTGCCCCGTTCATCAGTTCGGGCCTCAGCGATCCGTTGGCGATCCGCAGTGCGAACGATGGCAGCGGTCGACTGTTTGTCGTCGAACGTGGCGGTACGATCCGTGTCGTCGTCAACGGTGTGCTGCAATCGACGCCCTACTACTCGCGCGCAGTCGATACCAGCGACGTCGAGCGTGGTCTGCTCGGCCTCGCATTCGACCCGGACTTTCGCATCAACGGTACGTTCTACATCGTCTACACCGCGAGTGGCAGCAACGGCGAGATCCTGCGCCGCCTCGTTGCCAGCAACCCGGCGGCCAACGTGTTCGCCGGCAGCGACAGCGAGGTCATGCGCATCCCGTTGTTCTACAACCACAACGGTGGCGACATCCATTTTGGCCAGGACAACTACCTGTACTGGAGCACCGGTTCGGGCACGGGTTCGTTCGATCCGAACGATCTCGCCCAGAATCTGTGGAAGAAGACGATCAGCGGCACGACCTATTTCCTGATGGGCAAGGTGCTGCGCCTCGACGTGCGTTCGGCTACGCCATCGGCCGCGGCCAACATGTGTGGCGCAAGCGCCGGCCAGGCCGCACCCTATGCGATCCCACCCGGCAATCCGTATGCGGGTGCGGCCAATACCTGTGCCGAAATTTGGGCATACGGGTTCCGCAATCCGTGGCGCATCAGCATCGACAGGCAGACCGGTGACCTGTGGGTTGCTGATGTCGGCGAGGGTTCCTGGGAGGAAGTCAGCCTGCGTACGGCCGCTGGTGCAGGCAATCGCAACTACGGCTATCCGCAATGCGAGGGCAACCATCATGGACGTCCTTCGGCACCGGGCGGGAACTGTCCGACGACGACCGGCACGGTCGCTCCGGTCATGGAGTACTCGCATGCCAACAGCCGCTGCTCGGTCACGGGCGGCGTCCGCTATCGCGGGCCAATCACACCTTTTCGCGGCCACTACGTCTTCGCCGATGCCTGTTCGAGCGAGCTGTTCATCGGTACCGAAGGCAGCGGCGGAAGCTGGAGCTTCGTCACACGATCGTCGGGTATCGCGCCGGGTTACGGCACGCTTTCGGGTTTCGGCGAGGACCAGAATGGCGACCTCTTCGTGGTCGATCATCAAAATGGCCGCATCTGGCGCTTCGCCTCGGCAGCGTCGGACCCGATCTTCGGGAACGGCTTCGACCCCTGAGCCGTCTCAGCGGCGGCCCCGGCCGAGCAGGCGCGAGACGGCACGCCGTACGACGAGCCGGGTGACTTCGCGCGCATCGGCGCGGACCTCGGGTGCGTTCGAAGTGCGCAGCGCCTTGCCGCGCCAGTGCCAAGCCTCGCGCCAGCGGTTGGCGAACAGCCTTCCACGGGCATTGCGCAGATAGGCCATCGCCAGCGCACGCATGCGTACCTGGTCGTCGACGATGCCCACCGCCTCCGCGACCGCGCGCTCGATGACGCGCGTGTAATCGTCATAAGTACTGGCCAGTGCCGACAGGCCGTCGTGACCACGGATCGCGCGGGCGAGTGGGGCATCGACCACGCCGATCGGCCAGCGACGTGCAACGCGCAGGTGGAAGTCGAGATCCTCGGCCGTGCGCAGTGACTCGTCGAATCCGCCGACGTCGGCGAACACCTCGCGGCGGAACATCGCTGACACCGGCGCCAGTGCCGGATTGAGCAGCACGCGGTCGAGTACCCATCCGTCCTCGGGCAGGATCGCGCGCCGACCGAGGAAATCGATCGTTCGGCGTTCGGCGTCGATGCGCTCAACATCGCACAACACCATGCCGAAGTTCGGATGTGCCTCGAGGAAAGCGACCTGGCGCGCGGTCTTTTCCGGCAGCCATTCGTCGTCGCTGTCGAGCAGCGCGAGGTAGCGCCCGCGTGCCAACGCCATACCGCGGTTGCGCGCGGCCGATACTCCGGCGTTGCCCTGGCGCACTATGGCGACGCGGTCGCCGAACTCGGCGTGAAGTGCGTCGGCGGTGCCGTCGGTCGAGCCATCGTCGACGACGATGATCTCATCGACCCTGTGCGTCTGCGCGAGAACGCTGCGCACTGCGTGCAGGACGAGCTCACGCCGGTTCCAGGTCGGTATGATGGCGGAAACCTCGGGAACCAGGCTCATGTTGTCCGATCTCGCCAAGAAGGTCCTCTATGGTAGCGGCTTGCTCGGCCTCTACCATCGCCTGCGCAACCGGCGCACGCTGACCGTGATCATGTTCCACCGCGTGCTCGATCCGGTCGATCCGCGCTGGGCGTCGTGCGATCCCGACTACACGCTCGACGCTGGCCTGCTCGAACGCTGCCTCGCCTTCTTCCGCCGCCACTACCGCCTCGTCTCGGTCGACGACGTGCTCGCCGCGCGCCGCGAAGGGCGTGCGTTGCCTGCGCGCGCGCTGCTCGTGACCTTCGACGACGGCTGGTCGGACAACGTCGACTTCGCCCTGCCTCGCCTCGCGCGCGCCGGCGTGCCGGGCCTGCTGTTCGTTGTCGCCGACGTGATCGGCCGCCGCCTCGCGTTCTTCCAGGAGCGCCTGGTCGGCGCCCTGCGCCTGGGCAAACTGCGGGTGGCCGATCTCGCCGCGGCCCTGCCATCCTCCGAACCTGCCGTCGAAGGCATCGGCGGCCTGCGCCGTGTGATCGGCCGGCTCGAATCGCTCGACGAGGAAAGCCGCGAACGCGTTCTCGCACCGTTCGCCACGGCGATGGACGACGGCTTGCGCCACATGGTTGTTGCCGGGGAACTGCGCACGCTCGAAAATGGCGGCATTGCCATCGGCCTGCACGGCAAGACGCACACGCCGATGACACGCGTGAACGACCTCGATGCCGAACTCGGCGGCGCACGCAGAGCCGTCGCTCCGCATCTGAGCGACGGACGTGCTCCAGTGACGATGTCGTTCCCGCACGGCCGCTACGACGCGGCGATCGCCGCGCGAGCGCGCGAGGCCGGGTATGAGCTCGTGTTCACCAGCGACCCGGTGTTGAATCCGACCGACCCGCAACCGGGCTGGCTGCTCGGTCGGGTCGGCTTCGAGCAGGCCGGCATCGTCGATGCGCGCGGCCGGTTCCGCGCGGATCACCTGGCCTTGCTGTTGTTTCGCACACGCCGGACACGCTTGGTCAAGGACTGAAGCGCGCGCGGCATGGTCGAAGGCATCAGCAAGGACATCGCTGCGGGAAACGGTTGTGGGAAACGACTGCAGGCCACGGCTGAGGCCGATTCCTACTCGTCTTCGTCGGCGGAGGTGAGGTGGAGAGAACGTTCGCGAGTGGCGGCATCAGCGCTCCAGCGACCGTATACGGGGCGCCGCGAGCGTTCGACGAACCCGCAGGTGGACCAGCCGCTGAATGCCGCCGAGCTGCCGCTGAACTCGACCGAAAGCGCTGCGTGTCCGGCGCGCCGCGCAGCGTGTACGAGCACGTCCACATGTGCACGGGAGACCCCGGCGGTGCCATGCTCGGACCAGAAATCCCGAACGTGCAGTAAGCCGTCGCCGGACTGGCAGGCGAACCAGGCGACCAAGCCGCCATTGTCGTCCTCGACGATCAGGAAGCGTGTTTCGGCAAACGGACATGCGTCGAATCGCCAACGTGCGAAAGCGGCATCGCGCACGGTGGTGATGGAGTGCTGGTGCGGCGAGCGCGCCCACAACAAATCAAAGCGTGGATCGGTGCATTCGCTCCAGTGCCATCGCGTGCGCGCATCTTCGCGTCGACGGAGCCACGCTTTCAGCGCATCAATGCCGTCGAGCATCCGGCCGAACGGTACCGCGAGGATCGGCGGCAGGCGTCGCTGCAAGTAGCCGGCATGACGCAGTACGCGCGCATGGCGGACCATTTCAGCGAGCTGCTCGTAGCCGACGCGCTTGAATACCGGTGCCGCCTTCGGGTTCGGAAAGCCGTAGAGCAGGTCGAAGCGCCGACCACCGGCCGCAACCAGTGCCGATTGCAGCATGAGCGCCGGGCCGAGCGAGCGGTGTTCGCCACGCACGGCGAGGTCAACGAGCACACCGGCCTCGATTCCACGCTCACCGTCGATCATGCGTCGCGGCCCGGCCGTGGCAGCGCCGACGACACACTTGTCGACGTCGAAGCGCAGCAGGCGCAGCAGCGGCTCGCCGAACGGGCATTGCACGTAGAACCAGTCGTACTTGGCCCGCATGCGCGCATCGTCGCCAAGGTTGCCGCGCCAGACATCGAGCACAGTCTCGCGGTCGCGCGCGACGTCACCTTCCTCGATGGCGTAGACGGATGAATCGCCGGCCATCAGTGCGGATCGAGCTCGGCCACTTCGCCGACGAGCACCGGACGTGCGTGCAGGTAGCGCGTCGTGCGTCGCTTTGTGCGGATGTCTTCGTAGACCGCATCGGCCTGCTGCGCGGTGATGGCCAGCACGCGTGCGAGTTCGGTGGCCGGCACATCGTGGTTGAGTGCCCACAGCGCAAGGTCCATCGAGCGGTACGGCAGGGCGAAGTAGAACTCGTCCTGGCCCTGCTCGAGGCTGTAGGTGTCGGTGGTCGGCACCGCCGCGCATACGCGCTCGGGCAGGCCGAGGAAGCGCGCCATGCCGTAGACCTGGCTCTTGTAGAGGTGCGCGATCGGCTTGACGTCGGCTGAGCCGTCGCCATTCTTGACGAAGAAGCCCTGGTCGTACTCGAGCCGATTCGGCGTGCCGACCACGGCGTAGTTGAGGCGATCGGCGTGGTAGTACTCGAGGGTCTTGCGGATGCGCTGCTTGAAGTTCGTCGCGGCGACGATCTGCAGGTATTCGGACAGGCCGAGTGGACGGTCGACGTTCTCGCCGGCTGGCGACACGGCGACGAGGCGGAAGCGGTTGATGCGGCCTTCGATGCCGCCGTCGATGACGATCTTGAAGCGCCAGCCGTCGCCGTACTCTGGCAGGGCGCGGCGCACGGCGGCGTCGCGTTCGGCATAGCAGCCGATTGCGGCGAGCGCGGGGGCGATGTCGACCATCTCGACGCGCACGCCGAGGTGTCCGGCGAGGATGCGCGCACGCGCGCCGCTGTCGTCAGAGGAATCGCGCTCGGGCAGGATCAGGGCGAACACCCGCTCGGGCCCGAGCGCGCGCACGGCGAGGGCGATGCTGCACGAGGAATCGATGCCGCCCGAGATGGCGACGACGAGGCCGCGTTTGTGCAGTTCGCGTGCAGTCACTTCACGCAGCCGCGTGGCGATCCGGTCCGCCTCCGCCGCATAGTCGATGTCGAGCACGCTCCAGTCCAGTGTGGTCACGAATCCTCCCGCCTTTCGTTGCTGGCCAACAGGGACCGCCGGATTTTGCCCGAAGCCGTTTTCGGCAGCTCGGTGGCGGCTTCGATGAACTTCGGAATCTTGTACGCGGCGAGTCGCTCGCGGCAATGTGCCTTGACGCGGTCGATCGAAGTGTCGGCGTCGTCGGCAAAGACGATGAACGCCTTGATGACCTGCCCGAGCACATCGTCGTCGACGCCGACCACGGCGACCTCCTCGACTTCGTCGAGCTCGGCGATGACTTCTTCTACGTCATTCGGGTGCACACGATGCGCACCGGTCTTGATCATGTCGCTGCGTCGGCCGGACAGGTACAGGAAGCCGTCGGCATCGATGTGACCCATGTCGCCGGTGCGCAGCCAGCCATCGGTGCCGAGTACCGTTGCAGTCAGCGCGGCGTCGCGCCAGTAACCCTGCATGACGTTGGGTCCGCGCGCATACACTTCGCCGACCGTGCCGGGTGCTGCGCTCGCACCGTGCTCGTCGCGCACCTCGAGTTCGACTCCCGGGATGGCCACTCCGACCGCGCCGGGCTTGTCGTCGAAGCATTCGGGAGGAAGCCAGGCCAGGCGTGCGGTCGCTTCGGTCTGCCCGTACATGACGAACAGGCGCGCCTGCGGGATCGCCGCGCGCAGGCGCGTGGCCAGCGCGGGCGCCATGGCGCCGCCGGCCTGGGTCAGGTAACGCAACGACGAAAGGTCGTACTCGCCGAGGCGCACGCGGTTGAGCAGCAAGGCAAAGGTTGACGGCACGCCGGAAAAGCCACTGACGCGTTCACGCGCCATGGTTTCGACCATGAGGTGCGGGAACACGAGGTTCTGCTCGATGACGAGGCGGGCACCGGCGGCGAGATGTGTGTGCAGGACCGAGGCGCCGTACGAATAGTAGAACGGTAGGATCGTCACCGTGCTGTCGTCGGCACCGAGGCCGAGGTAGGTGATGATCGATTGCACGTTGGCCGTGAGGTTGGCGTGACTCAGCATCACGCCTTTCGGCTGGCCGGTCGTGCCCGATGTGTAGACGATCGCTGCCAGTGCATCGGCGGCGACGGGCATGGGTCGCTCGATGCGAGCGCCGGCCGGCAACACCTGCCAGCGTAGACTGCCCCGCGCCGCCGCGTCGTCGACGAGAATGACCTGCGGGCGTGGATCGAGCGCTTCGATCGCTGCACGCGCATCGCGGTTGGAGACCTCATGCACGACCAGACGCGCACCGGAATGACGCAGCCACGGTTCGAAGTCGCGGGCCTTTGCCTGCGCGTTCAATGGGACCACGACTGCGTCGGCACGCCAGGCTGCGTAGGTGGCGACAACGGCCTCGATCGAATTCGGCAGGATCAGGGCGACGCGCTCGCCCGCCTGGACGCCAAGCGTACGAAGCGCTGCGGCAAATTCATTGACGTGTTCATCGAGTGCTGCGTAGTCGATGCGACGCTCGCCGTCGACGAGCGCCGTGCGCTCCGGCTGCGTGTGCACATGCTCGGCGAGGCGCTCGGCGAGCCAACTCATGGCGGCGTGCCGTCGTCGACTCAGGCGGCGAGCTTGCGCGCCACGAATGCGGCGATCGCGTCTATCGTCTCAAAATTGGCCGGTACCATTTCCTCGTCGGCCACCTTGAGCTTCCAGGTCTCCTCGATATGGAAAATCAGTTCGAGCATGCCGGTTGAATCGATCGTGCCACTGCGAATCAGCGAGTCGCCGTCGGCGAGCGCCGAATCGTCATCGGTGAACAGATAGTTCTTGAGCACGAACTGCTTGATCTGGCGCTTGTGGTCCATCGTGGTGTCTGCCCCTGGTTTCGATGCGGCCTGCGTTTCGGAATGCGCGGGTGCGCACGCGCCAGTTCCGGCTGCGGATTGTGCCATGCCGGCACGTGGGATGACGACGGCGCTCCGCTCCGGCTCCATGACACCAATGTTGTTTGCCGCTATGGTCGCCATCCATTGCCATGCCTGGGAGTCGCCGCGATGCCGTGTTTCGCCGCCCGTCTGTCAACTGCCGCTCTCGCGATGGCATTTTTTCTTGCTGCCTGCGGTGCGGCGAAGAGCCCACCACCGCGCGCCCAGTCCGTCGTCGCCGAATCGGGAAAGGTGCAGGAGTATGCCGCCGAAGGTGGCCGCCTCGTGGTCGAGGAACTCGCCCACGGATTCGAGTTCCCGTGGGCTCTGGTCTTCCTGCCGGACGCACGCATGCTCGTCACCGAAAAGCCGGGACGCCTCCTCCTGCTGGGCACGGATGCGAAACCCGAAGCCGAGATCAGCGGCCTGCCGAAGATTTTTGTCGACGGCCAGGCCGGCCTGCTGGATGTCGCCCTGTCGCCGAAGTTCGCCGAGGACCGACTGGTCTACATATCGTTCGCTGAACCGAACGCGCGGGGCAACCTTGCCGGCACCGCGGTCGCACGTGGCCGTCTCGACGGCCATGCGCTGCGTGAGGTCGAGGTGATCTACCGTCAGGAGCCGAAGCTGTCGAGTGGCACGCACGTAGGTTCTCGCCTCGTCTTCGATGACGCCGGTCATCTGTTCGTCACCCAGGGCGAGAACAACAAGCGCCCGACCGCGCAGGAACTCGACAAGCTGCAGGGCAAGCTCGTGCGCATCCATGCCGACGGCAGCGTGCCGCAGGACAACCCATTCTTCGGGCGGGACGGCGTGCGCCCCGAAATCTGGTCCTACGGGCACCGCAACATGCAGGGCGCCGCGCTGCACCCGGTCACGCGCAGGCTGTGGACGAGCGAGCACGGCCCCAAGGGTGGTGACGAGATCAACATCCCCGAGGCGGGAAAGAACTATGGCTGGCCGATCATCACCTGGGGCATCAACTACTCGGGCCTCACCATCCCAGAAGCCGAGGGCACGGCGAAGGACGGCATGGAGCAGCCGCACCATTACTGGCCGGTGTCGCCGGCACTGAGCGGCATGGCCTTCTATGCGGCCGATCGCATTCCCGCCTGGCGGCGCAGCCTGTTCCTCGGGGCGCTCGCTGGCACCAGCCTGATCCGCCTCGAACTCGATGGCGACCGCATCGTCGGCGAGGAACGCCTGCTCACACAACGCAACGAACGCATCCGTGACGTGCGCGTCGGCCCGGACGGGCGCGTCTACGTGCTGACCGACGCGCCGAACGGCAAGTTGCTGCGTCTGGACCTGAGAGTCCCGTGAGCGCCCCGGCGCGTGTGCCGGGGCCCGGGGCAGCAGATGTCTGCGTTCGAGCCCGGTATCTTCGATCCTGACATCGACGTACCTGTCGGACGTTCGTCCGATCGGATCGGCAACGTCGATGAACTGTCATGTTGGCCACGCGCCATGCCGCCGACATCCTTGTGATGGGCGTGCGGCTGCGCAGGCGAATCGGTTCGTTGCACACCTCGAGGCGGGGGTCACGCCGGTGGGGTTTGATCCCGTGAGTGCACGAAATGCTCGTCGAGCAGCATCGTCGAGAGGATGCCGACGAAGGCCTGGTTGTCGGCGAAGCCGGTAGCCTTGCCGGTGCGGCATTTGTCGACGAGGCGACCGACCATGCCGGCATCGAAGTATCCAGCCTTGCGCAGTCGTTCGGCGGAGAGCAGATCGTCGACATAGTCGGGAGCCTTGCCGTCGACGAAGAAGCTCGCGCTGTCGGGGGCACGATACGGTTGCTTGGTGCGCGCGACGATGTCGGCTGGCAGCAAATCGGCCAGCGCACGGCGCAGCAGGTATTTTTCGGTCATGCCGCGCACCTTGTAGTGCTCGGGCAGACGGTTGCCGAACTCGATGACGCGATGGTCGAGGTAGGGCACGCGCCCCTCGACCGAGTTGGCAGCGGCCACGCGATCGCCTTGGGCGGCGAGCAGGTAGGCGGCGAGCAGGGACTTCGCCTCGACATACTGGTCACGCGCAAGCGGACGCCAGTCGTCGATGTCCGGTGGCAGGCGTTGCTCGTAAAACGTGAGCGGATCCCATGGGCCGAGGCTGGCACGCAGCTCGGATGAAAGAAAATTGAGCGCGCGCTGTGAAGTGGTCCACCGCGGCACATGGGCGAAGATCGGACGATCGAGGTGTTCGAGGCCCTGGCCGAAGAATGACTGCGCGAAGGCCGGGTTGCGCACCGGTGAGTTTTCGAGGTAACCGTACAGCCGACCCAGGAGCAGCGGACGGAAGCGCGATTCGCGTTGGCGTGCCCAGAAGCGACGCACCTTTGCTTCGCGGAACAGGTCGTAACCGCCGAACACCTCGTCGGCGCCTTCGCCGGTCAGTACGACCTTGTAGCCTTCCGCACGCACGCGTGCCGACAGCAGCATCATCGGCACCGGTGCCGTACGCAGCACTGGAGCCTCGGCATGGCGCACGAGGCGCGGGAACGCTTCCCCGATCTCGACGCGCGACACCGTCAGCGTGGTGTGATCGGTGCCAAGATGACGCACCATCGCCTGCTGGTGCTCGCTCTCGTCGAACTCGGCATCCTCGAAGGCAACCGAGAACGTGCGCACCGGCGTGTCGGTGAAACCGCGGATCATGGCGACGATGCCGGACGAGTCGAGGCCACCACTCAGATAGGCTCCGACCGGCACGTCGGCGCGCAACTGCAGGCGCACGGCGTCGACGAGGAGGGCGCGCAACTCGGCAGTGGCGTCCTCGACCGAGGTGAAGGCCGGCGCGGCTCCACGCGCGGGGAAGCGCCAGTCCCAGTATTGCGTGAGCGTTTCCGTGCCGTCGGCCTCAATCGCGAGGCGATGACCGGGCGGCAGGCTGTGCACGCCGCTGAAGGCGGTGTCGGGGTCGGCCGGGGCCCAGTACGTCAACGCCTCGGCGAGGCCGCGCGGGTCGAGCGTGGCGCGTTCCGGCAGCACGGCGAGCAAGGTCTTGATCTCGGAGGCGAACCAGACGCGGCCGCGCGCGTGGGTGTGGAACAGCGGTCGGATGCCGGCGCGGTCGCGCGCGAGCACGAGGCGTCGACGACGTGCGTCCCATAGGGCGATGGCGAACTGGCCATTGAGGTGGTCGACGAAGTCGTCGCCGTAGCGATCGTACAGGTGCACGATCACTTCGGTGTCGGACTGCGTGTAGAACACGTGCCCCTGGGCAACGAGTGCCTCGCGCAGCTCGATGTAGTTGAAGATCTCGCCATTGAACACGGTCCACACGTCGCCTGCTTCGTTGTGGATGGGCTGATCGCCCGTGGCAAGGTCAATGATCGACAGCCGCGCATGGGCGAGGCCAATGCCGTCCGCGGCATGGAAGCCGTAGCCATCCGGACCGCGGTGGTGCAGGGTGTGGATCATCGTGTCGAGCACAGGACGCGCGGCATCGGCGCGCACATCGGGACCGCTGAAGCCGGCTATTCCACACACGTCGGGGGTTACTCCGGCTGCAGGATGGTCGAGGATGAATGCAAGGCGTGTGCTTCGCGGCACGCGCTGAGCGTGTCGCGGGCGACGTCGTCCCAACCACGCGAGAAGCGTGCCGACAGCGCGGTTTCGTCCCAGGCGCGATCAAGCGCGTTGCCCAGGCCCGCCGCGAGCGCGAGCGTGTCACGGGGTGGCACGAGGACCCCGCAGTCGGCATCGACGACCTCGGGCACGCCGCCGACTGGGCAGGACAGCACCGGTCGCCCGCAGGCGAGTGCCTCGACGAGTACGTTTGGATGGCCTTCCGACCAGCTCGGCAGGGCGATGAGGTTGGCTGCGGCCATCCATCGGGCGACTTCGGCGGGTGGCTGCGCGCCGGCGAGACGCAGGCCGTTGGCGGGGTCGGCGGCGAGCGTTTCGAGTTCGCCGCGCAGCGGGCCGTCGCCGACCAGGACGAGCTGCGCGCATGGATGCGTCATGCGCAACGCACGCACTGCTTCGACGAGTTCGCGCAGGCCTTTCTCGGCAACGAGGCGGCCGACGTAGAGCAGGAGCTCGGCATCGTCGGCGACGCCGTTCGCGGCGCGCGCCGGCCCACGCTCGCGGCGGTGGAACACGGTTGCATCGCAACCGTTGGCGATCACGCGCACGCGCGCCGGGTCGGCACCGTAGTCGGCCACGGCGAGACGACCAAGGTCGGTGCTGACCACGAGCAGGCGGTCAGCGTCGCGCACGACGGGCTTGGTCAGCGCGCGGCTGACGGCGTCGCGCACGCGGATGTCGGAGCCGCGAGCTCCGGCGACGAAGGCCGCGCCGATGCGCCGCGCGACGCGTCGCGCAGCCCAGGCATCGGGATACAGCCAGTACGCGAGCACGACGTCGGGGTGGAAGTGCGTCGCTGGTCGCGCGATCGCGTGTGCACAAAGGCGGCCGTTGAACGGGCGGCTCAACGCGGGCAAGGCCGGGTACGTCACGAACTCGACGTCGATGCCGGGGAGTTCGATGCCGGTGCCCGGATCGCGGAACAGGTAGCTACGCGGCTGCGCCCAGCGCGGATAGCGCGCCACTGGACTCAGCACGCGCACTTCGGCGAGACGCGACAGCTCGCGTACGGTCTGCAGGATCGGTCGCCCGCGTGTCGGTTCGCCGGCGATGGGGAACTGCGAGGTGACGACGAGGATGCGCATGCTTCGGCCGGGGCTGCGGTATGCGGGATTGTATCCGTTGCGGTCGCGGTCGTTCGCCATGCCCTGGATCGGTGGTCAGACACGGTACTGCGGCGGGGTACGGGTGGCGTTGTCGTTCGCGACATCCCCCGGTGCGGTGGCGCCCATGCTCCTGCCGTAGCGCAACATGCGTATGATGCCCTCCGCGCACGCGCAACCGTCCCGGGAGAGGTTCCATGCAAACCGATCCGTCGTCCGCACCACGCATGGTCGAACTCGATGCCTTGCGCGGGCTCGCCGCGCTGGCGGTCGTCGGCTTCCACTACACGACGCTGTACGACCAGTACTACGGCCACACCGGTGGGCCGCTGCCATCGCTCGCCTTTGGCAACTACGGCGTCCATCTGTTTTTCCTGATCAGCGGCTTCGTCATCTTCATGACGCTTGAGCGCACGCGCACGGCACTCGACTTCGTCGTCTCGCGGTTCTCGCGACTGTTCCCCGCCTACTGGGTCGCGATCCTGTTGAGCGCGGCGGTCGTCTACACGATCGGCATGCCATCGCAGCGCATACCGTGGGTGGACGTGATGCTCGACTTCACGATGATCCAGGACTTCCTGGGGGGCAAACACCTCGACGGTTCGTATTGGACCCTCGAGGTCGAACTGTTCTTTTACGTGCAGATGCTGTTCTGGTTCGTCGTCGGCCTGCTTCGGCGAATTCGCTGGATCATCGTCGGCTGGCTGCTGCTTGCCACGGCTTACGGGCTGGCCATGAAACATGGGGAGCACTTCTCGTACCTCGTGCGCGAACTGCTGATCCTGCGCTACATCCCGTTCTTCGCGCTCGGCATCCTGTTCTATCGGTTGCGCGTGTATCCCTCGGAAAGGCGAGTGGATGCCGTTCTGATCGTGCTCGCCCTGGTGGCGATTGCGCTCGCCTACCAACCGGTCTTCGCTGTCGTTGCGCTGGCCTGCACGGCCGTTTTCGCGGCGTTCATCTGCGGCTGGCTGCGTTGGCTGCGTTTCGCGCCGTTTGCCTTCCTCGGCACGATTTCCTATTCGCTCTACCTGTTGCATCAGGCGATCGGATTCAGCCTGATCTGGCAGTTCGAGCGGCTGGGCCTGCACGCGGGTCCTGCCTCGGTCCTCGCCGCCCTGCTGGTCAGCGGCCTCGCTGCACTGCTCACCTTCTGCGTCGAGCGGCCGGCGATGCGCCGGATCCGCGCCTGGTGGAAACGGCATCTCTCGGTCCCGGCAGGTGCGGATGCTGGCCTCGAGTCGTCGTCCAACTGACCAGGGTGCCCCGTCTCCCGCGCCGTCACCGCTCGTGCAACAACCCGTGGGAGGCAGGGGCTCAGGAGCCGAAGGTAAGGTCGAGGCCGCGGCGCACACCCACGCGCGGTGTCCAACCGAGGCGCGAACGCGCCGCAGTGTGGTCGAAGTTCGCCAACGGCCTCAGCGAGTGCACGCGGTAGCGCGTCAGCGGCACTTCGCGGCGCAGCAACCGGCCGAGCTGCTCGACACCGAACGCCAGCAGCAGGAAAAGCCTCTTCGGCACGCGCACCAGTTTCAGTTCAGCGCCCAGCTTGCGCTTGGCACGCTCGAGGTATTCGTGCTGGGTGATTTCAACTGGATCGACAATGTTGAACAGTTCGCCGGTGACGTTGGCTTCTCCGGCGAGCAGCAGGGCGTCGACGACATCGTCGACGTAAACCAGTGGCAAGGTCTGCGTGCCTTCGCCGATGGCCAGCCAGCGCCCGGCGAGGGCGACAACCGCATTCGGTGTGACCTTTTCGGCACCGGGGCCGAAGATCTGGCCGGGTCGGATGATCACGGCAGGAAGGCCGCGATCACGGATTGCCGCGCGCACGGCTTGTTCGGCAGCTAGCTTGGTCTGTGTGTAGGCGCCACGGCGCTGTGCCTGTGGCTCGTAGGCGGAGGCTTCGGTCAGTACTGAACCTTCGACGCGGCCGGCGTGGTCGAGCACACTCATCGAGCTCACGTAGACGAGTCGTGAGGTCGCGTGGGTGAGGCAGGCTTCGATGACATTGCGCGTTCCCCAAGTGGTGCCAGCCTCGAAGTCGCGTGGGCTGCCGCGCATCGCCGCACCGACGTGATACACGATGCCGGCTCCGGCTACCGCGTGATCGACCGCGCGTGGATCGCCGAGATCGCCGACTACCATCTGGATGCCTTCGTCGCCGACCCAGGCCGCGATCGGCCTGCGTACGAGCACACGGACGCGCTGTCCGCGTGCACGCAGCGCGGTGACGACGGCGCGGCCGACGAAACCGGCAGCGCCGGTGACCAGTGCATCGGCCGGCGCGAGCGGTGCGAAGCGCGCCTCGATCTCCGCGCTGCGCTCGGCATCGGCGTCGGTGCAGACGGGTTCGAGCAGGCGCATCATGCGCAGCGCGTCGTCGCCGCTGAACGGTGGGCGTGCGTTGTCGCGTGCGGCGTGGGCGAAATCGGCTGCGCCCTTCTGGATGCCGGGCGAGGGTTTCAGCAGTCCGGTGGCGAAGCGCACCACGTTCCATGGCACGCGGAACACGTCCGCGGCTGCGCCGAGGACGGTATTCAGCACGATGCCGACGAACTTCGGTCCGGGCAGCACGCGGTGGATACGGCAGACCTGCAGGAAACGGTCCACCTCGATGTGGCCGTGCGTGCCGCGCACGACGATACGGTTCTCCATCGGTCGTGCGTTCCACGACAGCAACAGGCGACCGAAGCCGCCTTCGCCTTCGACCCGGCCTTGCCATTCATCGAAGCGCAGGTTGGGGTCGCGACCACTGGATTGATACTGCACGCTGAGGTTGCGCAGCGGTCCGAGGAAGGCTTCGAGCGTGTACAGCGCGTGCACGCCGAGGTCGCGGAACGGATACGAACCCTGCGCGACCTGGCCCGGCAGGCGACCGCCCGCATAGGCCGGATATTCCGAACTGCGCAGGATATCGACCGAAACCACCTCGCCGATTCGCCCGGCGCGCACCGCAGCGAGTGCACGCATGACCACCGGGTCGAGCAGGTCGGAATGATTGACTCCGAGGATCAGCCCCTTTTCGCGTGCCTTGTCGATCATCGCTTCGCAGTCGGCGATGCTGTCGGCCATCGGCTTCTCGACCAGCACCCCGCAACCCATGTCGAGTGCAGCGAGGGCGAGTGTTGCGTGCGTGGCAGGCGGTGTAAGCACGTAGATGGCCTGTGGTCGCTGCTCGGCAAGGCCGGCAAGATCGTGTGTGACCGTGGTGATGCCGTGGCGCTGAGCGAGCGCCTTGGCAGCCTCCAGGTTGGCATCGCACAGGCCGACCACGTCGACGAAATCGAGACGCTTCAGTGCGGCGAGGTGGTGGCCGGCGACGTAGCCGGCACCGACGAGGGCGACGCGCAGGCGTGGAGAAGAGCTGGTGTTCATTGAGAGTCCATCACAGGGAATGCGGGGTGGAGCGTTGCCCAAGACCCTGTTCGACGCGCGCGACGATGGCATCGACGCGGCGGTCCCAGGTCTGGTCGGCGACCGCGGCACGGCGTGCCCGCGCGGCGTCGATGCTGTCGGATACGAGCGCGCTTTCGAGCGCTGCGAGAAACTCCTCGCGGGTATCGGCGATGCGCACGAGGTTGCCGAAGCGCTCGATCTCGGTGTTGCGCACGCTGACCACGGGTTTTCCGGTAGCGAGGTACTCGCGCAGCTTGAGTGGATTGGCGTTGGCAACCTGGCGATTGAGTCGATACGGAATGATGGCGACGTCGAAAGCCTTCGCCCATGACGGCAGGCTCGCGTACGGCTGTGCGCCGACGAGGTGGACATTGGCAAGGGTGTCCAGGTCGCCGACATCGGCAGCGACGTGTCCAACCAGCAGGAAGTTCCATTGCGGACGCTGTCGGGCTAGCCATTCGATGAGCCCAAAGTCGATCCATTCGTGCAGCGAGCCGAAGTAGCCGATGACCGGTGCAGCGAGCCCGCGTGCGCCTTCGGCGAGCGGCGTGTCCGCCTCGGCAGCGCGCGCGAACAGCTCGACGTCGACCCCATGCGGCGAGAACTCGGTGTTCGCATTGAGCGCGCGCCTGCTTTCGACCAGGGTCGGTGGAGCTACGAATACGAGATCGGCGTGCCGGCACAGTTCTGCATCGCGGTGGCCGATGCGCTCGGCGTCGACGCCGGGATGGGCGGCATAGTCATCGATGCAGTAGTAGACGCAATAGTCCTCGCCAAGGCGGCCGGCGAGGAAACCTGGGTGCGGCACGACGAACCAGGCGATGCGCGGTCCTATACCCGCCTTGCGCAGCGCGCGGCGCACGGCCCAGGCGCCGAACAGGCGGTTGAGCGTGTCGACGCCGGGCAGGCCGCGGAACGGCAATTGCGGCACCGTGCAATGCCACAGTCCGTCGGCGATGCGCTGGGGCGGCCTCAGGCTGGCGGCGAGCTTGCGCAGCAGGCGACGCAGGTCGCGCCCGCTGGCCTGTGGTGCACGCATCCCGGGAGAGCTCACGTAGAGCAAGGGCACGTGTCGGGCGAGACGCGCGGCGATGTGGTGGCTGCTCGTGCGGTTCTCGGCGAACCAGTCGTTGCCGAAATAGACGATGCCGCGCCCGCCGAACGGCGCCCGCGCCTCAGTCATTGTGCCACCAGGCGACCAGCCACACCGTGCCGCCGTGCCAGATCCAGTCCTTGCGCAGGCCCGGAATGCGGTCCAGGTGCGGACCAACACGGCGCGCGGCTGGGGCGAAGATCGTCACCAGGCAGGCGCGGCCGATCGTCGACATGCGTGCCAGCGTGGCCTCCACGTCACCAAGGTAGTAGAGCACCTCGCAGGCGGTGACCAGGTCGAAGCGCGCGACCTCGTCGCTCCACGGCTGGCCGAAGATGTCGGCGGCGGCGAAGTGAGCCTGCGGAAGGCGCAGACGCGCGCGCTCGACCGCCTTGGGACTGACATCGAGCCCGTAGCTGCATTCAGCCAGGCGGGAGAGATGCATGCTCTGATGGCCTTCTCCGCAGCCGAGTTCGAGCAGACTGCCAACGCGGCCGAATTCACGTTCGATGATGCGGTTGGTTGCCTCGAAGCGGGCCTGTTCGGTGGGTGAATCCATGTTCCATGGATCCTCGACTGCATAGGCAAGGTCGAGACGCTCGAAGTTGTCATTGCCGCCTACGCCGCGCAGCGCGTACTTCATCCACGAGCGGCGTTTGATCTTCCTGAGCAGCGCCTTGGCCTTGCCGAACATTGCAGGATCCTTGGATGGGGGAGGGCAAACCTGCGTGACTGGCGCCAGGTCCACCCCTGCCAGGCGCCATCTTATCGTGCTGTGGACTTTGTCGCAGTTCGGCGTGCATGCTTGCACGGATTCGTGCGTGGTATCCGGCCCGATCCGGCAGGGGGAGCGGCGCACGCGACGGAGATTTCCCGACATGCACACATTGCAGGGTGACGATCGGTCGTGTGGTCGCGCGATGGTCTTGCGCCAGAGTCCGGGTCGCGCATGGCTGCGCTGATGTCGGATCGTCACCTGCGTGTGGGGCGGTCGAGCCGGCGCCGTTTCGTCGCCGACACCCTGCACGCCCTGCGCCTGCTCGGGCCGTTGTCGCGCCTGCGCCATGCCCTCGCCGGTGATCTGTGCATCGTCGCCTATCACCGCGTGCTCGACGTCGACGACGAGGATGCGTTCGACTTCGACCTCGACCTGGTCAGCGCCTCGCGCACGGGTTTCCGCGCGCAAATGCGTCTGCTGCGTGAACGCTTCAACCCGGTGCGTTTTGCCGACGTGGCCGCGGCGCTGGATGGCGGTCCGCCATTGCCGCCGCGTGCAGTTATCGTCACCTTCGACGACGGCTATGACGACAACTATCGCTGCGCGTTCCCGATCCTGCGTGAACTCGGCGTTCCGGCGATGTTCTTCGTTTCCACCGGTCACATCGAAAGCGGTCTCGCCTATGCTTACGACTGGTTCGTGCACATGCTGCTCACGGTGCCCGTCCAGAACCTGCGCATCGATGAACTCGACCTCGACATCGACCTGCCGGAAACGCGCGTTCAGCGGCGCCTGCTCGGCGCGGCCGTGCTCGACCGCATGAAGGCAGTGCCGGCTGAGGTGCAGGGGGCGGTGATCGCCCGGCTCGAAGTGCAGTGGAACATCCCACGTGCGCGTGGCCACGCCGACTGCCGGCCGATGTCTTGGGATCAACTGCGCGAAATGCACGCAGCCGGCATGGAAGTCGGATCGCACGGCGTCTGGCACCACATGCTGGCACGCCTCGACGATGCGTCGATGCGGGCCGAAGTGATTGCCTCTCGGCAGGCGATCGGTGCGGCACTCGGCGCCCCGTGCGAGGTCATTTCCTATCCGGTCGGCGGCTTCGATGCCTATGACGGACAGGTGCTCGCAGCGGTACGCGAGGCAGGCTATGCACTTGGTTGCAGCTACGTGTCCGGCACCAACAGGCTGCCACCCGCCGAACCGTTCGCGTTGCGCCGCCTTGCTGTCGAGCGGCATATGGACGAGGCCTGGTTCGCCGCGCTGGTTGGCCTGCCGGAAGCGTTCAGCTATCCATCGCGGCGACGCGTCGGTTGAGTTGTCGCCGCGCATGTACTTCTTCATCCTCGTCTACATCATCCTCGTCCTGATTCGCCCGCAGGATTACCCGGAATGGGCAGGATCGGGCATCCCGTTCCAGCCGATTGCGCTGGTTCTCGCCTTCCTGTGCTGGCTGCCGGCGCGCGACAAGGATCTGTCTGCACCACAGAATCTGCTACTGCCCGCCTTTCTGCTCGCCCAGATGGCCTCCCATCTCGTCAATGGCTGGGCGGGTGGTGCACTTGAGGAGCTGACCACGTTCGGTCCGGCCGTGCTCGCCTTCTTCGTGTTGAGCCACGTCGCAGCGGGGCGCGAACGCCTGCTGATGCTTCTGGCCGTATTCGCGCTGTGCGGCCTGGTACTCGCGGCGCACGGTATCGAGCAGGCCGAGCTTGGCGAGGGCTGGACCGGCATCGGCCTGTCGCAGGGCACGCGCATCCAGTACGTCGGCATCTTCAACGATCCCAACGACCTCGGCATGCTGTTCCTGATTGTGCTGCCGATGGCCCTGTTCCTGTCGTCGCGCGGTGGCTGGGCTGGTCTAAGGCGCCTGTTTTGGTGGGGCGCGGCGGCCGCGATCGTGTATGCGGTCTATCTGACCGCCTCGCGCGGGGCCGCGGTTGCACTGCTGGTGGTGACCGGCGTCTGGGTCTGGAGGCGCCGCGGTATCGTCTGGGCCGGTGTCATCGGCGTGGCAGCACTCGCTGCACTGGTGGCCTTGCCATCGCGCCTTGGCGAGCTCGATGCCGGTGAATCCTCCGCGGCTGGACGCGTCGACGCCTGGTACACCGGCTTGGAGATGTTCCTCTCGCATCCGTTGTTCGGCATCGGCCCGGGCCTTTTCGCCGACAACAACGCCAACCTGACCGCACACAACTCGTTCGTGCTGGTGATCGCCGAGATGGGCATTGTCGGCTACGTGATCTGGTTGGCCTTCCTTGGCTACGGCCTGATGATGTCCCTGGCCGTGCTGCGCCATTCGCCGCAACCCAGCGACGATGCGCGCGTGACGGCTGAATGGAAATCCGAACGCGCGCTGGCGATGACCATGCTGCTGTCCCAGGTCGGTTATCTCGCTACTGCGTTCTTCCTCAGTCGCAGCTACGTGATCCTGCTGTATCTTCTCGCCGCAGTGGTCGTCGGCTGGTACACCGGCATGCGTCGCCGCTGGCCCGGTCTTCCGACCTTTTCCCTCGCGCGTGACCTCGTGCGTTGGCCCGCGTTGGCGGTGGCGAGCATCGTCGGCCTCTACATCATTGTGAAGCTCCTGCTGGCGACCTCATGAATACCCGCTCCAAGGCGCTGCGCAACACCCTGTTCTCGACGATCGGCATCTATACCGAGTACGTGCTCGGTATGCTGACGTCGATCTTCATTGCGCGCCATCTCGGCCCGGCTGATTTTGGCACTTACAGCGCGATCATCTGGCTGGTCGCTATGGGCGTTGCCATGACCAATTCGGGAACGGCGAGCGCGGTCATCAAGTTCGTCGCCGAACTTCGTGGCGGTGGGCAAGAAGAGCTGATCAAGCCGACGATAGCCTATCTGCGTCGTGCGCAACGTGGCTTCCTGTTCGTCGTGCTGGCGGCCGGCGCTGTACTGTTCGGTCTCGCAGGCGGGCACTTTGCACCAGGATTCAACCACCTTCTGTTGTACGCGTTCTTCGTCATCGCGATCGCCTTGCGCGCACAGTACATGCTCAACATCGGCGTGGCCAAAGGTTTCGAGGATTTTCGCGCGACCGCGGTCATCGCGCTGGTGGCGACGCCGTTGAACCTTGCTATGGTCGTCTTCGCCTGGTGGCTCGACGCGGAGGTCATGGCCTTGCTTGTCGTGTTCCTCGTTTCGAGCTTGGTGTTCTGGGGGATGTCGCACTCCCGCACGCGGCCGCTGATTCCGTCGGCACCGGCCGGGGTGATACTGCCGCAGGAGCTGCTGCGCCGCCTGCGTCGCCACATGCGACTGGTCGCGGTGACCGTCACGGTCGGCTTCCTCGTCGCCAGCGAGGTCGAAGTGTTCTTCCTCAACCTGTATTCCGATGCGGCGGCCGCTGGCCAGTTCAAGGTCGCCTACCAGCTCGCCGCGGGGGCGGCGATGCTCGTGCCGGGAGTGATCGGTGCGCTGCTGCTGCCGATGATGGCAAACGCCTTGAGTCGGGGGCGCGACATCGCCGCGCGCCGCTTCGTCGCCTCGACCAGCTACCTGATGCTGCTGGCTGCACCACTCGCAGCGTTCGGCGCGGTGTTCAGCGGGCCGATCATCGTGCTCATGTACGGCCAGGCCTACGCACCGGCGATCCCGGTATTCGCTGTCTGTCTCGCCGCATGCGCATTGACGACGGCATCGCAAGGCGGTTCGAGCCTGCTCGTCAGCGCGGATCGCCAGGGCACGATCCTTGCCCTCGTGGTTGCCTGCGGCGTGCTCAAGATCGCCCTCGACGTGGTGCTGATCCGCGCGTGGGGACTGCGTGGCGCGACCGTGGCCTATCTCGCCGTCGCCATCGTCAACGCTGCCGCGATCTTCGTCCTCGCGATCCGCTCGGTCGGCATGTCGCTGGAGTGGTGGCGCTTGTTGCGCATCCTCGCTGCCGCCGTGATTTCTGCGGCGATGCTGGTGCCGCTGCTCGGCCACTGGCGACCCCTGCCGACCTTACTCGTCGCGGGTTCGCTGATGGCCGCCATCTATGCATTGCTGAGCCTCGTGCTGCGCTGCTGGAGCAGCGGCGACATCGAACACCTGACACAGTTGCATCAGCGCTATGCACGCGGCCGTCCACGGGCGCTCGCGCGCCTGCTCGCCTGGTCGGGGCGCGAGCCGACCAATCAGGGTGTGCCATGAGCAGCGTGTACGAAGGCCTGTTTCGTCATGTCTTGTTCCCGCTCTACGAGAGCGTACTGCGCCGACGCAGCACCCTGGCCTACCTGGCCGAGGCCGAGCGCAACCAGTGGCTCTCGGCCGACGAGCTGGGGGCATTGCGCTGGAAGAAGCTCGAGCGCCTGCTGGCGCATTGCTGGGAGGAGGTCCCGTACTATCGGCGCCGCTGGCGCGAACTCGGGCTCGAGCCGGGCGATATCCGCGACGAGGCCGCGTTCGCGCGTCTGCCGGTGCTCGGCAAAGAGGAGATCCGCGCAAATTTCGACGACCTGCACGCCCGTTCCTGGCGCGGGTGCCTGAGTTACAAGACGACCGGTGGCTCGACCGGGGAGCCACTGCGGTTCGGCTACACGCGCGAGAGCTACGAAAGGCGTATCGCGGCGATGTGGCGTGGCTATTCCTGGGCGGGTGCACGCATGGGGCGGCGCACGCTGTATCTGTGGGGCGCGCCGATCACTCACGCGTCGGCGCGACGGGCATGGAAGGACCGCCTCTACCACGCAGCGTTCAATCGTCACATGCTCAACGCGTTCCTCATGAGTGCAGACAACCTGCCCGAGTACGCGGCGGCGATCGAACGTTCGCGACCCGAAATCATCGTCGGCTACGTCGGTCCACTCGTCCGTCTTGCCGAATGGCTGCGCGCACAGGGTCGCAAGCCGCATCGTCCACACGCCGTGCTCGGTGCCGCCGAGGCCCTGCATGCGCCGCAGCGTGCCCTGCTCGAGGAAGTATTCGGAGCGCCCGTCTACGATACGTACGGCTGCCGCGAGTTCATGCTTATCGCGAGCGAATGCGCACATCGAGAAGGCCTGCACACGACGGCGGACCACCTGCACGTCGAACTGGCCAACCTGCAAGCCCGCCATGCGGGTGGCGAATCAGGCGATGTCATCGTCACCGACTTGCACAACTTCGGCATGCCGCTGCTGCGCTACGCCAACGGCGACATGGCGACGCCATCGCGACGAACCTGCGCCTGCGGACGAGGCCTGCCCCTGCTCGAGCGCATCGACGGACGCCGGCTTGATACCTTGCGCACGCCGGCTGGTCATCTGCTGCCTGGCGAATACATCGTGTATGCATTCCTGGATGTGCTTTCGGTCAAGCGCTACCAGGTCGTGCAGCGTGAATCGGACGCGCTCGACATTCGGCTTGTGCCGGGCGATGGATTCGGTGAGGCGACGCTCGAGCAGATCCGCAGGCTGCTTGAAAACGTGATCGGCGAGTCGATGAAATTGCGCTTCCATGTCGTCGACGACATCCCGGCCAGTGCGAGCGGCAAGTACCGCGTCGCCATCTGCGAACTGCGGTGAGGTGCTGCGGCGCATGAAGATCATTCACGTCGTCGAAAATCTCGAGCGCGGGGGCCTCGAGCGCGCCGTGATCGATCTCGCCACCGCCCAGGTTGCACGCGGTGATCACGTGCGGATCGTCTGCCTGTTCGAACGTGGCCAGCTCGCTGACGAGGCCGAGGCGCACGGCGCGCCGGTACACGCCTGCGGCAAGCGCGGCGGCCTCGAACTCGGCGTGCTATGGCGCCTGCGCAGGCATCTGCGCGGAGCGCATGTCCTGCATACACACAATGCCACCGCGCACTACCATGCCATGGCTGCTGCCGCCGGCCTGGGTCTGCGCTGTCGCGTCAACACGCGCCACGGCATGGGCGCGCTGGATACGGCGAGCCGGCGCGAGAGGTTGTTTCGGCGAACGATGCCATACACCGACGCGGTGGCGACGGTCTGCGAGGCGGCGCGGATCGATCTCGAACGCAGCGGCGCGTTGCCCGGATCGAAGCTCGTGGCGGTGCCCAACGGTATTCGCGTCGAGCGTTTCGCGGCACGTTCCTACGAGGCGCGTGCGGCTCTGCTCGACACGCTCGGGCTCAGCAACGGCACTCGCTTGATCGGTACGGTCGGGCGGCTCAACCCGGTCAAGGACCATGTGGGTCTGATCCATGCCTTTGCGGACATGCGGGCGGATGGTGTCGATGCAGCCCTCGTCATCGCTGGCGACGGCGCCCTGCGCGGTGAGCTCGCGGCGCTGATCGCCGAGCGACGGCTTGAAGATCGCGTGTTCCTGCTCGGTGACCGCAGCGATGTCGATGTCCTGCTGCGCGGCTTGGATGTGTTTGTCCTGCCGTCCATGACCGAGGGCTACTCGATCGCCCTGCTCGAGGCCTGTGCAAGCGCGCTGCCGATTGTGGCAACGATGGTTGGTGGCAATGGTGAGATCGTGCGTGACGGCGTCAACGGCCTGCTCGTGCCACCGGGAGACCGACCTGCGCTTGCACGGGCACTGGTGCGCCTGCTCGGAGATGTCTCCTTCGCCACTAGGCTCGGTGCAGCGGGCCGGACTTGGGCGCTCGCCGACGCGTCGGTCGCTACCATGGCTCAACGTTATGACGCGCTGTATGCGTCGGTACGCCGCTGAGGGATGCTCGGATCGATCCCGCAGTGGCGTCATGACATCGGCAAGGTTCGCAGCGGGATGGGCGTGACGAAGTGCAGACTGGTTGCCTGGACGAGCCGCGCACGCCGCGCTGCAGGCCTTGCGGATGTCACCGCGTCTTTGGGAATCAAGAGGTTGGGGCCGTCCTGTGCGGGCGCGGCTCGGCCTTGCGCCGGTTCGACAGACGGGCAGTCTGTCTTCGCCATCGCGCCTTGACCTGCGCCCGCACAGGTCAGTGACGCCGTTGTGGGGTTGATCAGGGCATCCCTGCGACGATGCGCCATCGATGCCGGGTATCCTGCACCAGCGGTTGAGGGGGCGGCACGTGGTCGGCAGACTGGGTGATGACGGGGCGACGCGTGCAGGGGATCGCGGTGCCAACAACGGAGGAGAGCGATGAATCCCAGGCCGAGGAAGATCCTGCTGCTGCGCTGGCTGCCGGGGCGCCTCATGCTGACCAGGGCCCCGGCGACTGGCCAGTCCCTGTACCTGACCTTCGACGATGGCCCAAATCCCGGGCATACCCCAGCGGTGCTCGACCTGCTCGCACGTTACAAGGCGAAGGCGACGTTCTTTGTGCTCGGCAGCCAGGCCGAGCGGAATCCCGGGCTCATGCAGCGCATCGCCGACGAGGGGCATGCCTTCGGCAACCACTCCTGGGATCATCCATCGTTCCTGCGGATTCCACCGGCGGAGCAGTGCGAGCAGATCGAGCGCACTGATCGCGTGATCGGTGCGTACAACGGCGGTCGACCGATCTCCTTCCGGCCGCCATCCGGACGCTTTCCTCCAACCTTGTTGCTGCGTTTCCTGCGCCAGCGCCGGCGCATGGCCTACTGGTCCTACGATAGCCTGGACTACCGTCGCGAACCGCTCGAGCGCATGCTGGCGACGATCCGTGCACAGCCACCCGTTGCCGGTGACGTCGTGCTGATGCACGACGACAGCGACCTGACCACTCAGGCGCTCGCCGCCCTGCTGCCCGAATGGTGCGCCGCAGGCTTCGCGCTGCGCGCGCTGCCCGATTGAATCCGTGCCGATGACAAACAAGGTGCATTGCCGATGAACCTGCTGCTGGTCACCGTCGTGACCATCCTCGTGCTCGGCCTGGCCGGCACCGTCGCACTGTGGCTGGCCGTGCGCTCGCGCAACATGCATATCTGGTTGGGTGATTACTTCAGGCGCCCCGCGCGCCCGAGGGTGACTGAACCCACCCACGTCATGTTCTGCTTCGTCGACCACTACGAGCCGATGTGGGGCAAGGCTGACCTGGAGACCCAGCGTCGCCGCGTCGATCGCTGGTGTCGCGACTACCGGGCGATGGCCGGTCGCCACCGCGATGCCGATGGCCGCCACCCGCAGCATGGATTCTTCTATCCGGAAGAAGAGTATGTCGAGGAACACCTCGACAAGATTGCCGCGCTGTGCGCCGATGGCTTCGGCGAGATCGAGATCCACCTGCACCACGACAACGACACGGCGGAGAACTTTGCTGCCTCGATGCGACGCTTCTGCACGACGCTGCATGAGCGCCACGGCGCGCTGTCGCGAGATCCGCGCAGCGGAGAAATCGCGTTCGCGTTCATCCATGGCAATTGGTCGCTCGACAACTCGCGCGCGGACGGTCGCTGGTGTGGAATCAACAACGAACTCGTCTTGCTGCGTGAACTCGGCTGCTACGCCGACTTCACCCTGCCGTCGGCGCCGAGCGACACCCAGACCAGCATGATCAACTCGATCTACTATGCCACCGACGATCCGCAGCGACCGAAATCGCACGACCGTGGTGCACCAGTGCGCGTGTGCGGAGTGCCGGAGGGCGACCTCATGATCGTGCAGGGTCCGCTCGGGCTGAACTGGCGCGAGCGCCGTTTCGGCCTGGTGCCACGAATCGAGAATGCCGACGTGCGCAGGTCGTGCCCACCTACTCCGGCTCGTGTCGACGCTTGGGTGAAGACCGGCATCCACGTCGAAGGCCGCCCGGAATGGGTGTTCGTCAAGGTCCACACGCACGGCACCCAGGAGCGTGACATCGATACCCTGCTCGGGCCGGCGATAGATGCCATGCACGATCATCTCGAGCGTGTTTACAACGATGGCACGAACTACATCTTGCACTACGTGACCGCGCGCGAGGTCTACAACATCGTCAAGGCCGCCGAAGCCGGCAAGTGCGGCAACCCGAACGACTGGCGCGACTACATCCTGCCGCCACCGCCGCATCGCACATCGCGGGCTGACGCTTGAACGCGACGCAGTCGATCGATGAAGCTGGTGCCGACCTCGTCAGTGTCGTCATGCCGGCGTGGAATGCGGAGGCGACGATCGTTGCCTCGATCGAGTCGGTTCTCGCGCAGACGCATGCGCAGGTTGAGCTCGTCGTCGTCGACGATGGTTCGCGCGATGACACCGCAGCACTCGTCGCGAAGATCGCTGCGCGCGATGCACGCGTGAAGCTGCTGCGCCAAGCCAATGCTGGCGTTGCCGCTGCGCGCAATGCCGGCATCGATGCCGCGCGCGGTGGCGTGATCGCTTTCCTCGACAGCGATGACCGCTGGCATCCACGCAAGCTCGAGTGCCAGCTCGCGCGTATGCGTGCGAGCGGCGCACGGGTCAGTTACACGACTTACCGCAGGGTCGATGAGGACGGGCGCGAGCTGTCGGTGGTACGGCCGCCGGCGCGCATCGACCATGCTGCACTCCTGCGCAGCAACCATATTGGCAACCTGACCGGACTCTATGAGCGCAGTCTTGGTGAGGTGCGGTTTCGCCGCATCGGTCACGAGGACTATGTGTTCTGGCTTGAGCTCGTGCGCCGCGCGGGCGAAGCCGTGCGGGCCGACGAAGGCGAGCCGCTTGCCGACTACCTCGTGCGTTCGGACTCGGTGTCGGCCAACAAGTGGCGCGCCGCGCGCTGGCAATGGCGCATCTACCGGGAGGTCGAGGGCTTGTCGGCATTGCGGGCGGCGGGACTCATGGTGGCCTACGTCGCCCACGCCCTGGCCAAGCGGTGCTGACCACCGACAGCCCAGGCACCCCCGCGAGCGAATATGGATGGTCCCAAGGAGTTGCTGGTCCTGCCCATCGTGGCTCAAACCGCCCCCGCGAAATCAACCTCATGTGGGGGGCTTCAGCCGCGACAAGGTTGCATCTGGCCATCCCCAACTGGCGTCCCGCTTGCAGTTCCTGCCTGGCCCGATGATCGTTTTTGCCGCTGAATTGCGCCTTGCATCACATCTGGTGGATGGCAGACGCGGATTTTCGTGACTGGTCCGCATAATTCGTGGTGGGTCTTGCCTATCGTGCCGGCCGTTGTCTGCCTTGGCGTCATCCCTGTGGCGCCGGTTCGCCCGGAACCCTGTCCCATGATCCGCTCGCGCTTCATCGCTTCGTCCGCCCTGTGTCTTGTCGCATTCACCGCTTCGACCACCGGCACCGCCGAGGCGGCCATCACCATCGACCTGTCCTACGTCGATACGCAGGGCACCGCCTATACCCGGTTCCGTAACTGGGTCAACCAGGCGCTGGCTGGCAACCCCGGATACGAGTTCTCCGCGACCGATGCGGCGATGGCGGCGCGCATCAGCGGCCAGAGCAACTACTGCACGCTGGCCGTCTCGATGATCGAGACCCAGGTCAGTGCGGCCGAGGCGCGCATAGCCGCCGGCCAGAATCCCGCCGTCGCCGGCGACTCCTATCTGCAGGCCGGGCCCATGATTGGTGACCTGGCGTTGACCTACGACTGGTGTGCGGCTCAAGTCAGCGCAAGCCAGCGTTCACGCTGGGCGAACTATGCCGAGCGCACGGTCGCCAACATCTGGAGCCCGGCGCAGGCGCAGTGGGGTGGGCGAACCGCGAGCTGGAGCGGATGGGGGACGAACGATCCGGCCAACAATTACTACTACAGCTTCCTGCGCGCGACGATGTACTGGGGATTGGCCTCGAACAGTTCGACCTGGATCAATTTCCTGCAGACGCAGAAATTGCCACCCCTGCAGGCCTATTTTGCAATGTTGCATGGTGGTGGCAGCGAGGAAGGCACCGGATACGGGACGTCCCACCACAAGCTTTTCGAGCTGTACCGCGTGTGGCGCGATTCGACCGGTACAGATCTGGCCGGGGCCAGCCCGCATCTGACCGACACGATCTCGTACTGGCTGCATGCGACCGTGCCGACTCTCAACCGTTTCGCCCCGTATGGCGACCAGGCGCGCAATTCCAACCCGGAGTTCTTCGACTACCACCGCCACCTGCTGCTTGAGGCACGGCGCATGACCGGCAGTGCCGCAGCCCGCGATCTCGCTTCGTGGTGGCTCGGAAATAGTTCCGTGCCGGCGATGACGCAGGGCTTCAACTTCCGCGACGACCTGCTGCCGGCTGGTGTTGCCCCGGCCCAGCCCGGTGGCAACGCGCCGCTGACCTACATTGCCGAGGGCGTGGGTCACCTGTTCACCCGCACAGCCTGGAGCCCGACCGCGACCTGGCTGACGTTCTCGGCCGGCTCGTACAACCAGAGCCATGCCCATCAGGACCAGGGCTCGTTCACGTTATTCGCCGGCAACTGGCTGGCGGTGACCGAGAATATCTGGAGCCACAGCGGCATCCAGCAGGGCACCGAGGTACACAACGTGGTGCGCTTCGTACGCAACAATGCGAACGTTCGCCAGCGCGAGGGCACGCGTTCGACGATGACCGTGCACCAGCTCGGCCCGGGGCCCGGTGAAGTCCACGTCAGCGGCAACCTGGGTGCGGCCTACGCCGCGGGTTCCGGCGTCAACGCGTGGACACGTCGGCTCGACTTCACCGGCAACAAGCTCGTCATCGACGACCAGTTTGCCGTGATGGCCGGGACGCGCGCGATCTTCCAGATCAATACCCCCGCGCAACCCGTTGTCAGCGGCCGCGAGGCGACCGCCGGAGCTCTGAAGATCCGCGTGGTCGAGCCGATCCAGGCAAACCTGAGCGTGGTCAACTGGCGCAACGTTGCCAGCGACTTCAACTCGGGCTGGAAGCTCGAGGTCGAGGGTCCTGCCTCGAACACCCGCTTCATCGTTGAACTGACCACGGGCGAACAGATCTTCAAAGGCAGCTTCGAGCCGCTCTGATTGCCGGTCAAGGTCGCGCGTCGGACAGTGCTCCTGCATGGTGTGTCTGGCGTGAGTCGCTCATCGGCGTGCGTTGCGCCTGCGAGCGCTGGACGCGTGACATGCCGCCTCCCCATTCGACATCTCTCAGCGCGGACGTGGTGGAATGCCGGGCGGATCGGGTTCGTCGGCAGCCTTGCGCAGCCAGGGCACGACCGCGGCGCCGCGGTTGTTCCAGTTGAAGCGGCGTGCGGTCGAGCGTGTGCGCGCGCAGCTCGGCGCATATGAAGAACTGATCGCGTCGAGGCGGGCGTCGAGCGCACGTCGTCGTGCCGCATCGGTTTCGAAATAGCGCGCGAGCGCGACCGGCAGGCCGAGTTCGACCGTATGCGCATCGCTGTAGGCGCCGTCGCTGTCCTGCAGCGCGACGAGACGGTCGAGCGGCGCCTGCGAGGATGACCAATACCAGGCGATCTGGCCATTCGCACCGCTGCAGTCGTCACGCCATGGCGTGCCAGCGCGCGCCAGCGTGGCAGGCGCGATCCAGCCATGTCGTTCCAAGTACTGGCCAAAGCCGGTGAGCATCGGCGGGATGCGCAGATCGGCGGTGACCAGCCATGCGTGCCACAGCCCGTCGACGATGTTCTCGCTCATCCACGGTGAGGCGCCGCGGATGTCACTGAACGGGTCGTAGTCCGATCCTTCATGGCGTTGCCAGCTGTGCCGCCACGCGCCATCGTTGCCAAGACCGTCCGGATTCTCACGTTGGTGCTTGTCGAGCCAGCCGATGCGCTCGTCGATTCGCCCGCGCAGTGTGCGATCGCCCGTGAGCTCATAGGCACTTACCGTGGCGAGCAGTCCGAGCCCGGCATGACGCTCGGTAAAGGCCTGGTCGGCGTGCTCGTAGGGGCCATTGAGTCCGCTCCAGCCGCCGGTCTGCCAGATTGCCATCATCTGCGTGACTAGCTGGTCGTCGTGCAAGCTGTCATCACCAGTCAAGCCGAGTGCGAGCAGGATCGGTTCGACGTAGACATACTTGGCGTCGCAAGGGTTGGCCTTGCCGAACCGCCAGCCACCCGTACAGCGCGGACCGTTGCGCACGAGTTGGGCCATGTAGAAGCGATAGCTCTCGACCGCCGCGCGCAGATGCTCGATGCGGCCACTGCGCACGTAGAGCTTGAACAGAGTGCTCGGGCGATCGAACAGCCACGCTGTCGAATCCGTGGTAGGCAGGGCGCGTGCCCATTCGAACTGGGTCTCGACATAGCGGTCATAGGCGTTGCCGCGCTCTAGCGGCTGTTGTGGGCCGGCAATCAGCGAACGCGTCAGCCATTGCGGATCGAGCGTGGCCAGCACGGCCGGGATACGCAGATGGTGCGCACCATCCGAAAGGCTGTCTGCATACGGCACGGCATCGAGCGAGGCCGTACGCGGCTTGCCGACGGCAAAACGCAGCGGTGTCGGGGCATTGGCGTCGACCTGCACGCGCACGGAGCGAATACTGTTATCGCGGAAGTGCCAGCGCAGGGTAGGCTCCACGGCCGCCGCAACTTCGTTGCCGCTGGCGTCGAGAATGCGCACGTTGGCGGCATCGACCAGTTCTCCCGGCGGAAACGGAAGGCCGAAGCTGACCCGCGTTCCGGTAGAGGGCTTCGCGCCGGTGAAGTGCAGTTCGATTCGGGTCAGGTTGTCGTCGGTGGGTGCCGCGTGGGTGGGAGTGAACGTAGTGGTCGCGGCGAAGGCCATCAGCGCAAGTCGCCAGCAGTGAGGGCGGCACGGGCGGCGGGCGGCACCACATGAGTGAAGCGGGTCTGGTTGCATCGTACGACTCCTCGAACCTTCGTTCACGTCCTCGGCTTGCGCGCGATGAAATCGACACTTGTGATGCACAAGCGTTCGGCGGGAATCGAGCGGAACTGGGCGTGCACCGGCGTGGCTGCGAGTTCGCGCAGGCGTCTCTCGCTGGCCTTGGCCGTGTCGAGTTCTATGGCGAAACCTGCGGCCCGCGCGCGCTCGACGAAGGCGTGCGCGCGTAGGCGGTTCTGGTAGAGGAAGGCGTTGTTCCAGCGTTTCCACTCGGTATCCGAGTAGCGCAAGTAATGAAGTTGATCGATGCTGTGATCGACGTACGCATAGTGGTCGCCGCAGTTGACCGAATGGAACATCACGCCACCCGGCACGAGCACGCGCATGCCCTCGGCGTAGAGCGAATCGATGACATCGGGGGGCACGTGTTCGAGCACGCTATTGGAGAACATTGTGTCGACGCTCGCGTCGGCGAGCCCGCTACGCGTCGCATCGGTCGGTGCGTGGTAGGCGATGACGCCATCGCTCAGTGCACCGAGATCGAGAGTGTGCGATGCCCTTTCGAGGAGCCGCGCGTGTCGTTCGCGAACCGTGGTGGGGTCGGTGTCGGTCGCTGCGGCGATGATAGCGACTGCACTGCCCAGTCGTTCGATACAGGCGCGTAACAATTCGGGCTTGAGATGACGATTGAGGTCGACCGTGGTCACACGTCTCGCACCCGCCAGAGCCAACGCGAGTGGAAAGGTCGGGTACCAGCCCGTGCCGACCTCGAACAGATGGCGTCCCGTGACCGGCATTCCGGCAGCACGAAGGTGGAGCACCATGATGTGCCAATCCTCGATCTTGCTGTCGAACTCACTGGCGAAATTGCCGAGACCGCCGAAGCGGCGCTGCAGGGCGTAGTGGATGGCATGGCCGCCCGGCAACACGCCGAGCACCTTCTGCACGATTCCCTTCAATTTCCAGTGCATTGCAGTTCCGTGTGTTGGAAATGACAGGCCGACGTGCGCTCAGCGCTCGTCGTGGCTGAGTTCGACGACGAAGGTGTTGCCACTGCCCTCGACGTCCACGCGCCAACCGGAGCGGAACTCCGCAGCATCGAGTGTCGACCAGTCGAGAGCGGTCAACGTGGCGTCGGCTGGCTCGACGACCTCGATGCGCAGCTTGCCCGCACGGGCCTCACGGTCTCCGATGACGGGTTTGACTGGTACGTTGACCTGGAACACGGCGCGTGTTCCGGATACGGTCCTGAAGGTGTCGTGGACGCGCAGATGGCGACCGGAAAACTTGACTCTGCGTTGCCACGCGCTGACTCCGCTGCCTTGTCCATAGGCCGGTGTCAGGTCGGCTTCGGCCTCGACCTCGCCGGTGGCGGTATCAAGCTTGACAAGTTCCAGCTTGGACACGGTGCCTTCGCGCTGGCGGATCGTCTTGCCGTCACGTTCGAAGCGTACGACGTTGTGTACCTCGGTGCCCTGCTGGATGCCGCTGTGGGTCCAGATGTTCTCGGTGACGGCGAGCCAGTCGCGGGCGAACAGGGTGAACGCGCCCTGGTCCTGATGGGCATGGCTTTCGAGGTAGGGACCTGCACCGAAGCCGAACCACATCGCGTCGCGATCCCAGCCGGTGCGCGCGAACAGGCGTCCCACACCGCGCGCATGCCAGGCGAGTTCCGCCGGCGGGGTCTTCGATTCACCGGCCGGGAGCAGGTCGTAGCGATAGTTGAAACCGTGCATCATCTGCCGGATAGAGATCGCCCCGAGCCACCACGAGGCCATCGCGCGCGCGCCCTCGTCATTGCTGGAAATACGCGCTTCGAGGACCAGACGACGGTGGTAGTCATAGAGCTCCGGTTGCGAGACACGCGACTGGTCGCCGATCGGCGCGAAGCGATCCAGCGTCGGCATGGTTGCATGGACCCAGAAGCGGATGCTGTCGGAGAGATGTGTGCTGGCGTTGGCGAGATCTTCGCCGGTCGAATCCTTCCAAAGGCGATACAGGGCAAACAGACGCATGTGCGCCGCTCCGTAGCCGGTGCCTTCCAGGCTTCCGCCGCCGGGTAGCTCGGCGTAGTAGGCCTTCAGCGGTGGCAGCTTCTCGTTGCGCAGGTAGGCGAGCCAACTTGCATTGCCGCTGGCCAGCGCCCAGTTCATCGTCGCCTCGATGAAGCTGTAGTAGTAGTTGTTGCCAGGGTTGTCGATCGACCAACCGGTCCACGCAGCGGGCGTGTCGCCCCAGCGTGCCGCCTTGGGATTCCACACGTTGGCGATCGTACGGTCAGCATACGTCGTCCATTGCGCGCGCTGTCCGTCGGAGAGGCGTTCGCCGCAGGCCGCGAAGGTCTGGGCGAGCGCACCGATGCGGGGCCCGACCTCGAGATAGGAGTCCCCAGCCACGGCAGGTCGCTGTCCGTCGGCAATCCTTGCATCCGCCTCGTCGACTTCGGCTTGCACCATGCGCACGGCGCTGTCGCAGTAGCGGCCCAGGCCAGTGATGCGGAACATCGCCACCGCATCGAGTGCGGAGAACTCGTAGCCCGGATTGCCACCGACGGCTTGGTCGACCCAACCCTTGAAGCGCTTGTAGGCAGCCGATTTTTGGTCGACGTAGCCATAATCCAGTACGAGTCCATCTGCACCCGCCGACGACACTGCAAAGGCGAGGACGCAGGCAAGCAGGCTGGTGGCGGAGCGTGGCATGTGTGTCATCGGAACTACCCGGCGAATCAGGATGGCAGCCGACGTTCCCACGCCAGCGCGGTACGGACGATGAAATCGAGGTCGTCGTGGCGGGGCTTCCAGCCGAGCAGCGCGCGCAGGCGCCCGCTGCGCGCGACGAGACTCGGCGGATCGCCGGCGCGGCGCGGCTCCTCGACGAGGGCCAATGGATGACCGCAGGCGCGCTCGACCGCAGCGATGACCTCACGCACGCTGTAGCCATGGCCATAGCCGCAGTTGAGCGTCGCCGAGGCGCCGCCGTCGCGCAGATGATCGAGAGCACGCAGGTGTGCGTCGGCGAGATCGGAGACATGAATGTAGTCACGAATGCAGGTGCCATCCGGCGTGGCATAGTCGCTGCCGAACACGGACAGCGACGCACGCTTGCCAAGTGCCTGTTCGCAGGCGACCTTGATCAGAAGGGTGGCGTTGCGCGTCGACTGACCGATACGCCCGAGAGGGTCGCCGCCAGCGACGTTGAAGTAGCGCAGGATCACGTGACGCAAAGGCGTCGCCGCCGACAGGTCGCGCAGCATGTTCTCGCTCATGAGCTTGGACATGCCGTAAGGGTTGATCGGCTGGGTCGGCGTGTCCTCGTCGGCCTCGCCTGATTCAGGCATGCCGTATACCGCAGCAGTCGACGAGAACACGAACTCGCGCACACCGGCCGCGCTGCAACTCGCCAGCAACGCGCGTGTGGCACAGGTGTTGTTGCCGTAGTACTTGAGTGGATCACGAACTGACTCGGGCACGACCGTATGCGCGGCAAAATGCATCACGGTCTTGATGCCGCGTGCGCGAAGCAACGCTTCGACGAGGTTGCGGTCGCCGACATCAGCGTGCACGAGTTCGACACCGATCAGGGCGTCGCGGAATCCGCTGCACAGGTTGTCGAGGACGACGACCTGTTCGCCGCGTTCGACCAGTTGGAGTACGACGTGGCTGCCGATGTAGCCAGCGCCGCCGGTGACGAGGATCGGATTCATGTACTCATGCGGCAGTCGGCGAGTGCGTCATCGCGTGTAGGCAAAACGCAGGTACGCGGCATTCTCGTCGAACGAATCCGCACCTGTGCCGGCATGACGTTCGTTGCGGCTGAGGTCGATACGCCAGCGCCAGTGGCGACTGAGCTGCTGGCTGAGGTAGATTCCATAGCGGTAGTCGCGGTCGGTGACGCCATCATCGACGTAGCGCCGACGCAGCGCTTCGGCGGTCGCACCAAGCGTCAGCAGCGGTCGTAGCAGATATCCCACGTTGATTCCGGCTCCAATCTCGTTGCGATCGGCGGCGAGAACCACGGCTTCCTGCTCATAGCGGAAGCGTGCGGCGTGCACGGTCGAAGCGATGTTGAAGCGCGTGCTTTGATACAGGTAGTTCCCTTCGAGGCGACGCTCGCGGTAGACATCGGCGCCGATCGCTTCGCCGCCGATGTCGATACCGCCGAGTCCGAGGTCGAAGGCCGAGCCGCCAACAGCGAGCGCGCTGACAGCATCGGAATACTGCCAAGCGAACGCCATGCCGAAAGTGCTCCTTTCGCTTGCGCGCCAGTCCAGAGATGCGCGTGCCAGCGGACCGCTGACGTCGCCACCCGCATCGAAGTCAAGTCGTGTGTAGCCCAGAGCTACGCCGAAATCGAGGTGGGCGAGCGTTGCGTCGTAGTCGAGATAGGCGGCGTGGCGTCGGTAGTCACGTGCAACCAGGTCGTCGTCGAAATCGATGTCCTGGACTTCGAGGTTGGCATTGAGGCGGCGAGTCGGTGCCAGCTGCCACTGGAAGCGCTGGGCGAGGCCGAGGCGGCGCGAATCGAACGCGCCGGTTTCCTCGGCATAGCTGTCGATCCAACGCAGTTCGGTCTGGCCCTGTACGGTCGGTCCGACGCGAAAGCGCAGGGTAGGCCCGGTCGTGAACACATTGGTCTGTTGCAGGTTCCCCGGTACATCGGGATCGCGCAGGCTGATCGGGTACAGGCCGAGGTGGTCGGCAAACGTCCAGGCGAAGCGTTCCGGCACGATGTCCCAGTTGATGTTGCCGTTGAGCGTGCCGCGGAATTCGCTGCCGAAGGTTCCGTCGAGGTAGTTGCGGTATTCGAGCACGCCGGTCACCGCCGCCTGCACGTTCGAACCGGACTCGACGAGGCTGAAGTCCAGATGGGGGATCAGTACGGTCTCATCGATCGGATCGGTCGGCGACAGGGTGATGTTGTCGCTGCGCAGGAGGCCCAGCTCGACCGTGTAGTCAAGGCGCAGCGCAAAAGCGTCGGGGCAAGCCGCGATAAGCAGTGAGGCGACGGTCAGGCGAAAAACGGTACGCATCACGGAACCTCCCGAAGCCCCTCAGGGCAGTTGGTTGAGGACGATGCCAGCCAGCTTTCCGGGATCGAAGTTGGCCATGACCTTCTGGATCGTGCCGGGTGTGTCCCGGCCGCTGCCTGCAACCAAGACGACGAAATCGACGAGGTCGGCGAGGATGCGTGCGTCGGGCGAGCCCTTCACGGCCGGGCCATCGAGGAACAGGTAGCGGTCCGGGTAACGGCTGCGTAGCGAGTCGAGCAGGGCGCGCATGCGGAAAGACGAGAAGTACTCACCGCTCATCTCGCGTTCGCGTCCGGCCGGGATCAGGCGCAGTCGCGGAATGCCTGTGTGGTGGAGAATCTTCTCCACGCCGATTGCTGGGTGGTCGAGGTAGTCGATCAGGCCACTGCCGTTGGCGTCGATGCCAAGTGCGGTGTGTTGCGAGGGATGGCGCAGGTCGCAGTCGATCAGCAGGGCGGTTTTCGCTTCGTCGAAGGCGAAGGCGGCGGCGAGGTTGCGGGCGACGAAACTGCCGCCCGATTTCGAGCTGATGGGCGCGACCATGGTGACGAAATTGCGGTCGCCGCCGAGCGCGAGCAGGCGCGTGCGGATCTCGCGGAAGGCGTCGGCGTGGCGTCGCACTGATTCCTCGCGGTGGATCAGGCGACGCTCCTCGAGTACGCGCCGTGCCAGCGCATGCGGCTCGACGATCTTCGCGATCGAGCGCGAGGCGCTCGTGCGGCGAGCGATGTCTCCGGCGGCGGCATGCAGCGCATCACCGACGTGGTCGTGCATGTCGTCCGGCGATGTCATGGTCATGAGTTGTGCAGCCTGAACCAGTAGGTGATGGCGAACGCTGCCAGCACGCCGGTCACTACGAAGAAGGCAAAGCCGATGCGCGCGCGGTCACGGATGCGCTCGCGTGCGGTGGCATAGGTCGGGACGGTGGCGAGCACACTGATGCCGGTTGCCTGCTCCAGCTGGCGCGCCGAACGCACGCGAGGGTCCAGGCGCACGAGGGCAAGCAGTAGTCCGAGCGGTGTGGCCAGCGCGAGGGCGAGACCGGCCCCGGCGAAGTGCGCGAGGCGCAGACCTGACGGACGCAGCGGCAGGATTGCCGGATCCTGAATCCGGAAGGTCAGGCCGCGCTGTTCCTGGTCGAGCACCATCGATACACGCGCGTTCTCGCGCCGCCGCAGCAGATCCTGGTAGATGTCGCGATTGACTTCGTAGTCGCGCGTTAGTTCGGCCAGCGCGCCTTCGGAGGCGGCGATACGCCGGCTGCGGTCGAGTTCCGCGTTGAGCATGCCTTCGCTGCTCGACATGCGCGAGCGCGTGGCGGCGATCTCGCGGCGGAGCTCGCCGAGGCGCAGTTTGAGTTCCTGATAAAGCGGATTGAACTGCGCGTTGTCGAACGGACTCTGGCCGTCGTTCGCGCCGGGCTGCTGACGTCGGGCTTCTTCCGCGGCGAGCTGACGCTGGACATCCTGCATTTGCATGCGTGTGCGCACCACATCGGGATACTGCTCGGTATAGGTGAGCAGGAGGCGATCGAGCTGGGACTGCAACTCGATCAATTGTGCTCGATACAGGCCGGCCCGCGTCTGCACGGCGGTGACTTCCGACTCGCCGGAAAGCTGGGCTACCAGCGCAGCTTCTCGCGATTGCTGCTCCATGAGGGTCATGCGCGCCTGCTCGACCTGAGTGCGCAGCGCGCTAATGCGCGCATTGGCGTCGGTGGCGCTGCCGGGCTGCGCGTCCGCATGCGCAGAGCGGTACTTGAGCAGGCCGTCCTCGGCATCGGTGAGCTTCTTGTGGTAGTCGTTGACTTGGCTGTCGATGAACTCGAAGGCCTCGCGACTCTCGCGCTCCTTGGCGGCCTTGCTTTCGGCGATGAACTGTTCGGCAAAGTGTTGCGTAACTTCGTAGGTACGGTGCGGTTCGGAATCACGGTAGGTGATCTGCACCAGTTCAGGTCGTGGGCTGGTGACCGTCGTGCGGTCGCGGATCTGTTCCATCAACCGGTCCTGCTCGAGGGCACTCGGGTGGGTTTCCTGCCAGCCGCCGTGCTCCAGCACGCTCCCGAGGACCTTGCGACTGAACACGACCTGGCGAGCGATGCCCGCGTGGTCGGTCACGCTGGTCGGCACGGCACGGCCTTCGAGCAGCGGCTGGATGATGTCACTGCCTTGGGCGAGGATCGTCGTCGATGCCACATAGGTGCGCGGCCAGACGATGCCGATGACGAGGCCTGCGAGGGCAATCACGGCGAACAGGATCGACATCGTCACGCCATAGCGCCGCATCTCACGGACAAAAACCGGCAGCAACTCCGTGACCGGTGCAATCTCGTTGTTCATTGCCGGGACGACCTCGTGTCGTTCTCGTTCGACGCGTTCAGAACGAACGCTCGGGGACGGTGATGACATCCCCCGGCTGGACTTCGTAGTTCGTGCCGAGGTCGCCCTTGTGCAGGATGCGGTCGAGGCGCACGGCGAAGGCCTTGGTCGACGCACCGCTCTTGCGATAGAGCTCGGTGCGGTCGGAGGCGGCAAATTCGTTGGTGCCGCCAGCGGCGAGCACGGCGTCGAGCACGGTCATGCCCTGTCGGTAAGGTACCGAGATTGGTGTGCGCACCGCCCCGGTCACGCGTACGCGTGAGAGGTATTCGTGGCTGCGCAACTGGTCGACGATGACCGTGACCTGTGGGTTGCGCACGTAGGTTTCGAGCCGCGTACGGATCTCGGCCGCGACTTCCTCCGGAGTCTTGCCCCCGGCCTCGACGTCGCCGACGAGAGGTACCGAGATCTTGCCGTCCGGACGCACAGGGACGGTCACGTTCAGGTCGGGGTTTTGCCAGACCGCGACCCGAATGCTGTCGTCGACACCGATCCGGTAGGCCTCGACCGCCTGGGCCTGAAGGTTGACGGCCGGCGCATCACCAGGCCGGGGCCCGCTGGCGCAGCCCGTGAGCAGCAGGAACAAGCCGCCGATGAGCGGCAACCACGGCGCCTTCATGCCCAACCCTCCCCAGATCGTCTAATAATGTGAAACATATCACATTTTCCAGAGGTCCCGGACCAGCCTCGACAGTCCGCGATCCCGGAAACTCCTGACTTTGCCGATCATGGCCGAAGCTACCCGTACGAAATCAAGCTCTTGCTGGAGCGGCTCCAGCCGCGAACGGGTTGGATCAGACCAGGAACGCTCGGTTCGACAATGGCGCCATGACATCGCAAGGTCCGCAGCGTTGTGCGCTGACTTGAGAGATGGCCAGTCTGCCCTCGTCGTCACGCCTTGATCCGCACTCGCACAGGGCCGTGGCGCTGTTGTGGAACAGATCAGAGCATCTCTAGGCGCCGTAGTAGTGGCGATACCAGGTGACGAAGTTTGCCACACCGGTCTCCACGCTGGTCGACGGCGCGTAGCCGGTGTCGCGGGCCAGTTCCTCGACGTCGGCGCAGGTGTCCGGCACGTCACCGGGCTGCATCGGCAGCAGGATCTTCTCGGCCTTGCGCCCGAGGCATTCTTCGATCACCTCGATGTAGCGCGCCAGTTCGATCGGCTGGTGGTTGCCGATGTTGTAGACGCGATACGGCGCCGATGACGAACCGGGGTTCGGCTCGAGCGCGTCGAAGGCCGGGTCGGGCGCCGGCACGCGGTCGAGCGTGCGGATCACGCCCTCGACGATGTCGTCGATATAGGTGAAATCGCGCGTGTGCCGACCGTGGTTGAACACCTCGATCGGTTCGCCGGCGAGGATCTTTCGCGTGAACAGGAACAGGGCCATGTCGGGGCGGCCCCACGGTCCGTAGACCGTGAAGAAGCGCAGGCCGGTGGTCGGCAACCCGAACAGGTGGCTGTAGGTGTGTGCCATCAGCTCGTTGGCCTTCTTGGTCGCGGCGTACAGGCTGACCGGATGGTCGACCGCGTCACGCACCGAGAACGGCAGCTTGCGGTTGGCGCCGTAGACCGAACTCGACGAGGCATACACCAGATGCTCGACGCCGCCGTGGCGACAGGCCTCGAGGATGTTGGTGAAACCGACGAGGTTGCTGTCGATGTAGGCCTGTGGATTCTGCAGCGAATAGCGCACGCCGGCCTGGGCGGCGAGGTTGACCACGCGCTGCGGGCGGAAGTCGGCAAACGCCGCATTCATCGCATCGCGGTCCTCGAGCGAGGCACGCACGCAGCGGAAGCCTGCATGCGGCGTCAATCGCGCGAGGCGCGCCTCCTTCAGCGTCGGGTCGTAGTAGTCGTTGAGGTTGTCGTAGCCGAGCACCTCGTCGCCGCGCGCGAGCAGGCGTGCGCTGAGGGCCGAACCGATGAAACCGGCGGCGCCGGTGACGAGGATGCGCATGGGGTTGAAGCCGTGATTGGTGATTCGTGATGGGTGATTCGGAGAAGCGGCGGTTCGAGGTGGTGCATGTTAGCGGAAGCAGTTGGCCCGTCCGCACGAACAAGGGGCGCCGGTTTGCTATCGTCGTGGGCCACTTCAAGTTTCGAGAGAAGCATGCGTGCTGGTTCTTGATCTTGGCGCTTGGGGGGCGTCGCAAGAATCACGACCTTTCACAGCCGATCATCCACCGCCTCGCGCGGCAGCACGTTCTTGACGTCGAACAGAACGCAGCCGGGTTTGCCGAGCGCGCGGATGCGGGCCACGCCCATCTCGACGAACTGGCGGTGGGCGACGGCGAGCACGATCGCGTCGTACTTGCCGTTCTCCAGCGCCGGCACGAGCGCGAGCCCGTATTCGTGCTCGGCCTCGGCGGCATTGACCCACGGGTCGTGCACGTCGACGTTGGCGTGATAGCTCCTGAACTCGTCGACGACGTCGGTCACGCGCGTGTTGCGCAGGTCCGGGCAGTTTTCCTTGAAGGCCAGGCCGAGCACGAGGATGTTGGCGCCGGCGGCGTGGATGCGCCGCTGGGTCATCAGCTTGACCACGCGCTGGGCGACATGGCTGCCCATGCCGTCGTTGATGCGCCGTCCCGACAGGATCACCTCGGGGTGGTAGCCGATCTGCTGCGCCTTGTGGGTCAGGTAATACGGATCGACGCCGATGCAATGCCCGCCGACCAGGCCCGGGCGAAACGGCAGGAAGTTCCACTTGGTGCCGGCCGCGGCCAGCACTTCGCCGGTATCGATGCCGAGGCGGTGGAAGATCAGGGCGAGTTCGTTGACCAGGGCGATGTTGAGGTCGCGCTGGGTGTTCTCGATGACCTTGGCCGCTTCGGCGACGCGGATGCTCGAGGCCTTGTGCGTGCCGGCGGTGATCACGCGCCGGTACAGCGCGTCGACGAACTCGGCAGCCTCGGGCGTCGAACCCGAGGTCACCTTGAGGATCGTCTCGAGGCGGTGCTGCTTGTCGCCCGGATTGATGCGTTCGGGGCTGTAGCCGACGAAGAAGTCCTCGTTGCAGCGCAGGCCCGACTCGCGCTCGATGATCGGCACGCAGACTTCCTCGGTCGCGCCGGGGTAGACGGTCGACTCGAAGATGGCGACGCCACCGGGGCGGATCGCGCGACCGACCGTGCGGCTGGCGGACTCGAGTGGACGCAGGTCGGGGCGCTTGGCATCGTCGATCGGCGTCGGCACGGTGACGATGAAGACATTGCAGTCGTCCAATGCGGCGGGATCGGCGCTGAAGGTGAGCATCGGTGCGTCGCGCAGCTCCTCGGGCGAGACTTCGAGGGTGTGGTCGCGGTGCGCCGTCAGCTCGGCGATGCGTGCGGTATTGATGTCGAAGCCGAGAGTCGGCAGGACGCGACCGAAACCGACCGCGAGCGGCAGGCCGACATAGCCGAGGCCGATCACGCAGACCTTCGTATGCTCCGGGCGGGGCAGTGCAGCACTGGGCATCGATGACTCCCTGCGAGTGAGCGCGCGAGTCTAGCAGGCCACCGGAGGTCGGATCCCCGCGTCCGACGGGCGGATCCGGCTGTCGGATGCGCCCGCCGGCGGTCCGTCGAGGTGCGTCCGGCGGACCTGCGTCACGTTCGCGGTCGCTCCAAACGAGACCTGCGTCGGATATTCGGCAGCTCCAGAAAGTTTCACGTAAGCCTGTGATCCCATTCAAGAAGTTTCCATCAAGCCAAGGTCATGATTGCGCCCCCTGATGGAGTGCATGTCGTGATTCGCCTGTTCTTGCTGCTCGTTGTACTGTCTGTTTCCGCACCGGCTGCCGCCGTCGAAGCCTTCCTTGCCGGTCCGGTTCCTTCGGGGAGCCTCGAGGTGAAACTCGTGCCGACCGAAGCGGCGACACCCGGCACGTTGCGTCTAGTCACCTTCGGTGTGCCATTTCCGCGCGGATCGATCACCGCGGCCGGTCTCGCCACGCTGCGTGTCATGAAGGACGGCAGCGAGATTCCGGCCCACGTGCGCGAACTGACACCCTGGCGTCATCGCCTGAACCCTGCGCTGGACGGTACCTCCGTACGTGTCGCCCGCGTGCAGATCCGCTACAGCTTCGCCGGTACCGCGCCCGAGACCGTCACGGTCAGCTGGGGTGGTGCGCCGCGCCAGAACGACGTGCCGAGCCTCGAACCGGTGCGCAATGGCTGGCATACCGCCAGCAGTGGCAGTTTCATCGCCGCCGACAACGTGCAGGAACCGGACGTCCTGGCCGTCCTGCCGGCATCATGGTTGAGCCTTGGCGCCTTGCGCGGTTCGCGCAACCTGCCATTCGATGCCAGCAACACCGAGGGACGTGACAATCCGGCGACAAACGCTGCGATTCAGCATTGGTCCGGTCACACCGAGGCCGATCGAGCGATGAAGAACAACTTCTACGCGTCGATCAACCAGGACGATGCGCGTGTCACCGCGGCCAACCAGTGCAGGTACAAGACAGAGTACGAGCCCTGGTTGTACGACCGCGCCTCGACGATGTTCGCGCTGTATGTGCGCAGTGGTTTCGCCGGCGCGCTGCGCGAGGCTGTACGCGCTTCGGATTTCTATACCGACCATGTCAACACAAGCGGTCATTTCGACATGCGCAACGGCGACACCAAGTACGTGTATGCCGAGAATCTGGCCTATCGATACTGGCTGACCGGCGACGACAGCGCGCTCGATCGCCTCGCTGCGATCGTCTCGGCGCACGACGGCTTCAACGAGGCGTGGACGCCTTCGATGGGTTTTTGGACTGAACGCCACGTCGCGTACAAGTTGCTGGCCAATCAGGTCGCTTACGAACTGCTGGGTGGCAACCATGCTGCACGCGTCGGCACGATCGTCTCGCGGCTTGTCAGCCACCAGAATGGTGCCAACGGACAGATCCCGCAGCCCGCGGGCTACGTCGATGGTGGTCTATACCACTTCGGGTCGCAGCACGATGGTGACTGGGCCAGTGGATCGCTCGGCGCGTCTAGCTGGATGAGCGTGTTGATCGTTGACGCCATGCTGCGAGCCTATTCCACGTCGGAGGATCCGGCGATCGCGGACTTCGTGCGGCGCATGGGCAATTTTCTGCGCGCCTCGACCGTCCTGACAGCTGCGCACACCTACAGCAACCATGCCGGTGCACTCGCCTTGCCGCGCTATGCGATGCTTTGGAACGGCAGCAACGGCCAGATCAACGACGCCGATGTGGAGCACTCCCTCGATGTCGCCACTGGTCTTGCCTGGGCGCACTATTTCGCAGAATTGCTCGGACAGCACGACCCGCGTCTGGCCGAGACTGCCGAGGATCTCTATTTCACCTACGACGAGGGGGTGAACTTCTGGATCCGCCCGAATGGTCCGGCCAGCGGCCTGCCGGCCTACCGTACCTCGCCATGGCGCAAGTTCAGTTGGGAACATCGTGTCTCGGGTGGCATGGGTTGGGCCATGCAGGCCACGATCACGGTCGATCCGGTGTTCGCGAACGGCTTCGATTGAACGCGATCGGCCGCGTGGGCTCGGGGCTGTGACGAGCGACGGGATCATGAGCGTTGCGGGTGCCGGAGTCTTGCCGGATTTGGCAACGAGCGCACATGCATGCATCGCCCCTGGACACCCCAAATGGGGCGATGTGCCCAAATCAGCCCCGCGTATGCTTACTTCCCGGGTCTCCGCCAGCCTGGAACGGTGGCCTGGCGCACGCGCGCGATGGTGAGCTCGCCATCCGGCGCATTCCTGGTGACCACCGAACCGGCGCCGATGGTCGCGCCGCTGCCGATGCTGACCGGGGCAACGAGCGAGGTGTTCGAGCCGATGAAGGCGTTCTCGCCGATCACGGTACGGAACTTGTTCACGCCGTCGTAGTTGCAGGTGATGGTGCCGGCACCGATGTTGGCGCCGGCGCCGACTTCGGCGTCGCCGACGTAACTCAAATGATTGGCCTTGGCGCCGCTGGCGAAGGTGGCGTTCTTGGTTTCGACGAAGTTGCCGATGCGCGTGCCGGCGGCGAGTTCGCTGCCAGGACGCAGGCGCGCGAATGGGCCGATCACGCAGGGGCCGTGGGTGGTCACGCCTTCGAGGTCACAGTGGCCGCGCACGACGGTACCGGCGGCGAGGCGCGAATGCGCGATCCGGCAGAACGGCCCGATCGAGACCTCGTCACCGAGCATCACCTCACCTTCGAGGATGACATCGACGTCGATCTCCACGTCGCGTCCGGTCGTGACCTTGCCACGCAGGTCGAAGCGCACCGGGTCGGCGAAGCGCACGCCTGCCGCAGCCAGGGCGGTTGCTTGCAGGCGCTGGTAGAGGCGTTCGAGTGCGGCAAGTTGCCAGGGGTCGTTGGCGCCGAACACTTCCTGAGCATTCATGCACAGGCTTGCCTCGGCGGGTTCGCCTTCGTCGTTGGCCTGGGCGTAGATGTCGGTCAGGTAGTACTCGTGCTGGGCGTTGTCGTCGGACAGGTTGTTGATCCACACGCGCAGGCGGCGTGCATCGGCGGCGAGGATGCCGCTGTTGACCCAGGTGATGGCGCGCTGCTCGGCGGTGCAGTCCTTCTCCTCGACGATCGCGCGCACACGGCCGATGCCGTCGCGGATCACGCGACCGTAACCGTACGGTGTTTCGAGCTGGGTAACCAGCGCGCTCAGCGGAGAGCGGATGGCCAGCAGGTTGGCCAGCGTCTCCGCGCCGATCAGCGGCACGTCGCCGTACAGCACGAGCACGCGTGCATCTTCGGGGATGGCTGCCATGGCCAGGCGCACCGCATGGCCGGTGCCGCGCTGTTCGGATTGCAGCACCCAGGAAAGGTCGGGATCGGCGAACGTGGCACGCACCTGGTCGCCGCCATGCCCATAGACGATGTGGATCGCCGCCGGTTGCAGGCCGCGTGCGGTGGCCAGCACGTGGCCGAGCATTGGCCGGCCGGCGAGCGGCATCAGCACCTTCGGTCGCGCGGACTTCATGCGCTTGCCCTCGCCGGCGGCGAGGATGATGACGTGCAGCGGCACGGCGGACATGGGCGTTCTCCCCCGGATCAGGCGGGAAACCTTAGCGGAAATCCTCGGGGTGGAGAACACGCTGGATTGGCCAGCATGACGCAAGGCCGCGCGTGGCCGGCAGACGGTTCGGTAGGGTGGCCGGAAAGCACGACGCCGGCTCGTGGCCGGCGTCGTGGTGAAGCCCGTGGAGTGGGATCAGTGCTTGAGGTTGCGGCGCAGGCGTTCGAGCGCCTGCAGCTGCGCGGTGGCCTCGGCCAGGCGGGCCTGGGCCTCGGCGACTTCGAGCGCCTCGGAGCGGTTGGCGAGCGCGCGCTCGGCGTCGTCCTTGGCCTTGCGCGCCTGCGCCTCGTCGAGGTCGGCGGCGCGCACCACGGTATCGGCGAGCACGGTCACGACCTGCGGCTGCACCTCGAGGATGCCGCCGGAAACGTAGAAGAACTGCTCCTCGCCGTTGCCGAGGATGACGCGCACCTGGCCCGGCTTGAGGCGCGTGATCAGCGGGGCGTGGCGCGGCGCGATGCCGAGCTCGCCCATTTCGCCGGTGGCGACGACCATCTGGGCGTCGCCGTGGAAGATCTCGGCTTCGGCGCTGACGATGTCGCAGCGGATTGTGCTCATGGGTCTCTCTCGCTATCGCTCGTTCGATGGGAATGGGAAATCGGGAGTGGTCAGAGCGCGTTTCGTCGGCTTGCCGCTTCCGGCGATTCCCTGTCCCCGGTTCCAGGAAGGCAGCCGTCAGGCCGCCTTCTTGACGCCCATGTCCTCGGCCTTCTTGAAGGCCTCGTCGATGCCGCCGACCATGTAGAACGCCTGTTCGGGCAGGTGGTCGCATTCGCCGTCGCAGATCATCTTGAAGCCGCGGATGGTTTCCTTCAGCGACACGTACTTGCCGGGCGCGCCTGTGAACACCTGGGCGACCGTGAACGGCTGCGAGAAAAAGCGCTCGATCTTGCGCGCGCGCGAGACGGTGAGCTTGTCGTCTTCCGAAAGCTCATCCATGCCGAGGATCGCGATGATGTCCTTGAGCTCCTTGTAACGCTGCAGCATGCCCTGCACGCGGCGCGCGGTCTCGTAGTGCTCGGTGCCGATCACCAGCGGGTCGAGCTGACGGCTGGTCGAGGCCAGCGGGTCCACGGCCGGGTAGATGCCGAGCGAGGCGATGTCGCGCGATAGCGCCACGGTCGAGTCGAGGTGGGCGAAGGTGGTCGCCGGCGACGGGTCGGTGTAGTCGTCGGCGGGCACGTACACGGCCTGGATCGAGGTGATCGAGCCGGTCTTGGTCGAGGTGATGCGCTCCTGCAGCACGCCCATTTCCTCGGCCAGGGTCGGCTGGTAACCGACCGCCGAAGGCATGCGGCCGAGCAGCGCCGAGACCTCGGTGCCGGCCAGGGTGTAGCGGTAGATGTTGTCGACGAAGAACAGCACGTCCTTGCCCTTGCCGTGCTCGTCCTTCTCGTCGCGGAAGTATTCGGCCATGGTCAGGCCGGTCAGGGCGACGCGCAGGCGGTTGCCGGGCGGCTCATTCATCTGGCCGTACACCATCGCGACCTTCGACTGCGCCTTGTCGTCGAGCTTGACGACGCCGGCATCGATCATTTCGTGGTAGAAGTCGTTGCCTTCGCGCGTACGCTCGCCGACGCCGGCGAACACCGACAGGCCGGCGTGCTGGGTGGCGATGTTGTTGATCAGCTCGAGCATGTTGACGGTCTTGCCTACGCCGGCGCCGCCGAACAGGCCGACCTTGCCGCCCTTGGCGAACGGGCAGACCAGGTCGATGACCTTGATGCCGGTCTCCAGCAGCTCGTTGGCGGCGGCCTGCTCGTCATAGGCCGGTGCCTCGCGGTGGATGACCCACTGGTCCTTCTCGCCGATCGGGCCGGCCTCGTCGATAGGATTGCCGAGCACGTCCATGATGCGGCCGAGCGTCGCCTTGCCGACCGGCACCTTGATGCCTTCGCCGGTGTTGGTGACGACGAGGCCGCGCTTGAGGCCGTCGGTCGAACCGAGCGCGATCGTGCGCACGACGCCGTCGCCGAGCTGCTGCTGCACCTCAAGCGTGATCGCCATGCCCTCGATCTTGAGCGCGTCGTACACCTTCGGCACGGATTCGCGCGGGAACTCGACGTCTACGACGGCGCCGATGATTTGTACGACTTTGCCTTGGCTCATTGCGGGGAACTCCATGGAACTGTTTGGTTGTTTGGCTTTGGGATCCGAGATTCTGGATTCGCAAGAGCGCTCGCGGCGCATGCTGTTTCGAATCTCCAATCCCCAATCTCGAATCCCGGCTTCTCTATACCGCCGCCGCGCCGCCCACGATTTCCGAGATTTCCTGCGTGATCGCCGCCTGACGCGCCTTGTTGTAGATCAGCGTCAGCGAGCCGATCGCCTTGGTCGCGTTGTCCGACGCGCCCTTCATGGCGACCATGCGCGCGGCGTGCTCGCTGGCGAGGTTCTCGAGCGTCGCTTGGTACACCAGCGACTCGACGTAGCGCGTCAGCACGTGGTCGAGCACGGTCTCGGCGTCGGGTTCGTAGATGTAGTCCCAAGCATGCGTGGCGGCGAGCTCGGTCGACGGCGGCAGCGGCAGCAACTGGTCGATCGTCGCGCGCTGGGTCATCGTGTTGACGAAGTCGTTGTACACCAGTGAGACGCGATCGAGGCGCCCTTCCGTGTAGGCGTCGAGCATGACCTTGATGACACCAACCAGCTCGGTCACTTCCGGGCGCTCGCCAAGGTGTGTGACGCTGCCGACCATGTTGAGCTTGAGGCGCCGGAAGAAGGTGACCGCCTTCTGGCCGACGCAGACCAGTTCGACCTCGACGCCCTTGGCCTGCCACTCGCGGATCTCGGCGAGCAGGCGGCGGAACAGGTTCGAATTGAGGCCGCCGCAGAGGCCGCGGTCGGTCGATACCACGATGAAGCCGATGCGCTTGATCTCGTCACGCTCGACCATGAACGGGTGCTGGTATTCCGAGTTTGCGCGCGCGATGTGGCCGATGACCTGGCGCATCAGGCGTGCATACGGACGCGAGGCCTTCATCAGGTCCTGCGCCTTGCGGATCTTCGATGCCGAGACCATCTCGAGCGCACGCGTCACCTTGCGGGTGTTCTGCACGCTCTTGATCTTGGTTTTGATTTCTCTGCCGCCGGCCATTTGCTCGCTACGCTCGCTTGTGATTGGTGATTGACGATTGGTGATTCGCGCCCCGCTCTTGCCGATGCCGAATCACGAATGACGAATCACGGCATTACCAGTTGCCGGTGCGCTTGAACTCCTCGAGACCGTTCTTGAACACGGCTTCGATGTCGTTGTTCCAGTCGCCGGTGTCGACGATCTTCTTCATGAGGTCGCCGTGGTTGCTGTGGAAGAACGCGTGCAGGGCGGTTTCGAACGGCAGGATCTTCGCGATCGGCAGGTCATCGAGGAAGCCCTTCTCGGCGGCGTAGATCGACAGTGCGAGTTCGGCGATCGACAGCGGCGCGTACTGCTTCTGCTTCATCAGCTCGGTGACGCGCTGGCCGCGCTCGAGCTGGGCGCGTGTGGCGGCATCGAGGTCAGAAGCGAACTGGGCGAACGCGGCAAGCTCGCGGTACTGGGCAAGCGCCAGCTTCACGCCGCCGGAAAGCTTCTTGACGATCTTGGTCTGTGCGGCGCCACCCACGCGCGACACCGAGATGCCGGCGTTCACGGCCGGGCGGATGCCGGCGTTGAACAGGTCGGTTTCGAGGAAGATCTGGCCGTCGGTGATCGAGATCACGTTGGTCGGCACGAAGGCGGAGACGTCGCCGGCTTGGGTTTCGATGATCGGCAGCGCGGTCAGCGAGCCGGTCTTGCCCTTGACCGCACCCTTGGTGTGCTTCTCGACGTAGTCCTCGTTGACGCGCGCGGCGCGCTCGAGCAGACGCGAGTGCAGATAGAAGACGTCACCCGGATACGCTTCGCGGCCCGGCGGGCGCTTCAGCAGCAGCGAGATCTGGCGGTAGGCCCAGGCCTGCTTGGTCAGGTCGTCGTAGATGATCAGCGCGTCTTCGCCGTTGTCGCGGAAGAACTCGCCCATCGCGCAGCCCGAGTAGGCCGCGATGTACTGCATGGCGGCCGACTCCGACGCCGAGGCGGCGACGATGATCGTGTGCTTGAGCGCGTCATGTTCCTCGAGCTTGCGCACGACGTTGGCGATCGACGACTGCTTCTGGCCGATCGCCACGTACACGCATTTGATGCCCGAACCCTTCTGGTTGATGATCGTGTCGACGGCCAGGGCGGTCTTGCCGGTCTGACGGTCGCCGATGATCAGTTCGCGCTGGCCACGGCCGATCGGGATCATCGAGTCGACCGACTTGTAGCCGGTCTGCACCGGTTGATCGACTGACTTGCGCCAGATCACGCCCGGCGCGACCTTCTCGATCGGCGAGGTCAATGAGGCACCGATCGGGCCCTTGCCGTCGATCGGGTTGCCGAGCGCGTCGACCACGCGGCCGAGCAGTTCGCGGCCGACCGGCACCTCGAGGATGCGGCCGGTGGTCTTGGCGACGTCACCTTCGCGCAGGTGCTCGTAGGCACCGAGCACGACCGCGCCGACCGAGTCGCGCTCGAGGTTCAGCGCGAGCGCCACGGTATTGCCGGGCAGCTCGATCATCTCGCCCGACATCGCGTCGGTGAGTCCGTGGATGCGCACGATGCCGTCGGAGACGCTGGTGACCGTGCCTTCGTTGCGCGCGTCGGCACCAAGCTTGAACTTCTCGATGCGGCTCTTGATGAGGTCGCTGATTTCGGACGGGTTGATCTGGGTGGCCATGGTTGTCTTCCTGGAGGACGGGCCCGGCCCGTCCTGCGAGTGCGAATTCAGTGGGTAAGGGCGTGTTCGAGGCGTTCGAGGCGGCCGCGTACCGAGCCGTCGATGACGACGTCGCCGGCATCGATGACGGCACCGCCGAGCAGATCCGTGTCAACCGACTGGCTGATCTCGACCGCGCGGCCGAAGCGACGGCCGAGCGCGTCCTTGAGCTTGGCCAGCCCGGCATCGTCGATCGGCGTTGCCGCGCGCACGTCGACCTTGAGCACGCGCTCGGATTCGAGCTTGAGCTCCTCGAACAGTGCGGCGATCTCGGGTAGCACTGGCAGGCGGCGGTTGTCGGCCAGCAACTGGACGAAGGCATTGAAAGCGGATTCAGCCGCTTCGCCGGCCGGTACGCACAGCGCCGCGAGATCGCCCGCGCCGATGCGTGGGTCGCCGAACAGCGCGGTCACGCGCGGATCGGCGGCCACGTTCGCGGCAAAGGCGAGCTTGCCGGACCAGTCGGCGAGGGTGCCGCTCGCGCGTGCGCTTTCGAACGCGGCGCGGGCGTACGGGCGTGCCAGGGTCAGTGCGCTCGACATGGCGTCAGATCTCGGCGACGAGCTGATCGATCAGCGCCTTGTGGGCGTTGGCATCGATCTCGCGCTTGAGGATCTTCTGCGCGCCGGCAACGGCCAACGCGGCAACCTGCGAACGCAGTTCCTCGCGTGCCTTGTGTGCCTGCGCCTCGATGTCGGCCGCGGCGATCGCTTTCTGCTTGGTCGCCTCGACGATGGCGTCGTTGCGGGCCTTCTCGACGATCTGGTTGGCCTGCTGCTGCGCCTTGTCGACGATTGCCGCCGCTTCGGCACGCGCCTTGCGGATCTCGTCGGCGACGCGTGCATCGGCGTCGGCGAGTTCCTGGCGCGCGCGGTCGGCCGCGGCCAGGCCCTCGGCGATCTTCGCCTGGCGCTCCTCGATGGCCGCGATGATGTGCGGCCAGCCGAACTTCATGACGAGCCAGGCAACCAGGAAAAACGCAATTCCCTGGATGACCAGCGTGATGGTGATGCTCATCGCGGTACTCCTGCACGCGGCCACCCGCGGGTGGCCGCCGTCGATGCGGGTCGGGTGCGGCGCTTACTTGACGCCGAGCGTCGCCAGCAGCGGGTTGGCGAAGATCAGCAGCAGAGCGATGGCGACGCCGATGATCGGCACCGCGTCGAGCAGGCCGGCGATGATGAACATCTTGGTCTGCAGCATCGGGGTCAGTTCCGGCTGACGCGAAGCGCCTTCGAGGAACTTGCCGCCGAGCAGGGCGAAGCCGATCGCCGTGCCGAGGGCGCCGAGGCCGATCAGGAGGCCGGCGGCGATGACGGTCATGCTGAGCAGGTCGCCGATCTGGGCAACGTTGGCGATGGTTTCCATGGTTGTCTCCTGTTGAAGCTGGGATTGGGGATTGGGATTCGGAAAAGCGGGGAAACAAGCGTTACTCAAACAGTGCGGCCATGGATGGCCGCTTTTTGATTCTCGCGATCACGGACGATCGCACTAGTGATGCTCTGCAGCCATGCTCAGGTAGACGATGGTCAGCGTCATGAAGATGAAGGCCTGCAGGGTGATGACGAGCACGTGGAACGCCGTCCAGGCGAAGCCGGCAATGATCTGGCCGGCGCCGAGCAGATAGGTCGAGAAGTGGTCGAGCGTCGCGCCGAGGGTCATCACCGCGATAAGGATGAAGATCAGCTCGCCGGCGTACATGTTGCCGAACAGTCGCAGCGACAACGACACCGGGCGCACGGCTTCCTCGATCAGGCGCAGCAGCAGGTTCGGCGGGGCCAGCAGGATCTTGCCGAGTGCGCCGTGGGCATGGAACGGCGCGGTCAGGAACTCGCCGAAGAAGGTCTTGATGCCCTTGTGCTTGAGGCCGACGTACTGGATCAGCAGGAACACGGTCACGGCCATGCCGAGCGTGGTGTTGAGGTCGGCGGTCGGCACGACGCGCAGGTACGGGATGCCGGCGGCGGCACCGGCGGCGGGCAGCCAATCCACCGGGATCATGTCCATGAAGTTCATCAGGAACACGAGGCAGAAGATCGTCAACGACAGCGGCGCGATCATCTTGCTGCGGCCGTGGAAGGTCTCGCGCACGAGCCCGTCGACGAAGCCGACGATCATCTCGATTGCGCATTGCAGCTTGCCGGGCACGCCGGAAGTGGCGCGCCGGGCGACGCGCAGGAACAGGACGACGAACACGAGGGCGAGGACGAGCTTGACCAGCACGCTGTCGAGGTTGATCGTCCAGAACGCCCCATCTCCCACCTTGTACTCCAGATGATGGAGATGGTGCTTGATGTACTCGGTCATGTTGGCGGGGCCGTGTTCTTCGCTGGCCATCGGGTTACCTGATTGCAATTAGGGCGATCCAGAACGACAGCTGTGCCACCAGCACGCCGGCGATGAGGCCCGGGAAGGGCAGCTTCAGCACGGCGATGGACAGATAGAGCGCAGCACAGATCCACATCCACTTCAGTACTTCGGCGGCATACGCTGCACGCATCGCTGTCCGTACTGGCACCACACCCCGCCCGAACAGGCGCAACGCGAACAGCACGTTCCCCGCGGCGATGACGAGGCCACCGACGAAGGCGGCGAGCCCCGTGCGCCAACCCCAGGCCGCCGCGACCGCGGCGGCCACGCACGAGGCGCCGGACTGCAGCAGCGTGGTGCGGACAGCCACACGCCATCCGTGGGCGATCGAGTTGCGCACCTGGCCGGCCCCATCTGGCGGCATCGATGCCGCGGGAAAATGGCATCGACAAAGCCTGAAAATGATAGCAGCACGTTTTCACGCGCCGCAACACGATCGAGCCCGGAACCAGGGTGCCACCGAGGGCTTGTGCGTCGTTATGTCACAGGCGACGCGGGCCGGGTACAGCGGCGAAGTGACCGGGCCGGCGACCTTCACCCGCGGGCTTGCCCGGTTCGCGCCTGCGGTCTCGGCCGGGTTGCCGCCTTTGTCCGGCGCTCGGCATAATCAGAGGCCGAACGCCGGCTTTCGCCGCGCCCACAGTCCTCCGATGGAAATGCCCCTGGCTTCCACCCTCGATGTCCCTGCCGGCCAGTTCGTGTTCCGCGAGGGCGAAGCCGGGCAGGCCATGTTCATCGTCGAAAGTGGCGCGATCGAACTCCTGATCGCCGCGCGCGGCGCCGAGCCGGTCGCCGTGCTCGGTCCCGGCGAATTCTTCGGTGAAATGGCCATGCTCACGGATCTGCCGCGCTTCACCAGCGCACGTGCGCGCGGGACCGCGCGCCTGCTGCGCATCGAGCGTACCGAGCTCTCCGACCTGCTGCGCCAGAACGCCGCGATCGGCGAGTGCATGTTGCGCATGTTGTCGGCGCGGCACCGCAACAGCGAGCAGCGCCTGACCGAGGCGATGGCAGAAATCGCGCGCCTGCGCGGTCCGGCAGCGAAACCGGCCGCAGCGCCGAAACCCGCCAAGGCCCCACCCCCGGCGGCCGTCGAGGCGCCGGCGCCGACCTCGATCGGTGTCGAAGCCGCGGCCCCGGCGGCCCCGGTCCCGCCGTCGTCGGAACGCTGCCTGCTGCGCCATGCCGGCGGCGAGTCATTCCCACTCGATCCGGCGGTCGCGGAGTTCCTCATCGGCCGCCCCGATCCGGCTGCCGGCATCCGCCCCGAGATCGACCTCAGCGGCCTCGATGCCACGCGCAGCCTCAGCCGCCGCCATGCGAAACTCGTCCGCCAGGGGCGCCTTTACTTCGTGCGCGAGGAAACCAGTACGGTCAACGGCACCTTCGTCAATGGCACGCGCGTGACGACCGGCAACGACGTGCCGATCAAGCCCGGCGACACCTTGCGGTTCGGCGCCGTCGAAGTCCTGTTCACCGCCGCCTGAAGGCGGCCCGGAGGGAAACATGGTCAAGAACGCGGCAGCATCCGAAGCCCTGTCGGGCGTCGACCTCAGCGTCATCGATGCCCTTAAGGCGCTCAAGCAGGACGCCGATGTCCTGCGTGAACGCCTGTCCGGCCTCGATGCGGTCAAGGCCGACTTCGACCCGGCGGTCCATGCGCGCGTACGCGCGGACTATTCGTCGAAGCTGGCGGCACTGGAGACCGAGGCCGAGCCGCTGCGGCGCACCGCTCGTGAGACCTACGCGCGCCTGCGCGGCGTGCTCGCGGAGATCGACGCCGCCCATGAGGCAGTCAAGCTCGATCGTCAGGAAATCGAACTGCGCCACAAGCTCGGCGAGTTCGACGATGCCGCCTTCGCCGAGCGCATCAAGGCGATCGAAGCCCAGCTCGCCGAACGTGCCGCCGCGCACAAGCAGGGCGAGAAGCTGCGCGGGCGCTTCCTCGAGGTGTTCGACAGCGAAGAAGAGCTGCTGCACGGCGCGCCCGAGCTCGACATTCCGGGTCCGGCCAGCACGCAGGAGATGCCGATCGCCGAGCCGCCCGCCCCGCCGTCGTCGCAGGCAGCTCCGCTGCCGCCCGGCGTGCCGCCGACCGCGCAGACGCAGATCCTGCAGGTGCTCAAGCTGCCCGAACCGCCGCGCGTGCCGCCGCCTCCGGGCACTGGCACGGCCGCGCCGGCATTCGGCCCGAGCGCGACGATGTCGCTGCGCACCGCACGCCTGGTACCGCAGAACCCCGAGGCCGGCCGCACCGCGATCCCGCTGCCGCCGAAGCCGGTCTCGCTCGGTGCCGAAGCCGGCAACGACATCCGCATTGGCGGTCCCGGTGTCGATGCGCGCCACGCGCAGATCACCGTCGACAGCAAGGGCTACACGTTGAGCGATCTCGGCAGCAAGGCCGGCACGCGCGTCAATGCCGAAGTCGTCCAGCAGGCGGTATTGCGCCATGAGGACGTCATCCAGATCGGCATGGCGCGCTTCGTGTTCCGGGAAGGATAAATGGCGCTCGAGATCCGCGAGGAGAAGGCCGAGCCGTTCTGCGTGCTCGCCCTGGTCGGCCGTCTCGACACCGAGACCGCGGCCGACCTCGAACTCGCCGTGCAGGACCTGCTGCAGGCCGGGCAACGCCACCTCGTGCTCGATCTGGCCGGCATCGGCTATGTGAGCAGCGCCGGCCTGCGCGTCCTGCTTGCGTTGGCCAAGGCCGTCGAAGGCAATGGCAGCGTGCGCCTGGCCGGGCTCAACGCCGCGGTGCGCCAGGTGTTCGACGTCGCCGGCTTCACCCGCCTGTTCGTGATCCATCCGGACCGCAAGTCCGCGCTGGCCAATCCGCCGGTGGGCGTTGCGGCTGCCGCACCGGCGGCGGCTCCGACACCCACGGCTGCACCCGCCGCAGCATCCGCACCTGCTGCTGCACCGGCACCGGCGCCGCCCGAGCCCGCGGCCGGCATCGATCCCCTCACTGCCGCCGCGGCCCGCCTGCTCGGCGTCGACCGTGGCAAGGCCTCCACCGGCAGCGCCGATGCCGCCCTCGTGGCCTGCGCGGCGCAGTTGCTGGGTGCGAGGTCGTGATTCGTGACTCGGGAGAGGCGTAGCGCGTTTCGCTTCTGCTCGCAGTGGCTTTTGCCAATCACCAATCACCGATCACCGATCACCGATCACGAACGCTCCAAAACCACCAGGGTGAGATCATCCGCCGGATCGCTGGCGCCGGCATGCGCGGACACGGCCTGCTGGATCGCCTGCACGATCGCTCCGGCGCCGCGCGTGGTGGCGAGCACCGTCGTCACCGGATCGAGGCCGAGCAGGTTGTCGTCTGCATCCTGGGCTTCCTCGAGGCCGTCGGTGTGCAGCAGCATGGCTTCGCCGGGGGCTAGGCGCAGGCGCGTGGCGCGGAACGAGGTGCGCGCATCGACGCCGAGCGCCGAGGCTTCGTCGATGGCGAGCGGGGCCACCGTGCCGTCGCCACGACGTACCAGCGGCGGCGGATGGCCGGCATTGGAGAACTCGATGTCGCCGCCCTGCGGATCGAAGGCGAGTGCCTGCGCGGTGACGAACATGCCGGGTTCGAGTTCGTCGAGCAGCAGCAGGTTGAGCGACACCAGCAGGCTGGCCGGATCGGGCGCCTGGTTCGCAATCAGGCGCAACGCCATGCCGAAGCGCGCCATGACCAGCGCCGCCGACACGGCCTTGCCGGACACGTCGGCGATGACCAGGCCGAGGCGGCCGTCGGCGAAGCTGAACCAGTCGTAGAGATCGCCGCCGATCGTGCGCGCCGGCTCGTAGGCCTCGGCGAACGACCAGCCCTCGACAGTCGGTGTGTTCTGCGGCAGGAAATGTTGCTGGATGCGTCGCGCCAGCGCGAGGTCGCGTTCGGCGAGGCGGCGCTCCGGATGCTGGCTGCGCCGCGCGTCGAGCAGGACCGCAAGCGCCGCCGCGATGGCCTTGCCGAGACTGCGATCGGGATCGGCGAAGCAACCTTCGTGCAGTGATTCGACGACCAGCGCGCCGAGCGTTTCACCAGCGAACACCAACGGCAGCGCCAATGCACTCGCGACGTTGGCAACGCCGATCTGGGCGAACGTGGCAGCATCGCCGGCAAGGCCGTCGACATGGCGCAGGCTGGCTTCGGCCAGCGCCGCGCGCGCGTCGACAGGAGGCGTCTCGCGCACCTGCTCGTCCACCTGTGCGAGACGCGTCGTGCCGGTGCGCGTGACGAACAGCGTCACCCGGCCCGCCGCCGGGAACATGTCGAGGATCGTCGCCAGCGCCTGCGTGAGCAGACGCGCGGGCTCGTCACGCCGCGCCGGCAGGGTGGTCAGCGCCGAAAGCCCCTCGTAACGCGCCAGCCAGGCTTCGAGCACGCGCGGCGAGGACGCCGATACTTCCTTCACCTCGGCCTCGAAGCGCGCCGGCACTTCACCGAACAACAGCAGCGCGACCGGCCCGAGCACGGTTTCGCCGCTCAGCATGCGCGACTCGCAGGCCGTGCCGTTTGCACTGCCGAGATCGGCGAGGCGCCAGTTGCCTTCATCATCGCGGCGGATCTGCGCATGCCGGCGCGACACGGTTGAATCGTCGATGCGCACGTCGCAATAGGCGCCACGACCGATCGTCACGCTGTCGTCGAAGCTGTACTCGCGGCCGGCGAGCGGGCCGTCGGTGATGGTCAGGCGGGGCATGGCGGGAGTGTCGCATGCGCTGGCCGCGCAGGCACAAAAAAACCGGACGGCGGACCGTCCGGTTCTGAAGAGCGCTGCGAACTGTCGAAGGGGAGGGAGTGTCCGCAGCGCCTTGTCGCCTGTGGAACTTACTTGCCGGCGGCAGCCTTCTTGACCGCGCTGACCTGCTTGGCGACGGTCTCGTTGGTCGCCTCGAGCGAACCCTTGATCAGGTTGCCGAGCGCTTCGTTGGTCTTCAGCGTGACGCCGATGACTTCCTGGCCGGTGCTGTAGAGCTTCTCGGCCGACTGCTTGGCGAGCTGCACGCCCTTCGGCCAGATCGCCTTGGCGCCGTCGAAATCGCGCACTTCGGCGGCTTCCGACCAGAACGCGCTGGCCGCGCTGACCTGGCTCTCGATCGACTTGATCTGCAGGTCGGCGATGCGCTCGAAGCCTTCCAGCGTCACGCCCTGGGCCTTGACCGTCGCGTCGGCGAAGTTCTTGCCGAGCGCCAGGAGCTGGGAATTGAACTGCTCGTACATTGGATGTCTCCCTCGGTTGGTTGAACGATGGGCGCACCTTAGCAAAGGTTTTGTTGCGACGCAACAAGAATATGCCCGGACGGTTCATCCAGCGTTTGGATTCGGCAGTCTTTCCCCATTCCTGGTGACGCTGCGACGCAGCAGGAACGCGGCCCTCAGGGGCCCTGATAGATGCAGCCGGAGGTGCAGGTCTCACGCACCACCACGCGCGCCAGCAGCGGCAGGCGTGGCTGCAGGGCCTGCCAGATCCAGCGCGCGAGGTTCTCGCTGGTCGGGTTGTCGAGCCCTTCGATCTCGTTGAGGTAACGGTGGTCGAGGCGCTCGTGCACCGGGGCAAAGGCTGCGCCGATGTCGGCGAAGTCGGCGACCCAGCCCGTGTGCTCGCCGACCGGCCCGGCCAGATGCACTTCCACCTCGAACGAGTGCCCGTGCAGGCGCGCACACTTGTGCCCGGCGGGTACGTTGGGCAGGCGGTGGGCCGCTTCGATACGGAAAATCTTGAAGATCTGCATGGGCGATTGCCGGCTGCGGGTCAATTGGCACGGGACATTGCGCAGGTCGCAGGCAGCGGCTTCGACCCGCAATACGGCCTGGCCTGGCGACGGCAGCCGCCAACGATAGCACCGACGCAGTGCCGGGGATCGATCAGGGCGTCCCTTGCGTCGCCCCGCGGTCGGCGTCGGCTGCCGACGGGCTTGCCAGCGGGTTCGGCAGGAACGCATCGGAGAAGCAGGCATCGTCGCCGAGGCCGTGCGAGAGGAACTCGGGCACCGCGACCTCGACCATGCGCACCGAGCCGCAGACATAGACCTCCGAACCGCTCAGATCCGGGTGGTCTTCAAGCAGGGCGGCGTGGACCAGGCCGCGCCGTCCGTTCCAGTCGCCGTCCGCCGGCTCGTCGGACAGCACCGGCACGAAGCGGAAGTTGGCATGCTCGCGCGCCCAGCGTTCGACCAGATCGATCTGGTACAGGTCGCTGCGCCGGCGCACGCCCCAGTACAGCTGCATCGGCCGCTGGATGCCGCGCGCGAAAGCATCCTCGACGATGCTCTTGATCGGCGCGAAGCCGGTGGCGCCGGCGATCATCAGGATCGGCCGGTCACCCTCGTGCAGCACGAAGCGGCCGAACGGGCCTTCGATGCGCAGCACGTCACCAACCTGCATCTCGGTGAACACGTGCGTGGTGAAACGCCCACCCTCGACCAGACGCACGTGCACCTCGATCAAGGGATGGTCCGCGCTGCCACTCTCGTGCGGCGGGTTGGCGAACGAGAACGCGCGACGTTGGCCGTCGTCGAGGATGAAGTTGAAGTACTGGCCGGCGACGAATGGCATCCGTTCGCCGGGGGGCAGCGCCAGCATGAGGCGGATGACGTCGGCGGACAGGCGTTCCATGCTTTCGACCCGCGCGTCCATGCTGCGCACTGCCACTGCCATGTCAGGGTCGAGCGAGGCGACATCGATCGCGACGACGACATCCTCCAGCGCCGTCGCGCAGCACAGCAAGGTCTGGCCGCGCGCGCGCATCGATTCGGTCAAGGCGGCCGGCTGGTACGCGCCGTGGTCGACGCGGCCCTGCAGCACGGTGCAGACGCACACGCCACAGCCACCGTTACGGCAGTCGTAGGGCAGCGCGAGGCCGGCACGCAGGCCGGCATCGAGCAATGTCTCACCGGGATGGGCCGTGGCAGCGTGCGGGCCTGGATGCAACTCGATGCGACGCTCGCCGCGGCTGCCGCCGGCCAGACGCAGCCACGGAAGGACAAACAGCAATGCGGTCAGTCCGGCCACGAGCAGCCAGACCGTGCCGAGCGGCCAGCGATACAGCAGTGGGTACAGCGCGAGGTAGAACCAGTCGAGTTGCAGTGTGTCGACCGCGACGGCGAGATCGGCGACGCCGCCCTGGCTGGTCACCGGCAGCAGGACGGACAACGCTAGCAGCGCGACGAGCAGGGCAAGTCCGATGCTGCGTGGCGGCAGCGTGCTGGCCTTGGGCACTTTCTGGATGTGCACCCACATCAGCAGCAACATCAGCAGCGGACCACCGATGTGGACGAACACGAGCAACGAGAAGAAGCGGTCGGTGACGCTGTCGGCGTAGATAAAATTGCGCATCAACGCGCCGCCGAAGCCGGGCAGCCAGTCGATCCATTCGAATGTCGCGACCACGGTGAACTGGGCGAGACGGTCCCAAGGCAGCATGAAGCCGTTGACGCCGCAGATGTATACGAACCAGATCAGTGCGACACCGGTGACCCAGGCAAACCAGCGGTAGCCGTGGATGCGATCAAAGGCGAAGTGCCGCAGCATGTGCAGCAGCATGACGACGACGATGCCGTCGGAGGCGTAGCGATGCACGCTGCGCATGATGCCGCCGAGCCACCATTGGCGGTGGGTGATCGCCTCGACCGATTCGTAGGCGCCGGGGACGGCCGTATCGAAGAACGCGTACAGGTAGAGGCCGCTGGCCGCGACCAGCCAGAACAGATGAAAGGCGATCGCGCCGAGGTGATAGAACGGATTCAGCTTGTCGCCGAACGCGCGGTTGAACAGGCCTTCGACGAACATGAAGGCGGCACGCAGCGGTCGTTGCAGCCAGCCGATCATGCTGCCTCCGATGCCGCTGCCGAGCCGCGTGCGGCCCGCAGAACAACGACCACGAACAGCAGTCCGCCGATGATGGCGATCGCGCCGCCGAGTCCCATCAGGCCCATGCCGGCGATCTCCGATGGCGTGCGCAGAACTTGCTCGGCGCCGGCGACCTTGCGCTGCACGCCGTATCCACCGGACCAGACCAGGCCGACGATGTGCAGCAACTGGCCGAAACCGTACAGCACCGGCTGCCAGGTGGCGAGCCGCCCGGTCGGTGCGCGGTAGCCGAGCTTCGGCAGCAGCAGGTAGACCAGGCCCATCAACGCCAGCGTCACGCCGACGATGCAGCCGTGATAGTGGGCCGGGATCTTGACGTTGTTGCCGGAGATGAAAGCGCCGATCACGCCGCCCGCGGCGAACAGCAGCATCGAGCCCAGCAGTGCCGTGCGCAACGGTCCACCTGCCGGCGTGCGCGGCGCATCGCAGCGCAGCAGTGCGACGACGACGGCGAGACCGATCGGCACGATCGATACGCCACCACCCAGGCGCATTGCCCAGGTATGCAGGTGGCGATGCTCGATCGAGGTGATGTCGTGGGCCAAGTACGCATATGGCGTGACGAACACGCAGGCCAGGGCGAGCAGGAACATCAGCACGGTCAGGCGCGGACTGAGCGGCACGCGCGCGCCGAGTGCGCCGGCCAGCCACAGCCAGCCGACCAGCATCAGCAGCGTCCAGACGAACTGCAATGCGTGGCCGCCGCCCCAGAACAGGATCTCGAAGTAGGTCAGCGGATCGATCGTGGTCGGCACCAGAACCAGCGAGCCGATGAACGCCAGCAGCGCGACCGCCGTGGCGACCGCGGCTGCATTGAGACCGAAGTGCAGGGCACCGCCGCCATCGAACCCGGTGCCGAGGCGCGGCGCCGCCCACATGCTGCGCAAGGCCAGCAGCAGGGTTCCCGCGCCGAACACGGCCAGGCCCCCGAGGAACACCGGGCCGTCGAGCACCGGGATGTAGTTGGCCATGATCGGTGCGGCGCGGCCGCTGAATGGCGCGAGCACCATCAGTGCGGTGCCGGCCGCGCACAGCATCAGGGCGAGTCGGTTCGCCGCCGGTGCGCGCGACGAGCCGTTCAAGGTCCACAGCAGACCGGCGAGGGCGACGAACCAGACCAGCACGGAAAGATCGACATGCACGACCAGGGCGACGCGGAAGAAGTCGGCTACCGGCAGCCACTCGTTGAGCCGCGGCGTGCGCGACAGCACCAGCAGGATCGAGAACAGCCCGGACCCGATCAGGGCGAACATGCCGAGCCAGAGCCAGGCGCGTGCCTGCCGCCGCAGCTCCCCGGCCGGCAGGTCGAGCTCGTAGCGATGGCCGCGTGGGGGCGTGCGAACCGCGGCTGCAGCGAGCGGCAGGCTGTCGGGAGTGCTGTTCATCGAATCGTGATCTCGCGCTTGGCGGAGTCGAAATCGATGACGAGGATCTGCGCGGGACGCAGGTTCACGCTCGATTCGCGTTGATGGTCGAAGCCTTCGCTGCGCGCGCTGTCGCGCATCCGCACGGCGATGTGGTGCTGGCCGGCGGCGACCACGCGCCGCTCGTACATCGATGCGCTGCCGTCACGCGACAGTCCACCCGGCCGCGCGGTCTGGCGCAGCAGTGGCTGGCCGTCGAGGTCGATTTCGATGGCGAGCGGCGCACGTTCGCGGGGACAGCGACGGGGTGCACGCATGGTCGGCGGCAGTTTGGCGAGTTCTTCGGCGCTCGGCTCGACGCAGGCATGCAGGCGCTCGCCGAGATGCACGATGCTGAGCTTGAGCAGGGCGTCGTCCTTGCCGAGGTGGTGGTACGGCGGCCACTGCGAGAACAGCGCCAGCACGCCGACGAACAGGGCGTACAACAGGCCCTGCAGCAGCCAGGTGAACGCGCGCGGCAGGGTGCTCATGCGACCTCCGCGGTGGCAGGACGGCGCCTGCGGCTGCGCCACTCGCCGATGACGAAGATCAGGCCGGCAATGGCGAAGGTCACGCCGCCGGCGATTTCGATGTACAGCGTGTAGTCGGTTCGGTAGGTGCCGGTGATCGGGTCGTACACGGAACAGAGGATGCGCACCCGACCGAGCAAGTCGGCGAGACTGGTGGTGTCGCTGATCATCGTGCCGGTGACCAGTTGCTTGATCGGCTCGCCGAGTGAATCGGCGGCAAAGCCGTCGCCATGGACCTGCCGGTAGATGCGTCCGTCGCGATCGAGGATCGTCACCTGCAGGGTGTGGTCGAAGCCGGCCGGTGTCGCCGCAAAACGGAAACCGAAATCGGCGACCAATGCGTCCACGTCCTCCGCGCGCGGACTGAGGAACTCCCAGTTGCGGTCGTCGATGCGCTGCTGTCGCGCGAAGGCGGCCAGTGCCTGCGGCGAATCCTCGGGTTGGTTGAAGCCGATGCTGACCACGTTGAACTGGTCGTGGCCGAACCGGTCGCGCATCGCGCGCACGGCAGCGTGCAAGGCGCGCGAGCTGTTCGGGCAGATCTGGAAGCAGCTCGTATAGATGAAGTTGACCAGCAGCGGCTTGCCGCGGTAGCTCGACAGCGCGACCTCGCGTTCCTGGCGGTCGCGCAGCACGAAGTCGCCGGGGACCGTGCCGATCGTCGACCGGCTGAACGCGAATGCATCCTCCTGGTCGAGGCCGAACGTCGCGCGCGGCGCCGGCGACGCCTGTGCAGCCAGCGGGATCGCGAGGCAGGCGAGCAGCAAGGCGAGTAGCCGCGAGCCGCCGTCTGGAGGTTTGCCGCCCTTCATCACATCAGTGCATCGAGGCCCGCAGCCAGCAGCAGCAGGCTGAGTTGTACCAGCGAGGCAAGGAAGCAGGCGATGGCCGCCGATCGTTGTTCCGGCGCGCGGTTGAGCAGGATCGCCTTGTACACGAACCAGCCGCCGCCGCCGAGCGCGGCGATGGCGTAGACGATGCCCGCACCGAACAGCAGCGGCAGCAGCGAGGTCAGCACCAGCGCAAGCGTGGATGCCAGCACGATGCGGGCGGCACGCGGATTGCCCACCACCACCGGCAGCATCGGTACGCCGGCGGCCGCATAGTCCGCCTTGCCGGCGATCGCGAGCGACCAGAAGTGCGGCGGTGTCCACAGGAACAGCGACAGCGCCAGCAGCAACGGAATCGCCCCCGGCAGCGGATCGACCGCGGCAGCACCCGCGAGCACGGCGAAACTGCCAGCCAAGCCGCCGATGACGATGTTCCACGCGGTGCGTCGCTTGAGCCAGACGGTGTAGACCACGCCGTAGAAGAACGCACCGAGGAAAACGAACAGTGCGCTGACCGGATTGAGCACGATCGACGCCGTGGCCACCGCAGCAACCAGCATCACTGCCATCACGCCCAGCCAGAACGGCGAGGCGACCAGCGCGCCGGTGACGAAGGCGCGATTGCGTGTGCGCGCCATGAGTTGGTCGCTGGCGCGCTCGTAGTACTGGTTGAACGCGCCGGCGCTGGCCGATGCGGTCAGCACCGACAACGCCAGCACGAGCCATTGCAGCAGCGACAGCCGTGGGCCCGCCGTGACCATTGCACCAACCAGTGCGGTGACCATGATCAACACGCCGATGCGCAGCTTGAACAGGCCGAGCACGTCGCGCGCCCGGCTTGATGAAGCGGTCTGCACGATGCCGGTGGCAGTGGTCATGGCGGCACTCCCGTTGGTCGGCGGGGCGATCGATGCATGTCCAGGCTCAGCTCAGGCCCCACACCGTCGACAGGTATTTCCAGTTGACGAAGTAGTAGAGGACGAAGGCGACGAGGAACACCATCGCCAGCATGAAGGTACCCGGAGCGGCGAAGCCGAGCGAGCCATAGTTCTGCACGGCCGCGGCCGGCGCGGTCGGCGGGATCGGCGTCGGCGCATTGGCCTGCTTGCCGCTGTCCAGGCGCTTGCCCCACAGCAGCGAGCCGACCGTGATGTAGATGTAGAGCGCGCCGCCGACGATCGCGGCGATGCCGCCGATGCCGACCATGCCCATCATCAGGTAGGCAGCGCCCGGCCAGTCATAGGCCATGGCCGCACCACTGAACGCCATGTCCCAGTGGCGGCGGGCGACGCCGAGCGTACCGGCACCCATCATGACCAGGCAGAAGAAGTACATCGACAGCCCGAACAGATACGGCTGGATCTTGGCGAGCCCCGGATTGATCATCTCGCGCCGGAACAACGTGGGGATCAGGTAGTAGGTCAGGGCCATGAACGACAGTGTCGTGCCGACGACGACCGTGGCGTGGAAGTGGCCCGGCACGTAGATCGTGTTGTGGATGATCATGTTGAGCTGCTCGGTGCCCATCATCACGCCGGAGATGCCGCCGAGGAAGCCGAAGCCGATCAGTGCGATGAACACGCCCGAGAACACCGGATTGCCCCACGGTGCCTTGCGCAGCCATTCGAACAGGCCGCGCGTATAGCCCTTCTGCCGCTGCGCAACTTCCATTGCACCCGGGATGGTCAGGCCGTGGATCATCGAGGCGAGCACTGCGAAGTACATGAAGTAGCTCGTGTTGACGACCTTCCACTCCGTGCTCATGCCGGGGTCGGCGAGCAGGTGGTGCGCGCTCGCCAGCTGCAGGAACAGGATGTACAGCAGGAATGCGCCGCGGCTGACGCGCTCGGACATCGGTCGTGCGCCGAACACCACCGCTGCCACGAGATACCAGATCGAGATGTGCGCGGCCACGTTGATCTGCTGCGAAGAGTGGCCGAACGCCCACCAGACGGTGCGGTAGATCAGCGGATCGACGGCATCGATGATGTTCATCGACAGCAGCCAGGTCGGGATCAGGATCGCCGCACCCGAGGCGATCGTGAACACGGCGATGATTGCCGCGGTGATCGCGCCGAACGTGACCAGCGGCACCGAGCCCTGATAGGTGCGCTCGGCGCGCGCGACCACGAGCGTGCCAAAGAACACGAAGCACGCGATCAGCGCACCGACCGCGAACAGGATCAGGCCGAGGTAGAACGACGGTGCCGCCATCATCGGCACGTACGAGGTCATCATCACGCTCGAGCCGCCCTGGTAGACGGCGACGTTGTTGACGACCGCGCCGATCACCATGAGGGCGAAGGCGAGCCAGGCGATCCGCGGCGTCGCTATCCGGCAGCGCAACAGCGTCGAGGAGCAGAAGTACAGCACCGCGACCTCGAAGAAGATGATCCAGAACACGAGCATGTCGAGACCATGCGCGGTCAGCACCTGGTAGAAGGTGTGCGCCTCCAGCCAGTGCACGGCCGGCCAGCGGGTCAGCACGATGCCGATCGCGAGGATGCCGCCGATCAGCAGGAACACGACGGCGGCGACGGCATTCGCGAGCATCAGGCGCTCGGCCTGGCGCTCGAACTGCAGGCCCGAGCGCGGGCAGGTGCGGTAGTGGATGTTGCCGGCGGACTTGCCGGCCGGCGGCAGGATGGCTTCAGCGTTTGACATCGACCTGCTCCCCGTCGTTCACGTAGATGCGCCCGACCATCATGTGATGGCCGAGGCCGCAGAATTCGTTGCAGACCACCGAATAGGTACCGCTCTGGTTCGGCGTCACCGTGACCACATGCTCATAGCCGGGCACCATCTGGATGTTGATGTTGTTCGGCTGCAGCGAGAAACCGTGGTTGTAGTCCATCGCCGTCAGGTGCAGGCGATAGGTCTTGCCCTTCTCGAGTTCGAGGATCGGCCAGAACGCCCACAGTCTCGCCAGCATGTAGACATCACTGCCGGCCGGCGGAGCGACGACCGGCGTCTGCATGTCGGTCTCGGTGCGCACGGTGTACTTGTCGACCATCGCCTGCGCCTTCTCGGCGAAGGCTTCCGGCGTGGTCTTGTAGGTCTCCGTCGACAGGTTCTGTTTGCCGTAGATGTGCCAGAACACCATCATGAAGAACATGATCATGCACCAGACGAATGCGATCGCGATCCAGGTGCCTTCGACGCGATCGAGTGGATGTTTCCACCACAGCCGTTCTGACGGCGGCAGTATGGCGCTCATCGGAAATCCCCAAAGTTGGTGACGGGTCGGTGACTACTTCGCCAGCGGGATCGTCAGGATGTCGATGACACCCCACAGGATGTAGAGCACGGTCGGGAACAGCACGCCGATGAACAACAGGAGGAACGGGTTGTCCAGCAGCCGCTGCATGAAGGGGATCGGTTCGTTTTCGTCGTGCGCCTGGCTCATGCTTGCGTCCTCGCGGCGGTCTGCCGTGTATTTCCGTTTATTTCGCATCCGCCGGGCCTTGATCCAGGTCAATATCGATGCGATTGGTTGCGCGCCAGGCATTGCCGGCCGGCTTTGACACGATGCAACATCGCGGACTCGTCACTGGAGCGAACAGGTGCGGACGGACATGCTTGTGGAACGCGGTGTCGAAGCGGATGCGCGCGCGGTCGGTGTCTGGCTGCTGGCGTGCTGCGTGACCCTGTTCGCCCTCGTCATGCTCGGCGGCGCGACCCGGTTGACCGAGTCGGGCCTGTCGATCGTCGACTGGCGTCCGGTGACCGGCGTGCTGCCGCCGATCGGTGAGGCGGCCTGGCTGGCCGAGTTCGACCGCTATCGCGACAGCCCGCAGTACCAGCAGGTCAATCGCGGCATGTCGCTCGACGAGTTCCGCACGATCTTCTGGTTCGAGTACGGCCATCGGCTGCTCGCGCGCGCGCTCGGCCTGCTGTTCGCACTGCCGTTGGCCTGGTTCTGGTGGCGCCGACGCATCCCCGCAGGCACGCATGGGCCGCTGCTCGGCATCCTGCTGCTCGGCGCGGCACAGGGATACATGGGTTGGTACATGGTCAAGAGTGGCCTGGTCGACATGCCGCGGGTCAGTGCGTACCGGCTCGCCGCACACCTCGGTCTGGCATTGCTGATCTTCGCCGCGATGCTGCGGCTCGCCCTGCGCCTGCTGCGGCCGCGGCGGACCGCCGCGGACCATGATTCGGCCCTGCGCCGCTTCAGTCGTCTGCTGCTCGCCATGGTGGCGCTGACCATCCTGTATGGCGCCTTCGTTGCCGGCCAGCGCGCCGGCTATGCCTACAACACGTTTCCACTGATGGCCGGACGCTGGATACCGGAAGGTCTGCTGGTGCAGGAGCCGCTCTGGCGCAACCTGTTCGAGAACCCGACCTTCCTGCAGTTCGTGCATCGCTGCCTGGCCATTGCCACGCTGGCGATCGTGCTGGCCGGCTGGGGATCCTGGCGCTTCCGCGTCGCCGACAGCCGCCAGCGCCGCGCGCTCGACCTGTTGCTCGGCGCCGCCCTGCTGCAGGTTTCGCTCGGTATCGCCACGTTGCTGCTGTACGTGCCGGTCAGCCTCGGCACCCTGCACCAAGGCGGTGCCGTGCTGCTGCTCAGCGCCGTGCTGCTGCTCGCCCACGAGTGCGGGCGGCGGCCGACCCTCGGCTGACGCCGCCGCTCAACCGGTCAGGTGTGCGCGCAGGCGACGGTACTGGTCGAGCAGCCGCTGCGGTTCGGCCGGCATCGGCAGCGAGGCAACCACGTTCCCGTCCGGGTCGATGACGATGATCGAAGTGGTGTGATCCATGCTGCGCACGCTGCGGCTGTCGCGGCTTTCGGCGTACATGGCCGCAGCCGAACGGGCGAAACCGGCCAGTTGTGCATCGTCGCCGACCAGGCCGATGAAGGCCGGATCGAAATGGGCGAGGTAAGGTCCGAGCCGCTCGATGCTGTCATTGTGCGGATCGACGGTGACGAACAGGAAGCGCTCGTGCACCTTGCCGTCGGCCGTCGCCAGCAGGCCGCGCAGCTGCTTGAGCGTCTGCAAGGTGGTCGGGCAGACATCGGGGCATTGCAGGAAGCCGAACGCGACGAAGTTCCACTGCCCGAGCAGTTGTTCGCGGCCGAAGGGCTCGTCGTGCTGGGTGCGCATCGAGAACGGCGCAACCGGTCTTGCCACCGGCCAGAGCACACCCTGCACGTCCGCCGGCGCCGACTGCCAGCGATCGGTATCTACACGATCGCGGTCGCCGATGACACGCACCGCCAAGGCCGTCGAGCCGGCGACGGCCATCAGCAGCAGCCACTTCAAGCGGGTCGAGGCCATATCGGTCTCCTGCATTCCAGGGTGCAGCTTGCGATGCACCGTGCGCGCACTCCTTGATCCAGGTCATCAACGGCGTGGCCGGGCGCGGCGATCATCACGCGCGGTCGGCAATGGGCCGGCGTCACTGGGGCAGCGATGGATCCCGCCAATGTGCTTCCGCACGTCAATGCCACGCTCAACGCGATCAGCGGGGTGCTGCTGGTGGTCGCGCGCGTGCTGATCGCACAGCGCAGGATCGCCGCGCATCGCCGCGCCATGCTGGCGGCGCTCGTCGTCTCGGCATTGTTCCTGATCGGCTACATCGTCTACCACGTCACTTCGCCGATCTTCGTGTTCCGTGGCACCGGCCTCGTGCGCCCGGTCTACTACGCCCTTCTGATCAGCCACGTCGTGCTCGCCGCCGCCGCCCTGCCGATGATCCTCGTCACCGCCGTGCTCGGCCTGCGTCGGCGCGACGACCGCCATCGCCGCTGGGCGCGCTGGACCTGGCCGCTGTGGATGTACGTATCGCTGTCAGGTGTCGCGGTCTATCTGCTGCTGTACCAGATCTACCGCTGAGCGGCCGACGCCGATACGGCGTGCGGCGTGGCCATGCGCGGCTGGACCGGCTGTGCCGGCGAGCCTCGACGAGTGCACCTCGGTGGCCGCCCGCGCCGTTACTCGAAGCCGTGCGCGAAGATGCGTCCGGTGGCGACGTAGCTGCTGCTGCCGTTGCCGCCGCGCACCAGGCGCATGAAGCGCGGGATGTTATCGTCCTTGAGAATCAAGCCTGCGGAACCGAACTGTGTGTCGAATCTCCAGACCATCATCGGACTCTTGTCGTCGGTGGTCGAGGAGTAATGCGAGGCAGCCAGCGGCGCATTGGGAAACACGATGTTGTTGAGTGCCGGGGTATGGCGGCAGTTTTCACGGATCGATAGCCATTCCTTGATGTTGGGCACGCGCCAATCGACATGACCGGCGAAACCGGCGGCACCATCGCCATCCAGATCGGACACGCCCGCATTGATGTCACGCACGGCGCGCATACCCGCGCCCCATGAGGTGAATGTCGCGGAACTTCCGGCGCAGGTGGTGCCGGTCCAGGTCTGGCCCAGATCGCAACGCATCCACATCAGCCCCGTGGGCAGGTGCTGCGCGGTGCCGTCGGCGTCGATCTGGAAATCCTCGTCCGGAGTACTCGGCGTGACGTTCGAAGAACAAGACACGGCCTCCACGCTGCCCGGCAGCGCGAAGGCGACGATGGCGAGGAGCAGGGCTGCGGTGCGATGGATCATGACAGTGGCTTCCGTGGCGGACGGGATCGGATCGTGCGTGGTCATGGCGTTGTCCGGACCAGGCGCACCGAGGCGGAATAGGTCTTGTAGTTGTCAACGGCGAGGTAGCCGTGATCGAAATAGACCGAATGGGCGTAGCTGCTGGAATGGGCACTGGGCGATCCGGTCCAGGTCACGTTCGGAACCGAGATCTGCGGATTGCCGAAGTCACCGGGCGTGTTCGGGAAATGGCTCACGTCGATGGCTGGCCAGTGCCGGCCGAAGTGCACCAGTCCGTGCAATTCCTGCGCGCTGGGCATGCGCCAGTCGTTGGCGCCGCACAGGCCGACAGCGTTGACCGCCGCCACGAAGCCGGCGGTATCGCAATACGCGCCGCTGGGGTTGTCGTCCGGGTGGTATTTGTCCAGACAGGTGCCTCTGTTCGCCCCGCCGGCGTCGCCGCCGTTGTTGCCGTTGGCGGTGCCGTCCGGTCGCGCCAGGCTGCTGTACCAGCCATACGTCCACTCGCGGTCGTGCAGGTCCGGCGTGGGGCGATACGTCTTCACCTCCCAGGTCAGCCCGGTGACGTTGTCGCGCACGCAGCTCCAGCGCGTACCGGCGGCCTCGCTGCCGTTGTCGAACCCGTTGCCGTCGCGCGCCCAGGGCTGGTTCTGGATCGCCAGCGGCTGGCCGTCGGCACCGAGCTTGGTGAAGTCGAAACCGGCATCACCGCCGCCGGTTTTCACCAGCACACCATCCGCGTTCGCCGCATCGCGCCCGAAGCGCGCGTCCTGGCCGGGGAAATTGGGCGGTTCACCGCCCGGTGCATGCGCGGTTGCATCGTAGAAGCGGGTCTGGCCGGTGTCGTTGATCGCGTCGCTGGCCAGGCTCGCGTGCGGCGTCGTCGCCAGCGTGAGCGCGGTCAGGATCGTGCAGGCGAGCACGCTGGGCGGGTTTGGGCAGATGCGTGGCATGGCTCGGGTTCCGCTGCGGGGTACGCCGGACAAGAACGCAAGGTGGCGAGCGATCGGGCCAGGTCCGTTGCTGGCGGCTGCCGCGCGTCATTGGACCGCCACGCCCAGGCATCACTCGGGGCGTCGTCGAACCGCAAGGGACGTTCTGATCAATCCCACAACGGCGTCAGCATCCTGTGCGGGCGCAGATCCCTGCGCATGCGCCCGTGCTTCGCCCTGCCGGCGGCAGGTGCAGCTTCCGGCGGTACAAAGCGTGACGCAGGTCTGCTCGTGGCCGACGCGCAGCTGCGAGCATCGCGGCACTGGCGACACGGCACGGAACGGCCGGCATCCTCTGCCTGGGTGAGACAAAGGTCATGGGCATCCCACGTTTCTCCATTTCGCGCGGTGCCGGTTCACGGCTGCTTCGATCGACGCTCGCCGTGCTGATCGCGCTGCCGGGCGTGCCGGCGTTCGCACAGCTGCTGCCGGCCGAGCGTCAGGTGTTGATCGATCTCTACAACAGCACGAACGGCCCGGGATGGATCGACCGCACCGGCTGGGCGGCACCTGGTCCGGATTGCGGCGCGTTCGGCGTGGGCTGCAACGCAGCGGGCACCAACGTCACCTCGATCCAGCTGTACCAGAACGGACTGAGCGGAAGCTTGCCGGCCCTGGGAGCGCTGTCGCAGTTGCGTATCCTCGCGCTTTCCGGAAATCAGCTGAGTGGACCGATTCCCGACCTTTCCGGGCTGAGCCAACTGGCCAGCGTCGAGCTCGACATCAATCAGTTCACGGGATCACTGCCGGCGCTGGCCGGCCTGGACAACCTGCTCTTCTTCGGTGCTGCGCACAACCAGCTGACCGGGTCGATTCCGCCCTTGACCGGACTGGTCAACCTGCAGAGCTTCGCGGTCGGCTACAACGAGCTCAGTGGAACGCTGCCGTCGCTGAGTGGACTCAACGCGCTGCTGTACTTCGATGCCAGCAGCAACCAGCTGACCGGCACCCTGCCGACGCTGGCCGGATTGAGCAACCTGGAAAACTTCTCCGTCGGCGACAACCAGCTGAGCGGGACGATTCCGCCACTGACCGGGCTTGCCGCGATCCGGCGCCTGGATTTCAGTCGCAACCTGCTGACCGGCCCGCTGCCGTCGTTTCAGGGCCTGAGCCAGCTCGAAGCCTTCAGCGCGGCGCATAACGCGTTGACCGGACCGATCCCGTCGCTCGCCGGCTCGCCGCTGCTGCGCTCGTTGAATCTTGGCACCAACCTACTGTCGGGGACCTTGCCCGAGTTCAGCAGCTTTCCGAACCTCAACGTCGTCGGCTTGAGCAACAATCAGTTCAGCGGCGGCATTCCGGCGCTCACCGGGCTCGCTGAGCTGAACACGTTCCAGGTGGCGAACAATCGCCTGACCGGTCCGCTGCCCGCGTTGACCGGCCTGTCCTCGCTGGTCGTGTTCACGGTGGGCATCAATCAGTTGAGCGGCCCGCTGCCCGAGCCGCCATCGCCGAGCGCACTCGCGCCCGGTGGATCCAACCTGTGCCCTAACGCGTTCCCGTCCACGACCTTTGTTTCGCATCCGGCCTGGGACGTGGCGACGGCCAGCAACCCTTGGTTCCGGTCCTGCGTGATCTTCTTCGACGGCTTCGAGTAGCTGCCGGCACTTCGTCGCCTCGCACGCGAGCCGAGGCGCCAACCACACGCCGTCGCGGCCACGAGCCACGTGCCGCCTGCACGCAGGGCTAAGGTCGTCCGGTGCGGCGGCCGAAGCTTTGCTGACCACCCCGACCGCCGGCGCATGGGCGCGGCGGCCCGACCGGCCCGGGGACAAACACCAAACAGAAACAGCAGGTTGTTGGTGGCCACAGCGGGACTATCGTGGGCGTGCGGCATTTGGATGCCATGTCACGACTGCAGGGTCACACGAAAAGCCCTTGTTCCACCGACCCATGAAGCGATTCAACCCGGCAGGTAAGATCAAGGCTTCGTGGGAGAGGATCAGGGGACCTCAGCAATGGCCAAGGCGGCGGCGGCGGACATCCGCGCAGCGATACTCGACCTGTTGCCCGACGATGGCAGCGCCACCGGCAACGCGCGGCTGCGCGAGCAGATTGCCGCAAGGCTCGGCGCCGAGGTGGACGAAGGCGAGTATTTTCTTGCGCGTGACGCGCTGGTAGCGGACGGGCAGGTTCTCACCGGCCGCGGCCGCGGCGGATCCGTGCGTCGCGTACTCGACACCGCTCCGGCGTTGACGCTGGAAGCGCAGGCCATCCCCGAATCGGCCAAGGCCCCCAAACCGCAGCAGGCCGGCCTGCCGCTGCCGTCGCGCAAGCCCGGCGAGCCGACCAAGGCGCCGCGCAAGGGCGAAGAAGGCGCGAAGGTCATCGCCTACCAGCACGACCAGAAGCGCCGCAACAACCCGGACGTGGGCGTGGTGACGCCGGAAACCGACCCCGAGCAGCCCAAGACCACCCTGACCTACGACCCACACATCGACCCGGCGCTGCAGTTCGACAGCGCGCGCGCCACGGTCGAAACATTGATCGACGACGCGCTGGTCAGTGGCGATGCCGATACCCAGCGCGCCGCGCTGGAAACCTTGAAGCGCATGGCCGCGCCCTACCTCAACTGGGCCGGCAAGGCCGAGCGCACCCGTTTCGAGGTGGATACCGTCAGCCTGCACGTGCACGAACGCATCGACCCGGCCAGCCTGCTGGCCGTGGTGCGCAAGCGCATGCAGAAGGACAAGGGCGAACACGGCGGCACCGCGGACATGTTCCGCGCCTGGTTCGAGGAGCCGCTGCCCTACCGCGAGGCCATCGAGTTCTACAAGCACGACCGCGGCTGGGCCAACCGGCTGGTGGCCGGCGACTCGCTGCTGGTGATGAACTCACTGCTGCAGAAGGAGGGCATGGCAGGTCAGGTGCAGATGATCTACATCGACCCGCCCTACGGCATCAAATACGGCTCGAACTTCCAGCCCTTCGTCAACAAGCGCGACGTGAAGGACAGGAAGGACGAAGACCTGACGCAAGAGCCGGAGATGATCAAGGCGTTCCGGGACACCTGGGAGCTGGGCATCCATTCCTACCTGACCTATCTGCGCGACCGGCTGCTGCTGGCGAAGGAACTGCTGCATGAGTCGGGCAGCGTCTGTGTGCAGATCGGCGACGAGAATGTGCATCTGGCGCGAAATCTACTCGACGAGATATTCCTTCCACAGAATTGTTTTTCTCAGATTGCCGTCAAGAAGACGTCTGCACAGACAGCCGTTGGGTTGTCCGGTACGCTTGACTATGTCTTGGTGTACGCAAGGGAAATTTCGAGGATCAAATATCGGCAACTCTTCCGGGAGAAGGAAGTTGGAGGATTCGGTGCCGATAAATATCAGTACATTCTGAGAGATAACGGCAGCACAGCGCGGGCAACTTCGACCGACAACGCCAACGACCGAATCTTCTCAATAGACACATTGGTTTCTCAGCGACCCCCGGGAGATTTCCCGGTGCGTTTTCAAGGACAGGAGTTCAAGCCAAAAACCGGGTACTGGAAAACAGGCGAAGCTGGCTTCCCCAGACTTGTAAAGGCAGGCCGCATACTGCGAGGTGGTTCGGTGCTCATGTACCGCCGGTTCCTCCGGGATTTTCCGGCTGTCGCATACGCCAATTACTGGGAAGACACTAGTAGTGGCGCTAGCTCTACCGATCCGAAGGTATACGTTGTCCAGACTGCCGCGAAGATCGTTGAACGCTGCCTGCTAATGACCACCGACCCCGGCGACCTCGTGCTCGACCCCACCTGCGGTTCCGGTACCACCGCCTTTGTCGCCGAGAAGTGGGGCCGGCGTTGGATCACCTGCGACACCTCGCGCGTGGCGGTGACGCTGGCCAAGCAGCGGCTGATGACCGCGAGCTACGACTACTACGAACTCAAGTACCCGCATGAAGGCCTGCGCGGCGGCTTCATCTACAAGACCGTGCCGCATGTGACGCTGAAGTCGATCGCCAACAACCCGGATATCGACACCATCTTTGAAGCGATGCACCCGGCCATCGACGCGGCGCTGGGCAAGCTCAATGCCGCGCTGACATCCGCCGGCGCGCCGTTCAAGGTGGGCGAAGGCGGGCGCAAGGGGCAGGTGCTCGATTTCGCCAAGGGCGGCGCCCTGCTCGAATGGGAGGTGCCGTTCGACTTCCCCGCCGACTGGCAGGCGGGCGCACGCGCGGCCTTCGATGCCTTCCACGCCGCGCGTCAGGCCATGCAGCAGAAGATGGATGCCTCCATCGCCGCCCACGCCGAGCAGGAAACCCTGTACGACCAGCCCACGGTATCGAAGGACAAGCTGCGCATCACCGGCCCGTTCACGGTGGAGGCGGTGCCCTTCCCAAGCGTGCTGGCGCTGGAGACCCTCACCCCCAACCCCTCTCCCGCAGGCGGGAGAGGGGAGTTGAAGTGGGAAGCCGACGCCAGCGTGGCGCGCTCCGGCGAATCGCTGCGCCAGCACGGCTGGCGCGACGAACTGCTGAAAACCGGCATCCGCGGCAAGGGCGGGCAGATGCTCAAGTTCGCCGAGCTGCAAACCCTGCCCGACACCCGCTATCTGCACTGCTCCGGTCACCTGGACAGCGGCGAGCGCGTGGTGGTCAGCTTCGGCCCCGAGCACGCCGCGCTGGAGCAGCGCCAGGTGGAGCTGGCCATGCGCGAGGCCGGCGAGCTGTTCCCGCGGCCGAAGATGATCGTGTTCTGCGCCTTCACCTTCGACCCGGAAGCGGCCAAGGACATCGACGCCACCAAGGGCATCGTGGCGCTGAAGGCGCAGATGAACACCGATCTTTTGACCGAAGACCTCAAGAAGGCACGCTCCAGCAACCAGAGCTTCTGGCTGATGGGCCAGCCCGATGTGGAGCTGCGCCAGCGCAAGGACGGCAAGTGGGAGGTCGAGGTCAACGGCTTCGACTACTTCGACACCAGCACCGGCGAGCTGAAATCCGGCGGCAAGAACAAGATCGCCGCTTGGAGCCTGGATACCGACTACGACGAACGCAGCCTGTTCCCGCGCCAGGTGTTCTTCCCCATGGCCGGCGCCAAGGACGGCTGGCACAAGCTCAAGAAAGACATCAAGGCCGAACTCAACGAGGCCCTGCTGGACAAGCTGCACGGCACCGTCTCATTACCTTTTGAGATTGGCGAGAACCGCAAGGTGGCAGTGAAGATCGTGGACGACCGGGGCATCGAGTCGCTCAAAGTGCTCCCGGTGGATTGACTGGGTTAAGGTAGACTAACCATAATGGTTACCCAGCCCCCTGAGAGGAAGACCGATGCTGACTATTCACTCTCCCGAGTGTATGAGTTGGCCAGTCGCGAGTCGGTGCACTACGCAGGTACTCGTGTCCAAATCGACGTGGCCAATCTCGGCTACGGCCTGGAAGAAGTTTGCAAATGTCTGAGCTCACTCCGCCCGATCGATTTCTCGCACTCCGAGAGGTACACGCCTCGCGGTGCCTGGCATGACGTGTACAAGCTGTCCTGGGGATTGCCGGGACGTGCACCAGACAACCTTTACGTGAAGTTTCGGATGGACGATGACGTATTGGTCATCGAACTCTGCTCCTTCCATCAACACAGATAGCTATGACCCAGACCCTGACTTGCACCGAGTGTGGCAGCGGCACCTTGCACCCCGCGACCTGGGAAGGCGACTTCCGCCATGGCGACGTGATGCTTCACGTGGCCGACTTGGAGTGTTACCGCTGCGATGCGTGTGGAGCCGATCCGGTCTTCACCGATCAGATCCGGCGCAACCAGTTGAAAATCGCGGACACCAAGCGCGCCCATGATGGATTGCTGACGGGCGCACAGATCCGTGGCGTGCGCGAACGTCTTGGGTTGACCCAGTCGCAGGCATCGGAAGTCTTTGGCGGCGGAGCAAACGCATTCTCCAAGTACGAGCGTGGCGACGTGATGCAGAGTGTCGCGATGGATCGGCTGCTTAAGGTTGCCGATTTCGTTCCCGGAGTGATGGACTTCCTGCGAATCGAGGCCGGGATCGCTAACGGGGGCTGGGTCGCTGGCGCCGGGTACGTGCAGGGCGGGTCAATTGGGATTTCTCAGGTACAACTGCAATCCGCCCAGCTGAGTGGCCAGGGCGTATGCGTTCGTTTTGATGACTACCGGGAGCGTCGCTGCGCATGACTCCTGAAATCAAGGACCAGATTCGACAGGCCTCGGAGAATCTTAAGATTCAGGACATCGTCCTGTTCGAATGCCGCCTTGAACGGCCTGAGCGTGACCCGGCCAAGCTTGCTGCCACGGTCACGCAAGAGCACAAGCGCCAGGTGCGTTACTTCTCCGGAAGACCCGAGTCGGGAGGCGAGGAAGCCGCGATCCTGCAGGTGTTGGTGTCCCTTGGGACGCGATTGGTGCCCCCATCCAGTGAGGGCGAGGAGGAAACCGAACCCTTTTTCCTGATCGAGGCGGACTTCTTGGTCGTTTATGAGATGAAGGCAGACATCGACCAGGAATGCATCAAGGCGTTTGCCGACAACAATGCAGTGCACAACGTGTGGCCGTTCTGGCGGCAACATGTCTTCGACATGGTGTCCCGCGCCAGGCTGCCTCACCTTGAGATCCCCCTCTATTCGGGATTCAAGATGTGACGGCGCGCAAATCGCTGATCATCAATTCGCCGTATGAACCACCTGCCCGCCACTGGCAGCAGGGTGTCGGCACCACGCTCACGCTGGTCGAAGGCCGCCGTCCCGCGGCCTATGAAGTCTTCGACACCCGCAACAACACCAAGCGGGTGGAAGAGCTCAAGCTCGTCAACCGCATCCGCGAACGCGTGCAAGCCTGGCGCGAGGCGGACTATCCGGGCGTCACCCAGGTCACCCGCGGACTGCTGGAGCACTGGCAGGACCGTGGCGCGCGCACGCTGCCCTTCTATTACTGCCAGATCGAAGCCATCGAGACGCTGATTTGGTGGGTAGAGGCGACTGCAGAGTTCAAGCAGGGCATCTTCCTTGAAGGCGATGGCGGCCCGTGGGAGCGCATCTGCAACAAGATGGCCACCGGCAGCGGCAAGACCACGGTGATGGCGATGATCATCACCTGGCAGGTGCTCAACGCGCTCGCCTATCCCAAGCGCAACAAGGATTTTTCCAAGGCGGTCTTCATCGTTGCGCCGGGCTTGACCGTGCGCGAGCGCCTGCAGGTGCTGCTGCCGGGCCATCCGGCCAATGTGTATGACGAGTTTGGCCTGTGCCCATCCGAGGCACTGCGGCAAAAGCTCAATCAGGCGCAGGTGCTGATCGAGAACTGGCACACCCTGATGCCGCTGAAGCAGGCGGATCGCTCGGTGGTGAAAAAGGGCGCGGAAAGCGACGAGGCATTCACCCGACGGGTGCTCGGCAAGCTGGCGTCCTGCAAGGACATCATCGTCATCAATGACGAGGCCCATCACGCCTACCGCAAACCGGCCGACATCAAGATCAGCAAGAAGCAAGCCGAAGAGCGCGGCATCGATCTGGATGAGGCGACGCGCTGGATCGAGGGACTGGACCGGCTGCACAAGACCCGCCGCATCATTCGCTGCTTCGACTTGTCGGCCACGCCGTTCGCGCCCACCGGCAAGACCAATACCGACGAGGGGCTGTTCGGCTGGATCGTGTCCGATTTCGGATTGAACGATGCCATCGAGGGTGGCCTGGTCAAGACGCCGCGCGTGGTGGTACGCGACAGCGCCCTGCCCAACCGCGAGCTGCGCTCGAAGCTCTACCACCTCTACCGCGAAAAGGAGGTTTCAGACGACCTCAACCGCAAGGGCGCAAAGCCCGAGGACGCGCTGCCGCAGCTGGTCCAGGATGCGTACACCTTGCTGGGCGCGGACTGGCGTGAAGCCGCCAGTCAGTGGGCGCAGGCCGGCCACACTTCGCCGCCGGTGATGCTCACCGTCTGCAATCGCACCGAGACGGCGGCCCGCATCGAACGCTATTTCACCAGCGGTGATGCCTTCTGGCCCGAGCTGCACGCGCCGGAACGGACACTGCGCGTGGACTCTCGCGTGCTGGAAAAGGCGGAGATTGGCGAAACCGCCGCCGCCGACAAGGATTACGAGGAGCGGCTCCGTGCCATCGTCGAGTCGGCGGGGTTGCCGCCCGACCGTGAAGCTGACCTGCTGGCGCGAAAGAAAGAGGAAATCCTTCGCGAGATCGTGGACAACGTCGGCAAGCGCGGTACCGCCGGGCAGAGCCTGCAGAACGTGATTTCCGTGGCCATGCTGTCCGAAGGCTGGGACGCCAAGAACGTCACCCACATCATGGGATTGCGCGCCTTCACCAGTCAGCTGCTGTGCGAGCAGGTGATCGGCCGCGGCCTGCGCCGGGTCAGCTACGAAACCGACGAAAACGGCCTGTTCATTCCCGAGTACGTCAACGTGTTCGGCGTGCCGCTGTCGATCTTCCAGGACGCGGATGACGGCGGTGAGCCGCCGCCGCCGCCAAAACCCAGCGTCCAGGTTGAAGCCTTGCCGGAGCGCAACAGCCTGGAAATCCGCTGGCCCAACGTGCTGCGCGTGGATCCGGTGGTCAAGCCGGTGCTGGCGGTGCGCTGGGACGAGGTGACGCCGCTGGAACTCAAGCCGGAAGAAACTCCGATCTCGGCCGACATCGCGCCAGCCCTGGGCGGTGCCACGGATTGGAGCAGGATCCACGTCATCGACCTGGAGCTGCTGCCGGAGCATTTTCGCCTGCAGCGACTGATCTTCCTTGCGGCGCGCAAGGCCCACGACCGGATGCAGCACGGTTTCAGCGGCGGCCGCGAGTATCTGGTCCACCAGTTGATTCGCCTGGTCGAGCAGTTCATCGACTCCGAGCGGCTGGTGATACCGAGCCTGTTCCACCAGGAGCCGACGCGCAAGCGGATCCTGCTGACGCTCAACGTCGATCGCATCGTCGAGCACCTCCTGCGCCATGTGTACGAGCACAACACCGAGAAGGTGGAGCTGATCTTCGATGAGGACATGCCGATCGGATCAACCCGCTACATGCGCACCTGGTACACGACCAAGCCCAACGTACTAACGCAGAAGTCGCAGATCAGTCGTGTGGTGGGCGACAGCACCTGGGAGGGCTATGCCGCCAACGTGTTCGAGACCTCCGCGCTGGTAACGAGTTATGTCAAGAACGACCATCTCGGGTTCCAGATTCACTATCTGTGGAACGGCTCGAGGCGACGCTACCTGCCCGATTTCATCATCCGGCTGGCCAGCGGCACGACGCTGGTGCTGGAGATCAAGGGCGTGGACGATGAGCAGAACCGCGCCAAGCGGGCGGCGCTTGCGGCCTGGGTGGATGGGGTGAACCAGAAGGGCGGGTTCGGCGTGTGGGCGCAGGCGGTGGCCTACAGCCCCAGCGAGATTCCCGACCTGCTGGCGGAGGCTGCGAAGTAAAGCCTTCATGAGGCGGTGAGACCGCTCCGACCCGGGTGGATATTGAGGGCACAAAAAAACCCGCGACAAGGGCGGGCTTTTGATACGTAAGATACTGAAACCAAAGCGAATTCTGGTGGCTACGGGATTATGAGAGCGTGGCATCTGAGTGTCCTAGGACGACTACAAAGGCACATGAAATAACCTTATTTCACCGATATCAGGGGCTTGCGCTGCATCCATTTCGGTCGACAGAAGTCAATCAATAGGACATAAAGACTACAAACCTTGGCACATGCCTTGATAGCATCTTGACCCAAGCACTCTTGCAGGGTGGGGAGATGAATCTGGCACGCGACACGGATCGTGACGCGCTCGCGAGCGAGCTGATCGCCATCTTTCCTGCCCCTGGCCACATCGAGCGAGTGTGGCTCTACACCGAGCTCCAGGCGATCCTCAAGGCGGCGCCCTGGGTCCGTCCGCATGTCGGCGGTGACGCGATTGATCACGTTCTGGAGGAGCTTCGCCTTCAGGCCGATCGGCTGACGCCTTCAAGAGAGAAGGGCGCTTCGATCACGTTGCTAGTCGGCAAGTTTGGGAATGCAGGGGCGATCATCGGTCACGGGACGGCATCTGCGGCACTGCGCCGGTTGGCGGGACTGGTCTGGATTGCGTTGCGTCGTTGGTGGTCGGCGGGACACCTTCCGTGCACGGTATCCGACGAATTGACGTCTGCCGTTCGGGCAGCCATTCGAGACTTCCGATCAAAGGCATTTTGGGTGCTTGATCCGGTGCTGGCCGAGTTGAAGTCGGTGGAAGACATGCAGGGCGCGATTCGCGCCATGTCTCGACTCGAATCCAGTCCTCACCAATCCCTGCGCCATGCATGGAACAACGGGCTGCGCCAGATCCTTACCGACGAGCGATTCGATCGTGGGGTCTCGGAGCGCCCGATTGCGAAACGGACATCCGCGCCCGCACCGCCACGACCAAGTGACCGCGTCCACTCGTTGGCTCGTCCCATTGATCGCGGCGACATCCATACCTCGCGCCCAGCAGTCTTTCCTCTTCGCCGGCGGTTGCCGGCCGAGGACGCGACCCCCGGCGAGCCTTGCGAGGAGCTTGGTGTCACGACTGACCTGGTCATCGTGCCAGGGTATGGAACCGGGGCCGTTTCACGCAAAAGGGCGGAGTACGAAGCGCGGCAGGCGATCTGGAGTGACAACTTGTTGCTGCTGCCCAGCCATGTCGAGGCGTTGCCATCGGATGTCTTCGGTGCCGCCCTTCGAGCCTTGGTTGCCGCCCTTGAGCGAGACAATCCCCTCGCTCCTGGGCACCTTGTATGTCTACTCAAGGGACTGACCGGGCGTACAACGGCGGGTATTCGATGGCTTTGCGCTGGCCGACCTGACCTGGGAGGCGCGGGGATCGACCTTGATCGCGGCGTGATTGAGTTTCCTGCGTTCTGGAAGGTTGGGGCATCGACTCTTGCTCGCGAGGGTGCAGAGGGTTCCGAGGACGCGCTGGGGTACTTCAGCGCGCGAACAGTAGTCTGCGCGGAAAGGCTGGAGCCGGTTGAGAACCGCATCTGCTTGCCCATGCCTGCACCTATACAAGCTGTGCTGATACGGCATCGCAAGGTCCTGGGGCAACTGGCGCAGCTTGATGAGCTTGAGCTGGATCGCCTCGCCGCGGAAGCCGATGACCAGCTTGCGGCCTCGCTCGGCGTTCCGCTGACGGCCGCCAGTCTGCGGCGAAGCCTCGGACCGCAGGTCATGGAGGTGACGGGTGATCTTGCCCTCGCTCAACTTGTCTGTGGAGATTCCTTCGGCCGTCCGCTCGCGCTCCAGCACTATTACGCGCCACGCCGCTCCGATCTCGCCGATGCCTATGATCGGGTGGTCTCAGTACACCTCCAAGAGCACGTCCGTGCGCGCCGTCAGCGGCTGGGGGGTCGGGTTGGTTCGGAACTGTTGCTCACCCCGGAGGCAGCGCGCGAGCTTGCCCAATCCAGCAAGAAGCGGACTGCTGATGGCCTCTCAGAAGTGGTGGGCAGGCATCGTCACATGGTGGATCACTTGGCGCGGATGTTCTTCGTGACCACCGGACATCGCCCATCGGAGGCGATATTTGAACTGACCTTGCACGACTTGGACCTACAAACTGGTGCGGCGCTCTTTCGTGACAAGAAGATCGATGTCGCCCACGATCCGAGGCTTGCAGCCCTGCCGAAAGTGGTTTGCCAACAGCTGGAGGCATACCTTCGCCACCTCTCCGCTCTGTCCAATGAGAACGACGAATGCAGGGGGATGGTGGATGCGGTGCGCATTGGCGCAGCTCCGCTCCTGTTCGATCTCGACGAAGCAACCAAGCCGCAGCCGATGGCGTTGGCCACGCTCAAGGTGCGATCGCCCCCGGAATGGAATCAGCTTCCATGGAACTGGGGCCGAACCTATCTACGCACCTGTGGCATAGAGGCTGGCGCACCAGCCTTCCTCATGTCGTGTCAGCTCGGACATCTGGATGCGGTGGGTTACCCATACTCAAGCCAGTCACCAACCACTCCCGCCGAAGTCATCTGTGAGACCCGACCCTGGCTTGATCAGATCGCGCGAATCCAAGGCTGGCGCGTCATCCCGTTCGGGTCTAGCAAGCGTCAAGCGGCCGACCAGCTCCCGCATCCAGCGCTACGCGACTGGACGATGCAGCTCACGCAGATGGAGAAATCAGCGCTGGATGCCCATCGCCAGTGGGAACTTGCGCTTCGGCGCCACGCACGGCAGGCGCGTGACCGTGCGCTCCAGCAGGTGCTTGAACATCCAGACCTCGTCAGGGCGGGGGTTACGTCGTCATTCAACTCCGAATCTGCCTTACAGGCCGAACCACTCGACGGTGTGGCTACCCATCGCATTCATGCCGAGCTCGTCGACGCCGTGGGCGACGATGCGCCGGCTGCAATTGCCGTCACCCGGGCGTTGCGCAGGGTGCTTGCCACCGTTAGCCGAAAGACAGGGCAGGCCTACCCTGCCATTCCGCTCCCGATCGCCATTCGGCGCCCGCTCGACAATCCCTTCCTTCCCGGAGCCTGCCTGGCGATGCAACAGATGCATGCGCTGCGTGGGCATGTCGCGGCCAGGTCCTCCGAGAAGAAGCCAGAGCGACCATTCCTGATGCAGTTGGCACGAACCGCCGAGGCGCTTGCCTTGTTTGGGTTTGTTGAAGATGCGGACCGCTTGGTGGCCATCCTTGGGGCGCGTGCCAATGCCGTGCCTTCAAGCCGCCTAGTGGATTGCCTGTTGGTGCCCCTTGGGGACGGCCAAGTGGTGATCTTGAGGGGCAATGCTGCACTCGCGCTGGCCAACCTTGCACGGTGTTATCCATCCGACCCCATGCCGCCGCGTGACGAACTCGGCAGGGCGCTGCACAAGATCCTTCCGTCGTGGGTAACCAGTGCTACTGATTCGGACAAGACCATCCTGACCAGGCTCTGCAGCACCGCCGCCATTGCCAATCGCTTTGAGCTCTCTCCCGCAGCTCGCTTTGCCGTGGACAGGACCTTCGGTTCAACCCATGCCTCGCTGGCCGAGCAACTAGCCTATATCGACAGCGATCCAGTCGGGCCAGAGCGTGCCCCGTCGGATGCGGAACAAGAGGAAGCAGGCCAGCCAGAGAGGACGTTAAACCACGGCCTCCGCCCGGATGGCTCTGAAACACCGAGGTTCCAGTATCGGCGCCTGTGCCGCGCGATTCCGTCTCCCTATCAGGACACGCATCTGCCGCTGACTCGACGACGGATCCGCGCGACGGAACGCAACACGGCCTCGGCGCGCGTGGCCATCATGGAGGAATTGGATTGCCAACTTAGACAAGACCGGCTCTTCCCGATCGTGCGCATGCTGGGCAGTTGGATTCGTGCCGAGGCACAGCGTTCAGGCGGCACCGCCAAGCCGCTCGCCTATCGCACGATCGAAACCTACTTGACCCGGATCGGCGGCGCGCTGGTGGAAATGCTTGGCGATCCCAGCGTGGCGACTTGGACCGAAGAGCGGCTGGAGGATGCATACCTGTATGCACTCGATGCTTCGAAGAAGGCGCGTCACAAGGTGGCCGCGGCGTTGTTGTCATTCCATCGCCATTGCAGCCGACACTGGGACTTGCCTGACATGGATCTGTCGATCCTCTACTCGGAACTGGGGCCGCGCCGACAAAGCTCAGATGCGCACCTGATACTCCCTGTTGAGCTCAACCGTGCCCTGGAGGCGATACGGCGTCGCGCGTGGGAATCGGCGAACGAAGAACCTGCGCAAGTCAGGATGGCGCGTAGTGCGGATTGGGTTTCCTACTTCCTCGCATGGGGTGGAGCACGCCTGTCTGAGTCGCTTGGCTTGCAGGCGCGCGACGTTGGGATGCGACCCGGAGGACTCGCATGGACAACGATTCGTCCCAACCGGATGCGTCCGCTGAAAACTCGGGCTGCCACGCGAGCCCTGGAGTTTGAGGTGTGTGCGTTGGAAGTCGCGCATCGAGAGCGAGTGCTACAACGCGTCAACGATGTACGGCTTGGCGCGGGCGCGCGGAGACCCGGTTCGACGTACTTGCTTCACGACGGCAATGCACGTGGAATCGACGAGGGCGTGTCGGCGGACGCCGTGGCCCAATGGATCAGACGTGCGCTTGCCGAGGCCACGGGGCGGCGATCCGAACGCCTCCATCGCCTCAGACATCTTGCTGCGTCACAGCGGATCCTGAAGGTGATGCTCGACCATCGAGATCAAGAAGCAATGGGTCTGGAGCCTGCCCAGGCCGTATGCGGCAGGGTGTTGATGCCGAGGGACCTTCATGGGGTGAGCATCGCCATGGGCCACGCACATTGGCGGACCACGCTGCAGTGGTATATGCACTTGCCCGCCCTTCTGCAATCCAGGGCCGCATCTTCAATGCGTGACACCTATTTTTCCAGACAGTTCGTTGCGGGCACCCTGGGTATCACCGCGGCGGGTGTAGATTTCGTGCTCCGGGAGCGCCATGCCGACAAGGTCTCGGCATGGTTCAGCCATTTTGGTTTGAACCCGCGAAACGTACCTGAAGCCACGCGTGCCACGGAGTCTCCCAGCGATCAACACGATTTGGATCACTGGACATCGGAGCGGATTGGCCGCTTGGTCAAACTTGCAGCGTCCATGAGGAATCTGGAGGCGGCAGCAAGGCTCGTAGGTGCTCCGCTTTTTGATCTTGAGCTCATTGTGGAGTGCGCAGAACGCTGGGAAGCAAAGCTCGGGATGCGACTGCTTCCCAAATCCTACGGTGGCAAAAATCGTCGATGCCCACCACGGGCGATACGCAACGTCGAAGGCGATGGGATTCTCGAGGGGCTATGGAAAGAGGTGGATGAAGCGAGGGATGAAGCACCATACCGTTCAGTTGTTGACGCGTTCTTTGTCTGGGCCCACCCGGGCAGTGACCACGCCATCAGTCTGCCCGCGGGGACGGCTCACGAATTGGAGGAATGGTTGATGCGATCAGGAATAAACGCCGACCAAATCGAGACGACGCCGGGGCCTGGTGGCCTTCTCAGGATCCAGGTACTGCGCCGGACACGGGGAGGGACCAAAAATGTCTTTCACGACATGGGACTTCGCTTGGTTCTAGCGGCAACCGGCATGGCACTGGAGTTGCGTGGCAGAGCGAAGCAGGGCTATCCGTCATGAGGATCGCACTCGTCAAAGAGCGCTCCCTGCTTGACGACGCCACCTGCATCGACGATGCGGACTTTGGATCGATGCGCATTGAACACCTCAATTCTCATACCCTGGATGATCCCAGATGGAACACAGTCTCCTGGCGCAACGATACGCGTGCGTGGCGCCAGAAAATGCTGCTCCAGATCTCCGGTAAGCTCAACGAGCAATCGAACTTCACCCGGCAGGTGACCCAAAGTGCTTAACGCTCTCTTTGGTCGCGAGGCGATAGGGATACCATTGATCAACACATGGCCCAGTTCTTGTGCGGGTAGGAGGGCAACGTTTTGGGCAATCGCTGGAGCGACGTCCTCCATGCTTATGGAGTCGGATTGTTCAGCTTGCGATTGATGCGCCAACGCATCGTGATTGTCAGGGCGTGACACCTGATCCGTTTTCGCGTCAAGCATTGGGTTGGCTGCTCGACTGTTGCGCGGCAGCCTGTAGTGAATGTATCCGGCACTCAACTGCGCTGGCGCTGGCATCGGTCGCTCGACTCTCGCTGCACAATGATCAACCCAGAGGCGATGGTGTGAACCGCCCCGGGAAACGTGGAGGCTCCAACTCTTGAGAGAATGGAGCCATGAACAAGTCGAAGAAGTTTTCCCCTGAGGTCCGCGAGCGTGCAGTCCGGATGGTGCTGGAGCATCGCGGGGAGTACCCGTCGCTGTGGACGGCCGTGGCGTCGATCGCCCCCAAGATCGGCTGTGTGCCGCAGACGCTGCTGACGTGGGTGAAGCAGCACGAGGTCGATGCGGGGACGCGCGATGGCGTGACGACCGCGGACGCCAAGCGGATGAAGGAACTGGAGCGCGAGATCAAGGAACTGCGCCGGGCCAATGAGATCCTGAAGCTGGCGAGTGCTTTTTTCGCCCAGGCGGAGCTCGACCGCCGGCTGAAGCCCTGAGGACGTTTGTCGCCACGCACCGGAGCACGTTCGGGGTCGAGCCGATCTGCAGGGCCTTGCAGATCGCCCCGTCCGGCTACCGGCGACACGCGGCCCGCCATCGCGAGCCTGAGCGACGCCCGGCGAGGGCGAAGCGCGACGAGGCCCTGATTCCCGAGATCCACCGGGTATGGCGGGCCAACCTGCAGGTCTATGGCACCAACAAAGTGTGGCGACAGCTCGGCCGTGAGGGCATCACGGTGGCTCGATGCACGGTCGAGCGACTGATGCGCCAGCAGGGCCTGCGCGGCGTGATGCGCGGAAAAGCGGTGCGAACGACGATCAGTGATCGCAACGTGCCGTGCCCACAGGACAAGGTGAACCGGCAGTTCCGCGCCGAACGGCCGAACCAGCTGTGGGTGTCGGACTTCACCTACGTTTCGACCTGGCAGGGCTGGCTGTACGTGGCCTTCGTCATCGACGTGTTCGCCCGCCGCATCGTGGGCTGGCGGGTCAGCGACTCGATGCGGACGGACTTCGTACTCGATGCGCTGGAGCAGGCGCTGTACGCACGCCAGCCGGAGCGTGACGGCACGCTGATCCATCACAGCGATCGGGGTTCGCAGTACGTGTCGATTCGCTACAGCGAGCGGCTCGCCGAAGCGGGCATCGAGCCGTCCGTTGGCAGCCGAGGAGACAGCTATGACAACGCGCTGGCCGAGACCATCAACGGGCTCTACAAGGCCGAACTGATCCACCGCCGTGGCCCCTGGAAGACGAAGGCGGCGGTGGAACTGGCGACGCTGGAATGGGTGTCGTGGTTCAACACCCAACGCCTCCTCGGATCGATCGGCTATATCCCGCCGGCCGAGGCTGAGGCAAACTACTACCGGCGACTCGCAGAAGCCAAGGTCGCTGAAACCGTGTGACTTAAACCAAACAGCCTCCACGAAAGCCGGGGCGGTTCAGTGTGCCATGCATTCACGGTATGTCATTGCGATCTCGCCGTTGATCATCCGGAAGGTTGCAGGAACGGCGACATCGTCGTATTCGGTATTCACGATGGGGTTACTCCTTTTCCACTCGTATGGCCCGAACAATCTGTGCGGATACGCGTCGAGTCGAGGCCGCGGCGATCTCGATTTTTGCCCCTGCGCTTGCCGCTCTAGGCATGATGCTTGTCGGTATATGGAATACATCTCCCGAGGTTGAGACGGCAACCTGATGCTCCACTACGCTATTCACTACCACGACATCTCGAGCCGAAAGGCTCGTGGAATTCGGCGAGAGCGCCTCCTTGGGAGGGATTCTCAGTTCGCCGGTTCGACCAACGAGGGACTCAATAGTTAGGATCTGGTCCCGTGACATGGCGACCGATTTTGTCATTGCCCTCGCCAGGAACCGGACATGACCCTGTTCTATGCCATGGCGTAGCGCCCAGGCCGGGCATAGGTCAGGCGTGCGGTCTGCATTCAAACTCCATTCCTGCAGCCAGGCGTTGATGGCCGGCAGTTCATCAAGGAAGCAGTCAAGCGAAGGGAAGGGTGGCGTGTCGATGGTTGGAACAATTGGGAAATAGGCAAACGTCGCGCCGAATCGAATCGCCGCTTGATCGTCTGCACCTAGAAATAGAACGAGTGCCGTTATGAGTGGGCGCCGCCACGCCTCAAGTACGCGAGAAATGTCCAAGCATGTGCCGCCGCACAGGGGCTGCTGCTCGCTAGGGGCTAAGCGGTAGAGGACCACTCCTTCGATCTCAGTCGCTCTTGCAGTGGATGGTGGCTTCGGAGATGTCATGGCTTCCTCGCTCCGAGGCAGAATCGAATGCAATGCTCACCTTTGGGCAAGCATTCACGGCAATGGTCCGTGGGTGGTGCAAGCTGCTCGATAGCAGGTCTACCGATCCCCGGAAGGGGTGGACACAGTGGTTCGGCTAGTGGTGAATGAGGCATGGATCGGCTCCTTGGGGATTTCCGACAGCCTGCACTATCCGCGCAGCAAGAGGGGACCAAACTGCAGGCGTAACGCCGTCAAAAACGCGGATTACGTTCAAAACCCCAAGATTTTTTGCCGTGTCGGCCCCCGGACAGACTTTGAGGACCCTTCACAGATGCAATTGAGTGGCATTTGCGCCTGAGTGCGAGACTCAGTTCGAACACCGGACGGCAGCCACGATTAGAGTCTGGATTGCGGTTTGCATGCTCAATTAACCCGCCTGTGACCGGAGTACTTATCCAGCAGTGAGAAGGGAGGCAATACGGACACACGTGTGCCCTTGCGAGGAACACCGAGCAAAACAACAAGCCTCTGCATCGATATGCGTGGCACGCTGAAACCTGATTGATCGTCGAGCGCTGACAGGGACCATGCGCTAAGTAGCTCGGTAAGAACAGATTTGCTCTTCCCAAAGGAGCGTGCTGTGTTCGAGTTCGTCAGCGGAATGGCGCTGGCAGATGACGATTGCAGTGCCGGTCTGCCCGCAAGCGAGCGTCCGGTTCTCAAGGGACGGAGATGCGATGCGGGTATGGCGAACGGTTTTTGCATTAGGTCAAGATATCGTCCGCGAGGACACCGATCTGAGCCCCGATGATAGTGGTACTCCATAACAGATGGCGGGAGTTGAGTGCAGCTCCTGGCGACTCAAGGGTCCAAATTTTTCACGAACTCACTAGACGTACTGTCTTGGTATCAACTAATGCCTGCAAATGTGCGTGAATCAATGCTGGCACGTGACCGCCGGTGAGAAGAACGCCAGCTTCAATGTTCTGCTCCATGGCGTGACTCGTAAGGTTGGCGCTCGTCACAAAGCACATCTGTCCATCGGCGACAACGAGCTTTGCATGAACCCGCCCGTTGGCGAACTCGGCGGAACGCTCGCACCAGGCATAGAGTTCTGCGGAAGGGACCAACGAACGCATCTTGCGAAACACGTCGAAAGTTATGCTGCCGCCCTGGTCCTGAGGCAGTTCGAGCAGCATTGAGACATTTACTCCTTGTGTGACGGCATTGTTCAATGCCCTCACGATGGTCGAAACGTCGTAAGCAACGAAGCTGGTAATAAATAGACTGTGCTTGGCCGCGCCGATGACTTGCAGCATTGCCTGTTCCGTTCGGCGAGCAGAGACGAAGGGCGTCGTCGGCCCCGTCCACACGAGTTCCGTGGACTGGTGCTTCGATACGTTCTCGAAGGCATGGCCTGCGGCGATCAGCATCGAGGCCAGCTCACCGGAATCGACCGACGTGGCACGCCATGCCTCGACGAGCCGTTCGACGACGGTTTTGGCCGCAGCCGTCCCGACGACATCCGACAGGGTGGCGATCGCCCTCGTGCCTTCGATTTTCCGAATCGCGTTCGCCAGCGCCCGTACCTTCTCCGGCGACACGAGACAGACCACGGCTGTGACGGCTTCCAGCAACCTTTCCATGTCACAGCCCCGCGAAAAATGCAGCATCGCCTCGGTCGAGGGTCTGCACCAGCAACGATCTGTCGAGGTATCGGTTGCCCCGTTCGCACGAGGTTTCTGCGACCAGACTGCACGCATGGCAGGCCGCCGCGTGCAAAGAACGGTCTTTACTCGGATCGTGTTCCGAACACAGCGGGTCGGATGAACAGATCTTCGACCGGTTTAGCGTCTGCCGGAGCAGCCGACCGAGGTTCTCAGGCTTGCCGAGATCGACGAGGCCACCCAACGTCCCATCGGAATCAGCGGCCGCCGTGTAGATGAGGATGCCCGCCTGCGGATTCGTGCTCGACACGTCGGCGTAGATGCGTTCGCGGATGCTCGCCGCGTTGTAGCCGCATTCCAGCGCCAGTTCTCGGATGAGCAGGTGCGAGAGCGTGTGGAGCATGGCGTAGCGGATGCAAGGGTAGCCCTCGTTCGGATTCAGGTGGCGCGAATTGCGCCATCCGCCATGACCGGCCTTTAGCATTCCGTCCACGCGCTTTACGCCATCCTGCGCCTCCCACGCCCGCAGTGCCGCTTCATCGAACTGGATGAAGATACCCTCGCCGTGAACCTGATTCGCGGGCACCCAATCCGCCTTGCGGCGCGCGAGGCTTGCCATCTGCGGGCGCTCGCTCGGGTCGCTCGATTCCTCGGGCGCTTCCACACGAGTGAAGCCCAACAAGGCATTGACCTCGCGCAGCCGCTCCAGCAACAACACTCTGGCGACCCGGTTCTCGAAGCCTGTGGGTGTGCCCACCTTCTTGCTCATGAAGTGCGGGTAATCGGCGGGCGGGTTGGCCGCTGTCAGCACATCCCACTCCGGTCCCTTGATGTCAGCTTCCCCGATCGTGTCCTGACCGCGGCCGTTGCGGTAAGCCTCAATGGCCGCCCAGATGTCCGACGCCGCGTACTTGTCGATGCCCGGCAAGGCTCCGGTCTTCTTCAAGGTTTTCACCGTCACCGCGACAGCGGCTTCTGAATCCAAGTCGTCGAAGAACTCCCAGCCATCCTGAATCAGTTGGCCGAGAGGGTCTTGGGCCTGAGGGATGGCAAGCGCCGACAGCGTGATCGGAAACCAACTGTTTGTCGAACCAAGCAGGACTGCCCGCGCCACTTCGTTGCACTCGTCGTCGAAATGATCGAGTTGGGGATGCCTACCTCGGCAGCTCGGCAAGTTTTCCTTCCCGGCCTCGCCGAAGGCGTGGGCCATACTGCGCGATGCGCCGCAGGCATCGCACTTCACCCACAGATTCTCGGTCTGCAACGAAGCCCCGCTCTCGAAGAAGCGCAGCGTTCCCTTGCACGAGCTGTTGCCACTGTGGACGAAATAATGCCAAGGGAAATCGTCGAGGTGACCGTCGCGGCAAGCCAAGAGGAAACGCGCCGGAACGGCATCGGCGTCTTTCGCAGGCTGGTCGCCCTTGGAGCCACGGCATCCCTTGTGGACGAAGCGAGTTCGTTCCGGGCGGAAGCGGTTTTCCTTGATCTCGAACAGCCCCGCGTCGAAAGGAGACAGCAGACCGCACTTTACGCAGCGCATCCAGCGCGGAAACGGGCGCACGGGGACACCGATGTTAGCCTCCGCCGACCACGGATCGACGAGTTCACTCTTCTGGAATGGCGGCACACGCAGGTTCTCCACCTGCGCCCCGAGAACCTTGCGCACGGCGGTGAGCAGGCGCGGCTCGGCGATGGGCTGGCAACGATCCTTCTCCCACTGGTCGATGCCCAGTGTCACCACCGAGAGGCTCGGCAGGTCGATCAGCGCTCCCGGCCCGTATGTCCAGAGCAGTTGACTGGGGCGGACTTCGCCGACGGGTGTCTTGTTGGTGGTCATGGTCAGTCCTCGTCCTTGGGCACCGGGCGCGGCTTCCACCCGTGGTCGTCCGATATGTGCCCCGTGTTCATGATCAGGCGCACGCCCGGCTCCACCTCGCGCATCGACATCGGAACCGTCCAGTTGTCCCACGCATGGATACCCGGCGACTTGACCAGGCCAACCATCGTCGCCGCCTGTGCGCCGCGCTTTTCATAAGCCAGTGTGCGGCCGGGCACGCTCACCTCCTTCGCCCATTCGTCCGCGCGCTCCTTCAATTCACGCTCGGCCAGATTTTTGATGGTGGTCGTCTCGCTGACGTTCCAAGCCCGCCTCACCAGCACGTCGATGGCCTCGGTGATCTCGGGCTTGTCGGGCTTGTCCAGCTCGCCCGCGCCCACGTTCGGGCTGAAGGTTTCGTTCTCCAGACGCATCAGGGAGAGCAAGGCACCGGTCAGGCCGCGATCCATCGCGCGCGGCGAGAACGGCGTCACCGACTGCGCTTCCACATGCTTGTAGAAGGTCGCGTGGTAATGCTCGAAAGTCTCGTAGTGCGAGAGGTCGCGCGGGCGTGCCCATGTGAGCACCGTGCAAACCAAGCCGGGGAAGGAACGGCCCACGCGGCTGGTGGCTTGGATGTATTCTGCCGTGCCCTTGGGCTGGCCGTTCACCGCCATTAGGCCGAGCCGGTTCACGTCCACACCGACCGACAGCATGTTGGTCGCCAGCACCACGTCGATGGCGCGGGTGTCGCCCTCGTTCCATTTCGTCACGTACTTCCCGGTGGCCGCGTCGAACGTGGCCTTGAACTTGACCTCCAGATCGTCGAGGTATTTCGGGATGTCCTGACTGGAGACGCGCGAGGTTAGCTCGCGGATGTTGTTGACGCTGCGCTGAGCGAGCGCGGGCCGTTCGACCATGCTCATCTGCACACGGTAGGAACGCGTCTGCACATCGTCCTCTGCCAAGCGCCGCATCCCGCCCAACTCGCGCAGCGAATTGAAGTAGCCGACCATCGTCATGTACGGGTCGGCGGGCTCGCCGAAGCGATCGAACAGGGCTTGGGCGGCGGTGAGGAAGGCGGTATAGACGCGGATCAACATCGCGGGCCGCGAGCTGCCCGGAGAACACACGCCCAGATAGCGCCGTCCGGGTCGCTCTTCGATCGGACGCTGCACCGAGAAGTAGTTGTCCTCCACGTCCAAGCCATGCGGTGGGAACACCGACACGCGCCGCATGAACACGTTGTTCACCTGCTCCTTGGCTTTGCGCACCGTCGCCGTGGAGGCGACGATCTTCGGCTTGACCGTCTTTCCATCTAGCGACCATCCGCACAGTTCATCGACGGCGGACTCGTACAGACCGACCATCGTGCCCAGCGGCCCGCTGATAAGGTGGAACTCGTCCTGGATGATCAGGTCGGGCGGTCGAATGGGGGGAACGGGCCTCACGGCTGCAGCTGGCAACCCCTTGGTCGCCCGGTGTCCGGTATTGCATTCGCAGTCAGGCCATAGCAAACCGTGGCGCTCGCATTCCTGACTCACCCGACCGAACAGTGTGCGCACCTGCCCGCGCCACGCCATCATGGCGAACTTGTCCACGGTGGCGATCATCATCGTCGGGGGGCGGTGGTAGATCTCCTCGTCCACCGTCAGCACCGGAATGCCCGGATACGGCGAACTGCTCGACCTGCCACGAGAGAACGTGCAACTGCTTTTCTTGTCGCCGCAGTACACGATCGTCCTACCGCGATCCTTGTCGACGACGACGTCTTTCCCAGGATCAATCGCAGAGCCACACCAAGGACAACTGGTGAGCTGAAGTGGTGAAGTACGTCCTGCTTTGTTCTTTCCCGAATCACGCAGAGCTTGAATGGCGTAGTGACTTTCCTCGGTCGTCCCCGGCGTCACCTTGTTGCCGACCCAAAGGCCGATGGTGAAAGGCTCCTTGCCGAGCGACTCATCACCTTGAACGAGAGCATCCCGCCGGAGTTTTTCCATCGAGCAGATCAATGCGGTGGCGCGCTGGAATTGCTGCAAGGTCAGCAGGCGCAGCGTGTAGCGCATGATCACGGCCAGACCACGAGAGGCGTCGTAGCCACCGAGCTTGCCTTGCAGACGTCGGATCGCCATGGTGAACGCCGCCACGCCCAGGTAGGCCTCGGTCTTGCCACCACCGGTGGGGAACCACAGCAGATCGGCATGGGCTTCCATCGGTTGCACGCGATCCGGATGCATGGGGTCGGCCAGCGATGGAATCGACAGCAGCAGGAACGCCAACTGGAAAGGACGCCAGCTACGGTTCTTCGGCAGGTCGAACTGATCTACGGAGACGACCCGGCCTCGCCGTACTTCGAGCGCGTACTGGCTGCGCACACGCTGGATCGCCATCGCCTTGTTGGCGAAGCGGAAAGCCGCCAATGCCTTTTCATCGCTCTTTAGCGTGTCGATGCCCTGCTGTAGACGCTTCTGGATTTCCTGACACCGATCCAACGCCTGTACCGCCGATGTGTCGTATCCGATCACGTCCTTGCCGATGCGCCCGCGCTGCTCGGCGATCCAAGCTGCGTAGTCCTTCGTCAGCACGTTTAGGGCATCGACCAACTCGTCCACTCCCAAGGTGGCGAGCCGCTGCATGTCGAGCAGGCCGCTTTCCACCATCTGCTTCATTGCCGGACGGTCGGCAGGGTCGAGACCCGGCGTCTCCGTGACCTGCACTTCGTATTGCGGCAAGACGGTGGTGCGCACTTCGGTGGCCAGCGTCACGTCGTCCGCCGTCTCGGCATGGACGGCGACACCGTGCCCGACCGCGAACTCCACGCGATTGCGATAGATCATCTCCAGCGACTCACGCTCCGGGTCGTTCCCGTCGGCGTCCAGAACCGGGCGGCGGCGGAAGATGGCGCGCTTGGATGCTTCTGCTTCCGCGCGCACGATCAGTTCCGGCTGGAACAACCATGCCGTGTCGCGGTTGGTGTCGGGTTCTTCCTGCGTGTTGATCAAGAACAGCGTCACCAAGCGGTCGCCGTTGGCGTTCTTGCCGCGGATGGAGCCTTGAATCCGCACTGCTGGACGGTTCGCGTCCGGTGCCTGATGGGGAATCACACCCTCGGCGAGCGGCAGCACCAGCTTCCCGCCGCAGGGAATGCGCCGCCAGACCTTGGCCTTCTGTCCATTGGGCCGCATCAGCTCGTGTTCTTCGTTGGGCACGCGCTCGTAACTGCCCCAACGCGCCTCGACCTCGATGCGCTCGGCATCGCCATCCACGCAGAAGGTCATGCCGAAGCTGCTGGGCACCAGCGATTGATTACTGGCGGCGTCGATCTCGTCGGAGGAATCCGATTCCGGTTCCACCCGCCCAGTCGCCGTGCCGAATTCGGCACCGGGTTCGTGCTGGCCGGGCACGATGGGGTCGGTAGGCTCCTCGACATCCTCTTCGGCCAGCGGACCTTCCAGTCCTTCGATGCCGCCCTGGGCATCATCGCGCGGTGCCAGTTTGCCAACCAGATAGCGGTCTCGCACGCTCATGTCCACGATGCGTTCGTGCGGGCCACCCGCCGGGCCGAGTAGATCATCTACCACGGCCAGTTGCAGCAGCTCGCGGATGTAGGCCCGATCCTCGACCGGCGGCACGCCACCCACGGTCTGATGCAGCGCCGAAGACAGGGCCGCGACGAACTCGTCCCACTGGATGCGCCCGACGTTGCCCGACGACGGCGGAGCCAACGAAACGCTGGCGACCGGCACTGGCGTATCGGCGACGGACAGCCGGTCGAAGAAGACCGTGGTCGTTTCGAGGTCGGAGCGGAGCTGCAACACGCGCCCGGCACGCACGATCTCTCCGGCAGGGTTCAGCACGAGCACCCAATCGTCCTCGGCGATGGCTTGATACAGGGAACGATCACCCTTCAAGACCAACGTATAGGGCGCGAGCCTGCAATCGGTGCCGAGACCGTGGTCGACGGCGATCCATGCGTTAGGAACGAAAGCCGTGCCGGCATTCGAATCATTTTTCATCATCGGTCTCCATACAGTTCCGTGTGATCGACACGTTCCTGCGTGCCATATGTGATCGGCTCGATGTCCCGGTGTGGGACGACGCGAGCGACGTTTTCGGCATCCTCCGTCAGCCCGAGTGCCACGGTCAGCCTGTCGCCCGCCTCGATTTGTCGTGCATTGCCGGAAGTTGGGTTCAATTCGATGAGTCGGAAATGCGTCGAAGAATCCGGCCGCCGATCCACGCGCAAACTCAATTCCTTTTGCGCTACCCCGATGGCTTGGCGATACAAGACGCAATTCGCCCCACCACCAGTGACGAATATCGGCAAACCCTCTCGCCAAGCCGCACTTCGCGGGTCTCCCCGTGCGCTGGTGCGCGTTCCATCGATGACGCCGACGATGCAGCGGACGACTTGTTCCACGAAGTCCTTATCGACTTTGACGACCTCGTCCAGAGGCTCGCCACTTCGTTGCCCGAAGTCATCGGACGATTCGACGGGTGCTGCATCGTCCCACGAAAGATCGAGGCCGAGTCTGGAATGACGGTTGTGACGTAGATAGTGTGTTCCGAGGGGGCGAACCGCAGAAAAGAAGATGGGTATGCGCGGCGGAGATGCCCGATCATTTCGCAAAACGACGTTGAACGTCGCCACGTCTAGGGTGGCCGCACCGACGTCGATCAGCGCGTGCAGACCTTCCTTCACCTGCGGCGACCCCAGATATCCCGCGATTTGGGCGACGAACTCCGGCACGACACCCGGTTCTGCTTCGAGGTCTATTGCAGAATCGGCCAAAGACCATGCAGCCAGGACGTCCTGCTCTGCGAGCCGATCTTCCGCCGCCAACAGCCACGCAGTTCGGGCGATGCGCCGGAATACATCGACGACCTTCGGGTTCTCGTGTGGCTCGGTGGGGCAGCCGATGTTCAGCTCCCAGCGCAGCGAACGCCCCACGAGTTTGCGTCCAATTTCCGCGTTCCGGTACAAGAACGCCCTCGCGTAGCGGATGACCAACGCCAGATATGCCACGGTGGCTATTGGGCATTCATCCGTCCCGACCATCTCGATGACCGGGAGCTTGAGGTTCCCTCGAACATCGGCTTCGGTGAGACGCCGCCAGCAGAATTCGCCATCTGGCGCACGCACGACGAAACCGGGAACCACGTAGCGCCCCGTTTCCGAATCGTCTCCCGTGACGGCAGACCATTCGACAGGCACCAGATCGACACCTGCGCGAATCGCCACCTTCGTGAAAGCGGTTCCAAAATCGACGCCGACCCTGACAACCATCGGTGCCGAGCGTTCACTGCGATGCTCGGGATGCTGCAACGATCTGCCGACGTCGCTCCACGCCGGCATGTTCAGCACACATCCGTCGTCGATGCGGGGTTTGAATGGCGGTGGGGTTGGAACCGCTGGGGGTGGCGGCGGCTTGGTGGCTGGGGCTACGACTGTGGCGACCGGAGCGGCCGGTTTCGGAACGGGATTCCGTGCTGGCGGCTTCTTCGGAGTCGGCTGACCACCAGCCAGCCACGCTGGCGGTGGATCGAAGTCGATCTTGGGCGGTTCATCACCTCGTTCCTTGCCGCGTCCCGACCCACGCAGTCCGTTCTTGAGATCCCGCAGCTGATCTTTCCAACTCTTCATGGACGACCTCCCGCCCGCACCACGTCCACGAGCAAGACGCAGATGTCGCGCGTCTCGGCCGAAAAGGCCTGACTTTTGCGCTCCAGCGTCGCCCGACGGGTTTCCATCCGGGCCAGAAAATCCTCCATCTTCTTGCGTTCGGCATTCGCCAAGCCCTTGCGCCGCTTGCCATCCGGGCTACTTCCATATAGCGATGCAGCGTATTCGTGATTGCTGATCCGTTTCTCGAACCCCTCGCGTTTCTTTCGGATGTGGTCATCCAATAGTTGGGAAAGCACGTCGGCGCGGTCTCTGTTCTCGCGCCATTTCTCATCCTTGATCGCCTTGTACCGATCCCTGAGCATTTCCTCGCTCCGCTCTGCGGCGGCTACCCCGGCATCCGCAAGGACATCCACCGCCACCGTCGGCCAGTCGTTCCCCGACTTCCTGACCGAGTCGAGCAAGGCTTCCGCCACCCGGTCGTCGAGGGATGGCTCACCGTCGAGAGGGACGGCAGCGACCAAGAGGTGTTCTTCTTCCTTCACGCCGGAAAAGCTCGCCAGCCGAGTCATCAGCGCATATCGGCCCGCCTCGATGCCTTCGGCAGCGACTCTGGCGGCGTAGAGCGGAAAGCGATCCGCCGACCCGTCGGCATTGCGCGACAGGAAGCGAACGATCGGATGGAAGCGATGGACGATCTCCTCGCCGGGTTTCGGCTTGTCGGTGATCCTGTCGGTGAAGCGGCAACGCTTCGTCTGGCCGGAGGCAAGACCCGTCTTCCCGACCAGATTCTCCCGCCTCACGAACTCGTCCAGTTCCGCAGCAAAGCCAGGGCTCAAGCCGATGTCGAACGTGTCGGCATCACCGTGCGCAGCATTGATCCGACAACCGGGAACGTTTCTGAGGCACCCATCGACGTAACGAATCAGATCGTGCCGGGTGACGATCTTTCCATCGCCGCGCGCGGCTTCGATCTGCGCCAGCAGTTGCTGACCGTGTGCCACCAGTTGGATCGCCTCTCGCTCCAGCTCTTCCTGTTTGCGTTTGGCGTTCTCGATCGCCAGCGCCACTTCCTCGATCAAGCGCGCTTCTTCGTCGGTGGTCAGATGCTTCGACAACAAGACGTCTTCGAGCTTGCGCACTTGACCGAGGATTTCCTCCGTTTCCCCCAAAGTGCTCTCGAAAACACCGATGCGCTTGGCCAGCCTCGCAATGATGAGTGCATCGATCGTGTCCTTGTGGACGAAGTTCCACACCAAGATGCGCTTGGATTGTTGACCGATGCGATCGATACGACCGATCCGCTGCTCGATGCGCATCGGGTTCCATGGCAGATCGTAGTTGACGACGAGGCGGCAGAACTGCAAATCCACGCCTTCGGCGGCCACGTCCGTGCAGACCAACACGCGGCAGTTCCTGTCCTCGCGGAAACCAGACACCACGGCTTCCTTGTCGAACTCCGCCCCACCCATCAGCAACCCGGCCTCCACGTTTTCGGCGGAAAGCCGCTCGACGAGATAGCGCGCCGTGCCGCGAAAGGTGGTGAACACGATGGCCTTGGCGTCTCGATCCTCGGTCATGAATCGCTTGAACGCCTTGGAAAGCTCGGCGAATTTCGAGTCGTTCCTGCTCAGGTCGCCGAAGCCGAACTGGGGCAGTGTTCTGCTCGCCAGCCACTGTTTGAGGCCAGATGTCCGTTCGGCCAGCTGTTCCTCGTCTTCGTCGATTTCGTCCATCGCCGCCGCGAGGGCGTCGGCGTCGAGGCCGTCGTCGCGCCACGTCCGCAGCAAGGCGGCCGGACTGGACGCAACCATGCGTTGCGGCGTGGAGAGCAGGAAACCGTGCTCGATGCCATTGGCCAGTGCATACTCCCGCGTTCCGTCGGTGATCGCCTGATAAAGCTCCCGCTCCACGGGCGACATTTCCGCCTCGAACACCGTGACGTCACGCAACACGCGGTCGGACTGCACCTCCCGTTTGCGCGTGCGGCTGACGATGTGCGCGAGCAAGTTGAGCCGTTCGAGTTTCGCGGCGATGTCGATACGCCTGTCGTTCGTCCAGTCCTCGATCGCCTCCGCTTCCTCGATCAAGCGATCGACGCGCTTGGATCGCTCGAACCATCGTGACGACTCGATTTCGCGTATCGCCGCCATAATCTGGTCGGCATCGCTCGTCGGATCACGCACGACGTCGCTCGCGGCGATCACCGGACGATTGGCGAGGACGACGTTTCGGAAGTCCTCCGGATATTCGAAATGATCCGGGTCGAGTAGCCGCAACACATTGAACAAGTCATCCGAACCGAGATTGATCGGCGTCGCCGAAAGCATCAACTGGTGTGTGCTGACATCCCTCAGCAAGCTGCCCGTCCGCCATGCGCCCGTTTCTTCGTTGCGCATGTAGTGCGCTTCATCGAAGATCACCAAGTCCAGCAGGGGTTCTTGATCGGCGTGCTGGTAGAGCAAGTCGGCGAGCCGGGCGCGAACCGATCGCTTGGGGTTGTCGCTCTCGTTGGCGTCCCAATCACTCGGAACGCGGATGCCTTGGTAGCTGACGATCCACGCGCGTTCCCGGTGTTCGGTCGAACTCAGTTCTTGTCGCAACGTTTCCGCATCGACGACACGGGCATCTAGACCGAAGCGAGACGAAAGCTCGAACCGCCACTTCTCCCGCAGCATGGCGGGGCACACCACCAATAGGCGGCGCATGTCGTAGCGGGCACGCAGTTCAGTCCAGATCAGTCCCGCCTCGATCGTCTTGCCCAGACCCACCTCGTCAGCGATCAGCAGGCCATTGATGGGCGAGTCCAGCAGGGTGAGCAACGGCTTGTATTGATGCGGGTAGAAGTCGGTCTGGGTCAGACCCATCGCATAGACGACGTTCGACAGCCGCCCGGCCAGATGGATGTGCGTCAGCAACTGGCGCAGGTCATCCACGCGTCCGTAACGCCCTTCACGGATCAATTCCAGAGGATCGTCGCCACCCGCATCGGCCGCGACCAACTCCTCCTCGTAGTGCCAATCCAGCCGGCCGTTCCAGTTCACGCGATACTGCTGGCCAGATGCGCGCGCCCGAGTTTGATCCGTGACCGTGCCGATCTTGGCTGGATCATCGATATGGCGAACGAGTTGTCCTGGACTCCACGGCATACGGGTCGCTCCTTGCTATTCGATCAGTCGGTATCGGGTTCCGCGCCGCTCGCCTTGGCGTTCGACTTTGCCGCTGGAGGTCAGCTCGCTGATGGCGGTGTTCCACTGGCCATCCGTGATATCAGTGGCAGCGAGAATGTCGGACTTGGCGTGCCAGCCGGGGTGGGCTTTCAGGTGTTCGACGATGGCGTGGGCGGGGCCGGCGCGGTAGTCGGGGCGTGGATCGGCGGCTTTGAGGTATTGGCCTTCATTGGTGGGTAAGGTGCCGAAGTCGAGCGATGGTTGCGGAACGTCGGTGCTAGTACGGTGGCGTTTGCTGGACGGCGTTTGCGCACCACCGTTGGCTTTAGCCGCTGCCTCGAAGCGTTCACGGTTGAGCGTCACGAGCCTGTCCAACAGCGTTGCCGTGGAATCGGCGGACAACGCCCACCGCCATTTGTCGTTCGCGGAGCCGCCGTCGAACTCACGGAAGTCATAGGTCACGTCCACATCGCTCCAGCCGTAGGCGGCTGCGACTTCGGCGTCGATGCTGGACAGCAGACGCCGCAATTCAGCGATGGTTGCATCGGAGTTGTTCGGTGAATGGATGGCGTTCATTACGTCAGTCAAGCCAGAACTGTGTGCCGAACTGAACTCGACCGCGAGACGGTTGAACTGCGTTGCCGCTTCCACGCCAGCCGATGCCACGCTTCGTTCTGGAACCGGATACTTGGCAACCGACTCGCTGATCGAAAGCCGGAAGACGTTGCTGAGGTGCCGGCTGGAGAAACTCTCAAGCCAGACACGGAAGAGTGAGCTCAAAGTAATCGCTGGCTCATCGCCTCGCTGTATTGCAATGAGCAGAACGCTGTTTATGTAAATCCAGTTCGTGGGAACGATCATCCCGAACGGATGCTTTGTATGTTTCGAATAGGCGATACATGTTTCACGAACGCGGAGCTTGGCTAATAGCGCGACTCTGTTGTTCCAGAACTGCCACCAGCGGTCGATCAGTCCCTTGTAGCTCTTGAGCGCCGCGACCGTGCGGGTCGGCTGCACTTCCTCGACGATGAAGCGATGCGCCACGGGCCATCTGTGAGCGATCTCATCCAATCCCAAATCACCGATATCGAGCGCCCATCGTTCGATTCGATTCAGCGCCGAACTGGTGATGTCGTCGCCGGTGATGTAGGGCCGCAGCAGACTGCCAGGCTCGTTCTTGAGCCGGTCGAACCACGGGCTGGTCGGAGTAATGACGAAGGCCAGTCCCTTGCTGTTGTTTACGCCCTCGAAAGCAAAAGGAGCGTCGGTCAAGGCCTGCGGCGCCCAGACGTCCGCCGCCTCCGGTTCCAGCCTCGGCCCAATGCGCGGGCAGCTTCGTCCATCGGCATCGCAGTCGGCCTGCCACTCGCCCTTGTAGAAGCCGACTATGGCGACGACGACCGACGCCGCACCCGGCCACGGCATCCCTTTTCTGGCGAAATGGATGTCACCGTTCTGGACGATGACGCCCAAGCCGACCTCTATCGCGCTGCCTTCCGCGATGTTGCTGGTCGCCAGCATCCCATAGCAGCCATCGGGTCGAAGCAGGTCGACTGCCCGTCGATGGAAAACGACACAAAGGTCGATCTTGCCCGGCGACGCGCCAAGCACCATCTGACATTGCCACTGCAATCTATCGCCCAGCGCGCCTTTCCACAGACGGTTGCCGAGGAATGGCGGATTGCCGACCAAAGCATCGAACCCGGATGATGTTCTGGCGAATACTTCAGGGAACTCCAACGGCCAATGGAATGGGGTGCGAGTGGGCTTGCCCAGCGGCAGATCGACGCTCAAAGTTTCCCCCGCACGCTTCAAGATGGCATCGAGGGCGTTGCGGTCGCCCGCCACCGCTTGACCGGCTTGGATGGTTAGTATCGTGGCCGCGCTTTCGATTGCGGTCGCGTTACCGCCTAAAGCCAACATTTCCCCGATAAATGCATCAGCGATGCTTTCCGGCGCTGCCAGCCTGCGGCGCGCGTCGGCGTCCAGATGCGCCATCGCCTCCACATCTCGAATGTCGCGAATGGGCATTTCGCGCAGCTGTTGTCGCAGTTCGATGGCCTCGCGCACGGCCTGTTCGATGTTCTGGCCGAACAGGCGCAGTTGCCCTTGACCCGTGGGGTTCATCGAAAGCTGGGTGAGCTGATCCAGCCGGTGGATGCCGAGCAGGCTGTCGCCACAGCGCAGGTTGTGATCGAGGAAGCCGAAGGGGCGACCCTTGGCCAGCGTCACCAGCCAGATGGAGAGCTTGGCCAACTCGACTGCGAGCGGATTCAGGTCGACGCCGTAGAGGCAGCGTTCGGCGATGAGACGTCGGGCGACGATGGTGCGCGCCTCGGTGTCACGCGGCAGCGGCTCGATGCTGGCGTCTGCGGTCATCACACGCCCGTCGATACCGACCGTGTGCCCCTGCTTCTCGGCCTGTGTCCACGATTCCACCAAACGGTCGGCCAACCAGCGGCAGGCTTGCACCAGGAATGCGCCCGAACCCATCGCCGGGTCGCAGATCTTTAGGTCGAGCAGTTCGGCGGGTGATTTCAGTACCCAATCCGCGCGCGGTGTGCCCTGCGCGGGGCCGACGTAGGCGACGGGCGTGAGCGTCTCGGTGACGATGGCCTCGGTGAGCGACTTCGGCGTGTAGTGGGTGCCGGTTTCACGCCGGTCGGAGCCGGTGGTGACGATGAAGGCACCAGTGGGATAGACCAGCGGGTAGCCCCACGGGTCGGTGCGCACCAGATGGCCGAAGGGTTTGATGCGGTCGCGCAGTGCCGTGTCGCCGTGGCAAGCCGTCAGCAGGCGGTCAGCAAGCGCATCGTCCACGGTGCGGGCCAGATCGTTGCGCACGCGGCTGGCGGAGCTGCCAGAGCGCTGCTGGAGCAGTTCAGTCAAGCGCTCGGTGCCATCCAGTCGCGCGGATTCGAGTTCGGCCAGCGTAACCCACGGCGAGTGCGCGCTCTTGGTGGCGTCGAGTTCCAGCGTGACATCCAAGGTGCGCTTGACAGTGCGCTCCAGCAAGCCCTCATAGACGTAGCCGATCTGCTCCACTTCCAGCGCCCGGTAGGACAGCGTGCGCCCCTGGAATTGCTGGATGGCTTCGAGCAACAACAGGACGGTGCGGTTGTCGATGGGCAGCGGTTTGGCGACATCAATGCGCCAATCGGAACCCTTCGCGCGGCCTTCGAGGAAGGGGAAGCGATCCGGGTCGAACAACGAGCCGCCCAGCGCGGGCAGGCGCAGGTTTTCGTGCTCGATGCCGCCATACACGGCGCGGAACACGGCCAGCAGGCGCGACCACGCATCCCAGCGGCGCTCCAGAATCTCATCCGATTCGGCGCGCAGTTGCATGCGCAGGGTCGAGAGCGCGTAGTTGGCTTCGTAGCGTTCGTCGCCCAGGAGCAGCAGACCGCGCTCCTCGGCGGAGAGCAGGAAGACCAGCCGCATCATCACCGTCAGCGCGGCCTCGTAGAGCTCGGCGGGCTTCACGTCACGCAGCAGTTCGCGGTCGCGGTCTTGGTCGGCCTTGTCGAGCGCCTGGATCAGCACTTCGACCGCACGCCGCACCTGCTCGCCAAGGGCGTCGGTCACTTCGTCCTGGAACTTCAGCGAACGGTCGAGCAGCGCGGGCAGCCGCTCGGACTCGTCCACGAAGAAGCGCCGGATGCCCAAGAGGTGGACGAAGGCTTGCAGGGTGACGGGTTCCTGGCCCCAGATGCGTGCATACCAACTGGCGAAGGTGGTGACCGCGCCCACCGGCGCATCGACCAGCATCCAGCGTTCGCCGTTGGTGACCAGCCCGAGGCGACAACCCTTGGCACGGCAGAGCGTCACCATGCGTTCCGCCGGTGTGCTGGCCCAACCATCCAGCTTCTGGGTGGCATCGAGATCGATGTCCGGCCCGTAGGCGTGGACGAGCATCAGCGGCTGGTCGCCATTGCCGACGACGGCGAAGTCCGGCGACAGGCTCACGCCGTGTTCCGGCAGCGCGACGGTCAGGTGATTGGCGCACCAGTCTTTGCGTTTGAGTACGTCGCCACGACCGTCCTCGTCGAGTTCCAGTCCGCGTGACAGCACCTCGTCGATCCACGCCGTGTGCAGGTCTTCGAGCCGGGGATCGTCGGTTTCCTGCGCGTCACGCCATTCATCATAGGCCTGCCGCAGCCGCTTGCGTTTGGCTGCGTCGAGTTCTTCCAGCCCTTGCGGGAAGGCTTCCTTCAGTACGGGGACGGCGAGGAAGGGGCCGGAAATCTCGATCAGCGAGAGCCATTCGTGGTGATGATTCGTTTGGCTCATGCTTGAGCCCTTTTGAAATCTGGTCGAAGCTCTGGCACTCCTGCTGCCTCAAGTAACGTTTGAACTCGGTCGAATCTGGCCGGATCAAGGGTCGAGTCAATGGCTTTGCCCGGTGGTATCCAGATGACCATACCGAGACGTGCGCGTGTAAGCAGTACGCGGTAGCGATTGCGTACATAGGTTCGCTCAATGTCGCTACGCACCTGATGCCAGGTACTGCCGCGGAACTTGCGGTACTCCCAGGCACCAGGCTTGAATGGTGTCAAATCGCCACCCCAACACAGACCTACCCAGTCGAGCTCAAGCCCTTGGCATTCGAACTCCGATGCCGCCACCTCAAGGGCATGACTCGACCGGACGTCCGCAGGCGGCATCAAGAACCACTTCTCGAACGAATAATCCAGTCGGAAGGCGCTGGATCGCTCCAAACCATAGGCGCGCAAGCGTTGATCCTCCGACGTGGCGATCAAGCCGGAGCGCTGGCCGTTGTCCGGTTCGCTTCTTGCACGCAACCATGCCTTGGCGATCTTGAGATCGCGAGTGAAATAGAATGGGAACTCCCGGCAATCCGGCATGAGCGACCGCGCACATTCGGTATCAAGGGAGAGCACTGCATCGACCCACTCTGCTAGCCGTTGCGCGCGAAAGCTCCTGACTCCGACACCAAGGTGGGCCAATGGCTCAGGTCGGAACTCAATGCCAGAGGGAATGCCATCAGCAAACAAGCGGTGTCCGGATACGCTGGCCCCTCCGGAGACGACTTCGGGAGAGGCGACGACTCGCCAATCCGGCCGAACCGCAACTGCTCGTCCCCATTCCTCCAGACCTGCCTCGCCGAGAAATATCTCCTGCCCACCGCCGACGAGCGCGATGATTACGGCCCATCCGTTCAGTCGATCCATCACGTCGAAGAGTTCGGCAGCCTCCGAACGATCCACCCCTTGTTTGCGCAGCATCTGTTTCTGATCCCATGCGCGTTGGGCCTCGTCGAAGACGACGACGTGCTCGTGCGGCAATGCCGTTGGATGTTCGCGGTGGTAGCGCAAGAACTGGTGAACGTTCTGGATGAAGGTCGAGACTTCATGAGCGCTATCCTGGCGCCGACGCCCCGCGCGCTGTTGACTCAACACCAAAGCCTCTCGTACGACTTTGACCAGGGGGCCGTTGCCGGACAAGAAGATGCCTGACGGGCCGCCTTCCGCACGCAGAGATGGATCGTGGACGAGGTTGAGCCCTGTCAACGTTTTGCCGGCCCCAGGAACGCCGGTAACGAAGCACACATAACGTCGGTTCTGCGTACGTGCATCCCTGATTACCTCCGCCAGCAGGTCCGTCGTAGCATCCAAGTTGCTGGCGTAGCTGTGGCTGATCTCGCGAACGTCGTGGTTCTCGTAAAGGCGCTCAGCTGCCTCGATGACTGATAGCGTGGGACGATACGGTGCGTCGACCCAGGTGTCGGCATCGATGGGTGCGCCGTGAGGATCGTGTTGCGCCGAGTAAGCCGACAGCAGCACGTTTGCTAGGTCGTCTGCATTGGTGAGCCGTATGGGGGCGACACGCGAGTTCGAAATTGGGGGCGAGCTGGTGACAATTGGCGCGGCAGTGGAGCAAAGCACCGGCACGATCGCTCGCCCGGAACTGCCGCCGTGGAAGTCACGTAAGTTCAAGCAATAGTCTTCTACTTGCCAGCGGGACGATGCGTCGTGAGACGTGGCTCCGACCTTGAACTCGATTACCAGAATAACGTCATCAGCAAGCAAGATCGCATCGGGGCGCTTCTGTCGGCGCGGCAGTTCATATTCGAGGATCAGGTGCCAGTCTTTGGCCGCCCCGTACCTCTGTATCAGTTCCGACGCACAGCGTTGCAGGAGCATGACCTGAGTCTTCCACGTCTCAATCTGGGTCGTGCGTGTGACTTGTATGCCGGTCGATGCAACCGCGTCGGTGAGTTCGCCCAGCAACTGGACATCATCGACAAGCATGAAGTCTGATAACGGGTATCGAACGCCACGACTCATCTCGTGCCTCCCTCCGGCACGACGAAGATCACCGCGACCGGGAAGGTGCGGTCGTCGAGTTTGGCGTAGCGGGCTTCTATGGCTTGTATCTCCATTTGGCGTTCATCGGGGATGCGTGCGATGCGCGCTTCCAGCGCGGCGATGTCGCGCCGGAGCTGCGTGCGCTCGTCTTCGGTGAAGAGCGAGAGCTGTTCGGGTTGCTGCTCTTTCTTCAACTCGGACCGGATGGCCTGCTCCAGTTCATCCAGCACGGTGCCGATGTCGTCGATTTCCTGCTGCTTGCGGGTCTGGAGCGTGTTGGTCAGGTAGCGGAGACGTTCTTTGGAACGGGCATCCACCGCTTTCAGGATGGCTTCCTGCTGGCGATCGAAGCGGGTGCGAAGCGCATCGAACAAGGATGGGGCTGCGGTGATGGGCTTTGTCTCATCCAGCCATTGCTGGACACGGGTGACGCCTTCTTCGCGGCGGAAGGACTGGTCACGCAGATAGCCACCCGAGACCGTCAGCTCTTCGTGCAGCCGATGATGGTTGCCACCGGTGACGACCAGCCGCGAGACGACGACCACGGCGGGGCCATCGACGAGCGCATCCGGCACGGTGCGGACGGTAACGCGGTGCAGCTTCTTCACATCGTCCTGCGCCCAGATTTCGGCGCGCAGCAGGCGTAGGCACATCTGCACCAGGCGATGGTTCAAATGGACGAGCACCACGTCGTCGCGGCCACTGGCGATGGCGTGGTCGAAGGTGATGGGCCGTATCTTCTGGGTGTGCGGGTGGCGCAGCCCTTCCAGGCAGCGTGCCCACGAGCCGGATAGCGCGGGCATGCGGAAGACGGTGCCCGAGGGTGTGCCCGCCAGTTCGACGGGTTCCAGCGGCGGACGGCCCGCCAGCGCGAGGCCGGTCTTCACGGCCATTAGGACGTGGTCGGGCGTGAGGTGGAAGTCCTGTTTTGTGGTGAGCAGGCACTCATGGAGTTTGGCGACCCGCTCCTTCAATTCGCGCTCGGCGCGCACGAAGTTCTTGGCCCGGGCGATCCGCGCCTCGGCCATGCGGGTGTCCAAGTCCTTCAGCGAGCCTTCAATGAGGCCGGACATCTGCGGCGCGATGACTGGATTGACGCTGCCCATGTCGGCGCGCATCGAATCCAGCTTGCGCAGGGCACGCAGGATGTCCTCGCCGTGGCCACCGACCGGTGTGCCGTTCGCACCGCCGCCATCGACCGGGTGCCAGATCAGCACTTCCTTCTCACGCTGGCCGTGGCGGTCGATACGCCCGTTGCGCTGCTCCATCACGTTGGGGTTGTAGGGAATCTCCAGGTGGATGAGCCGATTGCAGTGGTTCTGCAAGTCGATGCCTTCGGACGCCGCATCGGTGGCGAGCAGGATGCGCACGGGCGAATCCTGCGGCGAGGCTTGGAACGCCGCCTTGATGGGTTCGCGCTCTTCTTGGGAGAGGCCACCGTGCAGCAGGCCGAGACGCTCGCCGCCGAAGCCGTGGCTGGCGAGAATTTGATGCATCCACTGATGCGTAGTGCGGTATTCGGTGAACAGGATTACCCGGCGGTTGTTCCACTGGCCATCCGACTTGAGGTTGGCCGTGAGCCAGTCGAGGATGGCCTTGGCCTTGGAGTCGGCCTGATTGCGGGCACGTTGCGCCCACGCGCGCAAATCGTCCAGCAGCGCCTGCTGCTCCGCCGTCAGCGGCATTGAGCGGCGCGTGGCTTCCTCAATGGCTTCGGCTTGGGCGTTCTCGACTTCGCTGTCGTCGGCGTAGTCCTCGTCGGCCTTCAGGATGGCCTTGTGCAGGATGCGCTCGGCCATCGCGTCCGGCTTCGCGGGCCGGGCTTCGGACAGCGATGCGACGTGCTTTTCGAGCGTGGACGCGAACGCCGCTGGCGACGAGAGCAGACGCTTCTTGAGGAGCCGGTTGACGAAGGCCGTGCCGAAGCCGTTGCCTGATTTCTCGGCGTCCTTTTCGCGGCTGGCGCAGTAGTCGTCCAGCTTGCGATGAATCTCGCGCTCCTCCGCCGTGTACGGAACTTCGAGCGCCTGCAAGGTACGGCGGGCATACAAAGGGTTGCCCTGCGCATCGACCAGATCGCTTTTCAGGCGACGGATCATCACCTGACTCAGGCGCTTCTCATCGGGGAGGATATTGCGCGCGAAACGCTGGTCGTCGAGCAGTTCCAGCAGCGAGGTGAACGACTCGGTGTAGCCGTTGTGCGGCGTTGCGGTCAGGAACAGGCGATGCTGGAAGTGCGGCCCGATGGCGCGGACGAAGCGTGTGCGCTGGCTCTCCAGCGCGTAGTGCGCGCCTGCGGCGGGCGCGACGTTGTGGGCTTCGTCCACGACCAGCAGGTCGAACTTGCGCAGATGGCCGACGTGCGGTGGAATCACGTCGCGCATGGCGCGCAAGCCCTCGCCGCTCTTGGCCCAATCCATCGACGTGATGAGGCGCGGATGCGACGTCCACGGGTTGGCGTGGATGCCGCGCTCGCGCCGCAGTCGCTTGATGTAGTCGGTATCGACCACGCGGAAGTCGAGGCCGAACTTCTCCAGCATCTCGACGCGCCACTTCTCCTGAAGCGACGCGGGGCAGACGATCAGGACGGCGCGCGCGCGATGCCGCAGCAGCAGTTCCTGAATGACCAGACCGGCTTCGATGGTTTTGCCGAGGCCGACGTCGTCGGCAATGAGCAGGTTGACGCGCGCCATGTCGATGGCGCGCACCAGGGGATCGAGTTGGAAGTCCTCGATGCTGACGCCGCTACGGAACGGGGCTTGGAGAAATCCACGATCGGCATTGGTGGCCGCACCCCACCGCACGGCATCGAGGAAAGCGTCGAGCGTATCGGAGTCGTCCTGCCCTGTGACCGAAGGCAGGCCAGCTCGCTCGATGACCTGAGCGCCCGGCTCGATCTCCCAGACGACTTGCAGTTCTTCGCCGAGACCGTCCTCGTCGATCGACGACAACGTCAGGCAGTGTTGAGGCGTACCGGTATCGAGTCCGGCGGCATTGACGTCCGCCACCACCCACTGACGGCGGCGCACTTCGACGAGTTGCCCTGGCTCGGGGCGAGCGCGATATGTCTGAGGTTGCTGTTCGCTTGCGATGTCCATGCGGTGGTCATCTTCCTTTTCAGTTCTTCGCGTCGACCTTGGCGACCACGCTGGCGACCGTCGCGGCGGCCTTGGCTGGCGACTCGTGCAACCAGAAGCGCAGCGCCGTCCAACCGGCGGCCTCAAGCCGCGCGTTTGTGTCCGCGTCCCGCTGGCGGTTGGTCTCGATCTTCTGCCTCCAGAACTCCGCGTTTCGCTTTACGTAGCATGTTCTGGGCAACCGTGCCAGAAGCAGCCATCGACGAAGACGGCGATCTTGCGACCGGGCAACGCCACGTCCGCGACGCGGCGCGGTTTCTTCAGCACCTCGTAGCCGACCCGGTAGCGCAGGCCGATGCGATACATCTCCCGCCGTAGCGCCCGCCCTGCGTTCGTACCCGTCTGCCTGACCTTCGCCATGCGGTGACTGGCATGGGATGGCGAAGGTAGAGGGCTAGGCAACGGGCGCTCCACGTCAGCCCATCACCGTGCGACCAGGGCGAGGTGCCGATTGATGCTGCGGGCGATGGCGCGACCGAGATCGACGGGCACCGCGTTGCCGATGAGCCGTCCGAGTACCTTGAAGCTGACCTCACCACGCTTCGGGATGAATTTGTAGTCACGCGGAAAGCTCTGCAAGATCGCCGCTTCACGCAGCGAGATGGCCCGATCCTGCTCGGGGTGGCCAAAGCGGCCATTGCCGAATCCAAAGCACTGGGTCGTCATCGTCGGCGCGGGCTTGTCCCACTCCATGCGTCCATAGACGCCCGGATAAGTGCGCCCGCTGTCTGCGCGGTGGCAATCGGCGACGAGGTTCTTCGGCCAATCGCGCCAAGTGCCGCCGGGTTTGGACGCCTTGATCCGCTTGAGATTCGTTTCGGAGAGCGTCGAGGTGACGTGCAGTTTGTCCTTGGGAGCGGATTCACCGGCGCTGAGATGACGCAGGCGACCGATGGCTTGCTTCACCGTCTTGGGTTTCTTGCGCGTCGGCTCGATCATCTCGATCTTGCCGTGCTTGGATGCCAACAACACCATCCGACGTCGCATCTGCGGGACGCCATAGAGGGAACTATCGACGACGTCGTGCCAGACCTCGTAGCCGAGCCGTTTCAGCGTATCCACGAAATCGTGAAAGACCTCGTGCTTGGCGACGGTTGGCACGTTCTCCATCGTGATCACATCGGGATTGGCGCCCTTCGCGAGGCGAGCGAACTCGTACAGGAGACCCCACTTGCCATCTTTAGCGTTTAGTTCGTAGCGCTGCGCGTAGGTCGAGAAGGGTTGGCATGGCGCGCAACCAGCTAATACAGTGATTTCTGCGCCGGAAAACATTCCTTTAAGTTCTCGGGCAGAAAATCTTCTGATGTCGCGCTCAATGAACTTGGCCTTCGCGTTGTTCTGTTCGTAAGGAAATCGACAAGCGGGATCAAGATCAATTCCCGCGACGACGTTAAGCCCCTCCAGGATAAATCCATGCGTAAGTCCACCTGCTCCGCAAAATAGATCAATGCATGCAATAGTGTTCTTCATTAAACGTCCACATGTCTACAGAAGTTGTAGCACTCACTTCATGTCATCATCAATCTTCGAGCATCAAATCTTGGCTAAGATTGATCTCAAAATGTGAGTTGACACGGCTTAGCCAATTCTGGGCGAAAGGTCGATTAAAAGCCAATTCGAGCTTGGTCGAATTCCTCGGCGCATGGGTGCTGTGAGGTCGGTCGTTCCTTTCCAGTCGAACCCGAGCCATATCGCTTCGGAGAGAACGTTGATTGGGAGCTGAGAAGAACGCCAAACCGGTACTCCTGCGGATTGGCTTTCCATCCTGATGCTGGATGACATAGGTGCTGGGAGTCGTCATTGCCCAATGCAAACCGAACATGTTTCATTCCCCGTTTACCGTCTCTAACACCGACCGAGTTGATGGATTGATCCTGCCCCCGTTTCACGGACACCCGCCTAAGCGACGTTTGCCTTCTCGAACTGCTCCGGACTGAGATAGCCAAGAGTCGAGTGCAGGCGGTTTCGATTGTAGTCAACCTCGATGTACTCGAACACGTGCGCACGCGCCTGCTCGCGCGTGGCGAAGCGTTCGCCGTGGATCGCCTTGATCTTGCCCCCGTTTCACGGACACCCGCCTAAGCAGCGTTTGCCTGCTCGAACTGCTCCGGACTGAGATAGCCAAGAGTTGAGTGCAGGCGGTTTCGATTGTAGTCAACCTCGATGTACTCGAACACGTGCGCACGCGCCTGCTCGCGCGTGGCGAAGCGTTCGCCGTGGATCGCCTCGACCTTGAGGCTGTGGTTCCAGCTTTCCATCGCCGCGTTGTCGTAGCAGTTGCCCTTGGCGCTCATGCTGGCGATCAGGCCATGCTGGTCGAGGAGGTCGCGGTGCTCGTGCGAGCAGTACTGGCTGCCGCGATCGGTGTGCATGAGGACGCCGCGCGGCATCCTGCGGTTGAACAGCGCCATGCGCAGCGCGTCGCACACCAGCGAGGCCGGCATGCGATCGCCCATCGACCAGCCCACGATCCGACGCGAGTACAGGTCCATCACCACCGCCAGGTACAGCCAGCCTTCGTCCGTTCCGATGAACGTGATGTCGCCCACCCATGCCTGATTGGCCCGCTCCACCGTGAAGTTCTGCTGCAGCCGGTTCTCCGCCACCGGCAGCGCGTGGTTCGAGTTCGTCGTCGCCGTGAACTTCCGCGCGGCCTTGGCACGCAGGCCCTGACGACGCAGGCTCATCGCCACCTGCCGACGTCCTCGATGCAGGTGACGCGACAGCCGCGGCGAACCGGCGCGGCCCTTGTGGGCCTTGAACTCCGCTTCCGCCTGCGCATCCAGCGCGGCTCGCGCCTGTGCCCGCTTCGATGCGCCCCGCTTGCGCCAGTCGTAGTACCCGCTCGCCGACACCGACAGCACCCGGCACATCAACCGCACCGCGAACTCGCCCTCGTGTTCCCTCATCGTTGCGTACTTCACTTCGGCTGCTTCGCGAAGTACGCCGCCGCCATTTTTAGGAAGGCGTTCTCCTCTTCCACCCGCGCCAGCTCACGCCGCAGCCGCGCCAGCTCTGACTGCTGCAGCCGCTGCGCTTCGTCGTTCTGGCCCTGCTGCTGCGCCTTGGATCGCCACGCGTACAGCTGCGCCGGCGCCAGGCCCGGCTCCTGCGCCGCCGCCGGCACCCCGTCCTTCACCGCCCTCAGCAATGCCTGCTGCTTGAACTCCGCGCTGAAGCGCGACCGCCGCGCCTTCCGTCCTGCCGTCTTCGTTGCCATGATGTCCGCCTCGGTTTGCGATAGTGAATCGCTTAACCGGGTGTCCGTCGAGCGGGAGCAAGATCAGATCAGCATTCGTATGGAGGTGCGCGCCCAGCCAGCAAAGCTTCGACTTTCAGGACACGTCCCATCGCCAAGGCCTGAATCGGCGATTGTCCCAATGCATTGTTCCATTCCGTCAGGAATTCGCCTAGCCGTTGGTGGTGGAACGGTCCACCAGCGGGTCCGGCACTGAAAGCGCGCGCCGAGAGTTCGTACAGATCGGGATAGAGTTGCCGGAGAGTTTCGATCGCGAGCGAACGGGCTTGCATCACCGCGCGTACGACGGTGTTCATGTCGGATGTTGTGTCCATGGGATCGTCCTGTTGGGGGCTCGAAATGTGAATGCGCTGTCTGCGTTGGCATGTGCACTTAGCCGACCGAATGGAACTCGCGCCCTCGGAGCAGACGGGCATATGCCGATCCGCGCTCTTGGACATCAGGACCGTACACCTTGCCCTTCTCATGGATTGCGACGCATGACGTTGGTGTGTGGCCGCCGATGGATGACAGCTGGGCGAGTAGAGCGGGACTACCGAGGGAGGGCTTGATGTTTACGGCGTCCGAACCGGTGCATTCGCTTCGTACGGATTGAGGGGGGCGCGGTCCGGGCTGCTCGGCGACCACGGCCGGTGCGGGTGGCGATTTCGCGAGCGCAGGTCGCGTTCAGCGCTGGACTGATCGAAGGCGCGCACCAGGCTTGCGACAGCCATGAGCGGCTTGCCGCCCAGGTGCTTCCATTGCCCTGACAACAGCGAGCGCATCGCGACGGCGCCGTCAGGCCAGCGCTTAGCCAGCCGTTCCAGCGCAGGATGCAGTTGGGCCAGGCCGACCAGCTCGTGCCCCATGGGGTGCATGTGCGATGTGTCCGGGGCGTAGCACCAGAGCTTGCCCACATCGTGCAGCAGGGCAAATGCGATTCCTACGTCGCGCTCCAGGTTGCTCAGGCGCGGGGTATCGCGGACGTTTTCAGCCATCTCGATGGAGTGCTGTGCGAGCCCGCCAGGGAACGCGTGGTGATGCGCGCGCGACGCCGGACAGGTCCAGAAATCGTGGTACACCGATGACATGGAGAAGACGTCACTGAGGAAGCGGCGCAGGGGATTGGTTTTACAGGCATCCACGACTTCCCGGCACCGTTCCACGATGTCGCTGGGTTGGCCAAATGCATCGGGGATGAGCTCGAACACGTCCATGTCCGGGTCCGGCGTAATCCGTGTCACCACATGCGTGGTGCCGTTTCGAGTGTCCAACGGCAGCGCGCGAACTTCCGCCTTGAGCACGCGATCCGGATGCGCCGGCAGTGGCGGCAGCCAGGACACAGCATCGATCTGTTCGTACTCGTGCAGCAGGCGGACGTGATGCACGCCGGTCTCGAACGTGGCCACATGCGTGACGACGGCACGGATGAGGATGGTGTGGATGTCAGGAATCGAGGTTTCCATGGCGCACTCCGTGGTTCAGTTGGAGGGTGTGGCTAGCAACTGGCGCAGGGCCGCGCGCAGTTCCTTGGCGGACATCGCCGATACCTGTTCGGGCGTGATGGGTGTTGCTGCTTCGGTTTGCGATTGACTGCGGGAGTTCAGGAAGCCGGTGATCGCCAACCCGTCCTGGCGCGTGAGGTTGGGTACGAACCGCGAGTACACCGTGAACAGCATCTGGGTGTTCGCGTGTCCCATTAGCTTGGCAATCCACTCCGGGTTTTCGCCTGCGGCCAGCATCAGCGTCGCGGTGGTGTGGCGCGTCTGGTAGGGACGCCGCTTTTCGACGTCGAGGTATCTCAGCAGCGGATACCAGATTCGGTTCGCGAAGTTGTGCGCATCGATCGGTGCGCCATCCCGCGAGCAAAAGACGAACTCGCTGTCCGGATGGCGCGTGCTCCATTGCGCATCCAGTGCCTCGCGCACGATGGGCAACATCGGGATGTCGCGCAGCGAGGTTTCGGTCTTCGCGTTCTCCTCCAGCTCACCGGCGGAGAAGACCTCGCGTACCAGGATCAAGCCCCGTTCGAAGTCCACGTTTTTCCATTTGAGCCCGTTGATCTCACCCGTCCGCATGCCGGTGAAGAAGCGCACGGTGATGTAGTTGCGATAATCGGCGCGGATCGTGGTGCGAATGCGCTCCACCTCGTCCATCGCGAAGGGTTGCACCTCGGATTTCTTGCCCTTCAGCCGCTTGATGCCCTTGAACGCATCCGGCAGGTCGAAACGATCGGCGGCCTCGGCCATCATCTGGCGCAGGATGACCATGACCTTGTTGATGGTGGCCGAGGAGAGCGTCTTGTTGCCGCGACCCGGAAGGTCCGCCAGCCGTGCACGAAACGAGAGCACCTCGGCCTTGGTGATCTGATCGAGGGGCCTTGGTCCGAAGTTCGGAAGCAAGTGCCTGTCGAAGATCACATCCACGGCGATCCGATGCAGGCGCCTCCACTGGGGCGCCATCTCAGCACGCCACGTTGCGGAAAACTCGCCAAAGAGCGGCACGTTGGCTGCGGTGTGTGCCGATGGCAGGCGCATCGAGCGGGCGGGAACGCTCAAAGCGCCATTCGACGACTCGAACCGTGCAGCGCGCGGGCTGGCGGGGAAGGTGGCCGCGTAGTCGAAGGTCCCTTGGCGGATTTCCTTCTCGATTCGATTCAAGAGGGCCTGAACCGAGCGTCGATTCGCGGCCGTATCCTCAAGTGCGGTTTGCTCCCTGCAGCGCACGCCCCGATAGAAGAAATCCAGGTAGAGCGTCCCCGTCTCGGGGCGAGTGCGGACCTTAGCCATGGGCCACCCGACCGTTGGCCATTGGGATGGAAGTTGCGTGCATCACTTCGTTCGGAGCCATCCGGGCAGAAGCGCTGCCGATGTCGCGTTGTATCGCCTCCCAGATGAAGAGCAGCTTCCGCCCGCCGAACGGACGGATGTAGTGGACCCCCTCCAGCAGCACAGCGTCCTTCAGGCGCGTCCGAATCGTTCTTGCGTCGTAGTGGATCAAGCTGGCGAGTTGATCCGTAGTCAGGTATGTTTCCACGTGCGCCTCCGTTGTTTCTGATCGACGTACGTCGCGTATAGGCGACGCTTGTTGTCGATAATAGGCGACTAACGGCGCTTGTCAACAGCTTATGTCGCGTATTGGCGACGCCATTCAGGAAACATTAAGCGTGATCCGCTTTCGGCTGACAGAGTTGATTGCCGACAAGGCGTTCAAGGAACGCCGGGTCATTCCATTGAGCGAGGTCGCGGCAGCCACGGGGATTCATCGCGCCACCCTTTCCAAGATCGCGAATCAGCCTGGCGCCAATATCAGCACGGACCTCGTCGACAAGCTTTGTCGGTACTTTGAGTGCCAACCCGGCAGCCTGATGACGTATCTCAAGGACGATCTGATCGAATTTGGTGATGGGGCCAGCGGGCGATGAAGATGTCTAGCGCCAGGGTAGGGTGGCGTGATTTGGGTTGTCCGGTTGTCGGGCACGAAGGCGAACGTTATGCACTATGTCGGTCGCGACTCGCGCGATTAAGCGTGCCACGTCAGTGCGAGGATGCGCGAATGCATCCAGAAAGTTTCCGGCTCGTTTCGACGACGGGCCGGCACCTGATTCAGAACGCCGCATAGGGTTCCTGTTGGCGTTGCAGACCACGGCACGATTGCCGCTCTAAAGAGAGGCGGTCTACCGCAGTATTTTGTGGCTTTGCGAGTCTGCGAGCCATGGAAGTTCGATCTTGTTTCGAGATGGAGCGAGACCCTATTTTGCTCTAACGCTGGCTAACATTGCCGGTAGCCCGGCACCCTTCTCGGTAGCGGGAGCAACCCAAGAACGGCCCGTTGCGCCCGCTCTTCTGTTGGATGACTCCTTGTTGACAAACAGGACACTGATCGCCGGATTTGATAGCGGCAGGAAGTCGCGATGAACGCCCTGCGGGTCGAGCGCGTCTGCCTGCACCTTGGTTGGCATTGCGCTTGAAGTCGCAAGCTGGAAAGCGGCTGCATCCATGGAAGGCACCGTAATGCCCGTCTCGCACCTGGAGCACGCCGTTGCCGCACTTGGGGCAGGCCTCCAGTGGTTCGCCGTCAACCGGCTCAATCTGGAGATGTCCCTGGTTGACCAACTCAACCAGGAACTGGGAAGGCTGGGCAAGCATGGTGTAGAAGCGCACCTGCTTGCGAGCGCGGGTCATGGCAACGTAGAACAATCGGCGCTCTTCTGCGAAGGGGTGCGGATCTGGCGTCGGCATTGCCAGCTGCAAGGCGGGGTCGTCCTGGATTTGGCTGGGGAAGCCTCGCGTTTCCTGGATGACGTTCAGCACGAACACATACTCGGCTTCCAAGCCCTTGGAGCCGTGTACCGTGCGGAACTCAATGTTCAGCCGGTCGCCGAACCTGTTCTGCCAAGAGGCCAGCGAGCCTGGCTTGTCGTCGTGATACCTGCCCAAGAGCATGATCGTGATATGCGACCCCTTGGCAGGCTTCAGCTTGCCCTCGGCAACGAACTTATGCATGAGCGCCAGCTGTTGCTCAACATGTGGTGCAATGCTTTCCTTGCTCGAAAACCCATAAGCCAAAAGCGGCGTCTTGGTCAGCGGATTGGTGGTCTGGACTCTCTTCTTGATCTGCGCCGGATTAGCTTGGATGAACTCACTAGATACGTCGCACAGCTCCTGCGGACACCGAAAGGTGGTGTTCAAGGTCAATCGTGTGGCGTGATCGAAGGTCTTCTCAAACTCGGTCATGACCGAAATATCCGAACCGGCGAATCGATTGATACCCTGCCAGTCGTCTCCGACCACGCACAGATGGGTCTGTGAATCTGGGTTTGCAGCCAACGCCTTCAACAGACGGATGCGTGCACGGGAACAATCTTGGAACTCGTCGGCCAGGATGACGGTATAGGGGCTTTTGTACTTCCCGGATTCAACGTGTTCGGCCGCCCGAATCAGCATGTCCTCGAAGTCGATGAACTTGCCTTCCCGAAGCCGGCGCTCCCACTCTGCGGCGACTCGTTCGTACAGCGACAGATAGATCCTCAGTCGAGCTGCAAACCCCTCCTTGGACTGCATCTTCAACGCTGCGTGCAGCTGGCGATGCGACAGACCATTGTTCTTCACGTGTTGCTGGAACACGCGGAACGAGCGAGCCAGCTCCTCTTGGGACACTGGCGGTAAGCCAGGCACTTCCCGGTTGGGATCGAATACAGGCTGGACGCCTCGCTCGACCAATGCTTTTTCCAGATCGGCCATCCATTGACCGGTGGACAACGTGTGGGAGGTTGTCTCCACTAGCGCCGTTTTCATTTCCAGATGTTTTCCGCGTTTCCACTGGACTCCTTCCAAGTAGTTCTTGAACTCCTTGGGGGACTCGCCTTTCGCATTGAGCGCGAAGTGCTCGTGGTACAGCTTGGCGGCTGGATAGTAGAAGTCTGGGAAATACTGGCGATGGTTCTCGTCGGCCGTTTCGTGTTCGTAAGCGCGCTCGTAGGCGTAATCCACGCCGCAGTAAAACAGCCAGTCGGCGATGACGCGTTCTTCCTTGCTTTTGACAACCTCACCCTTGGCAGTGAGAAAGCCGCGCACGCCGTCGACGTAAGCGTCAGGTTCCTGCCGTTGCCCCCACCTCCCCACGTCGCGACCGTAGACAGTGCGGAACAAATCCCACTCGCGCTTGAACGCCGCGTCCTGGCAGAGTGTGTCGATGATATTGCCAACCTCGCGGATGTCTGCCCCAGGGTTGTCCGGGCTTACCCAAGGCGCAAGTGACGGCCGCTTGCCCGTTGCCATGCCAATTACCTCAATGCCGAAGGCATGGAAGGTGTTGGACTTCACCTTGTCTACGTCAGGCACGCCTTTTAGCTGCTCGGCAATGCGTTCGCCCACTTCATCGGCGGTGGCCCGGTTGAACGCTAGCAACAGGATCTGCTCGGGCGTGGCCAGGGACTCGCGGAGGACGTAGCCGGTCTTGGCCACCATCGTAGAAGTTTTTCCTGAGCCAGCCGCGGCGACCACCATGACCGCGTCATCCATGCACACGCACGCATGGATCTGCTCGTCGGTCAGCGGGTTCTTCTCCACCTCGTCGAAGAACGGCTTGCGGGCCACGCGTTGGCGCGCCAGATGCTTCTCATTCTGTTCGTCGAAGATCTTCTTCAATGTCGCTAGCGGTGTCGCGTCGCCAACAGCTTGCTTCCATTTCCTTCCAGGCCATTCGGGTACTGGAAACATTGCAAGGATCCGCTTCGGTGTTCCTTTCGGTATCCACTGCCCCTTGGGGATCATGGGCATCATCGCGGCGAACCACTGATCCATTGCTGCCCCAAATGCCGCCTCGTCATGTGAGTGGAGCCGGTTAGCCAACTCAATGCTGGGAGGGTCTTTCCACGAGGGCCAGGCTTTGCCCTTTTTGCGTGCGTTCGTCGCTTGGTCGTGCCACAGGATGGCACCCCAAGAAACGTTGCCCGGTGTAGCCGGTGCCTTGACGTTGGCCAGGGCCTCTTGAATCTCGTCGTCACCCACGAACCTGCCGGGTTCCAGTTTCAACCTTGCCATCGCCTGGTCCAGCCAGGACTCAAGGTCACGAGTGTTGGCGCCAACGAAGGTAGCCAAGGCGTTTGCGGTGGCTTCTGCTATAGCGCGCTGCATCTGGATGGCCTGCTCGTTGGGAATGCCATCCACTGCACGGCGGACCTTCTCTTCTCCTTGAAGGAAGTCGAAGTGGCAGGTGGCCCACACCATGCCGGTGGACACCTGGATGGACCGCACCTGGATTAGGTGGACTGAAGTATTGGGCTGGCTATCCACCCACAGCGAAAGTCGGTCGCCCTTGATCTCGGCCTGCCAGCGATTGTTGCCGGTAAAGATTTCACCTGCCTTGGTTGAGCCCCACTTCATTCCCACAATCCCTGCCCCCTTCGGGCCATATTGCCACGGGCGTGCGGAAAGTGATGTTCAAGGGCGTACTGGCACCGGGGCTTTGCGCGGCGGTGAACAAGGCAATGGAGTTGGCCAGGGCGGCGGCAAAGGCGGCGGTCAGGGAAAGAGGACGCCCGGCCACGCAGGCGCGCGGCCATTCATTTCCTACGTAAGCACGCATCCCGATGATGATGGCCCCGATCCCGATGGCCTCGATGAGGCGGCACGGATGCATATCGAGGGGCGTGCAATTGACCTGATCATTGGTCTTGAACCGGCGCTGCGCCGCACTCCGGAAGGCAACCCGGGTTTTGACCTCTTCGAAGCCGACAGTGGTGGCAGGCAGATGCGCTGGGTCGAAGTGAAGTCGATGACGGGCACGTTGGAAGATCGCCCCGTGGGTCTGTCACACACACAATTCGACTGCGCGCGCGAAAAGGGCGATGCGTACTGGTTGTATGTGGTCGAGCACGCAACCGATCCGGCACAAGCCCGCGTGCTCAGAATCCAGAACCCCGTTGGCCACGCCCGGACGTTCACGTTCGACCATGGCTGGAGCGGGATCGCTCGAACTGATCCGCCCCAATCGCCGTGACAGTGATGTTGCCTTCCCCAAATAGAATCGAGCCCCTCACCGGCGTAACAAGTGCCCGGAAATCAGCGCTCTGCCTCTCACCCGCCGGGTAATCGGACGTGGCCTTGGTGCGGTTGGACAAATCTCGACAACTAGATGAGCACAGAGTGCTTTGGTCAAGAGGCCGCAGTTCCTGCTTCCTGGGACAAGTCTGACTGTCACAGTACCTGTCACATGCGGAAAGTGCCCATGCTGGGAGGCGCCTTCGGCACAAAGGGCAGGGATTCGACTCCGGCGATGAAATGGGACAAAAAAAACCCGCGACAAGGGCGGGCTTTTGATCCGTAAGATGCTGAAATCAAAGCGAATTCTGGTGGCTACGGGTGGACTCGAACCACCGACCCCGGCATTATGAGTGCCGTGCTCTAACCGGCTGAGCTACGTAGCCAGAACTCTGAATTGTACTGCCTTGACCCTGGCATTATGAGTGCCGTGCTCTAACCGGCTGAGCTACGTAGCCAGGAACGCGGATTGTACTGCGATGCCCTCGGCGGCATGGGCGCCACGCACTGATCGACGGTGCGACGCAGCGGCAAGGGGCGCGCATTGTAGCGGATCGGCGCGGCTGGACAACTGCGTGACGGGTGGCCGCGCCCGGCGCGCTGTCGCAGCGATGCCGGCGTGCCGCCGATGCCCTGGTCGATCACCATCGCGGCTTCAGCCGCGATGCGCCGCATCGGACCATCCCTGGATCGAACTGCCGCCGCCGGACGGCGGGCGCGGCGCGTTCTCGGACGAGGATTTCTGCGGATAGGTGAGCTTTTCCGGTTCACCGTGCCAGCGCCGGGTCGCGCGCTGGAAGAACAGGCTGTTGGGCAGGCGCAGCACGCTGCTGCCGCCCTGCGGATGCTGCTCTTCGACGGTGACGTAGATCAGGTTCATGTCGATCACGCGACCGCCGATGCCGGGCTTGTCGGCGGCGTCGACCAGTTCGATGTGGTCGTGGAGGCGGAACGGGCGCGTGACCAGGATCAGGAGCGCGCAGAAGATGTTGGAAAGCACGCTCCATGCGGCGAAGAAGGCCACCGCGGCCACGGCGGCAAAGCCGGTGAACGCGGTCCAAAGCACCGCGCCGGACACGCCGAGGCGTTCAAGGATCAGGAGCAATGCGGCCGATCCGATCAGGATCCCGGCCAGGCGACGCGCACTGCCGGCGACTTCGGCCGACAGCTCGTAGCGCCGGGTGGTGCGCTCGATCAGCCGGCGCAGCAGTGTGCGCAACAGCCAGGCGACGAGCAGGATCAGGGCGACCTGGCCGGCGAGGGTCATCTCGGGCGTCCAGGCCTGCGACCAGGACGGCAACCATTCGTTCATCACGCGATCCACGTGGGAAAAGGTTGGGGCGGCATGGTGGCGCCGACGCCGGCAGGCATTCTATCCGCGACTGTCCAACGGATCAGGGCATAGGGGATTTCCCTGATACCGCCGCCGCCGCGGAATGCGCAGGATCGCCTCGACATCCCGACGAGGTTGGCCGGTCATGACGTTCGATACGCGAATCGGTGCGGAGAGCCAGGTTTCCAGCACGTACTGGCAGGATGCGGCGAGCATCGGCAGCGGCGTGCAGGCGCAGCCGGCATCGCCGACGCCGGTCGGTGACGGTCGGTTCAGCACGGAAGCGGCCGGCACGGCGCCGCAGCGCGACCTCGACCTGCATCTGGCCATGATGGCGAACGACTCGTACACGTTGCAGGATGCCAACGGCATCACCGGTACCGAGTCGGGCAGGGAACTAGCGGCAGCCGGCTGGACGCGCCTGGAGCCGAACGGCGACCACCTTGTCGGCGTCGATGGCCAGCGCATCGAGATCGATCCGGCCGCGCTCGAGGACAGCGCCTCGGGTTTCCGCGCGTCGATCTACCAGAATGCTGATGGCCAGGTCGTGGTTGCCTATGCCGGTACCGACCCGTCGGAAATGCCGGATATCGGTGCCGACGCCGCGCAGGCCTTCGGTCTGGAGACCGCGCAGTACAACAAGGCGGTCGATCTCGCCAAGAAGGCCGAGATCGCTTTCGGCGACGGCAACGTGATCTTCACCGGGCATTCGCTCGGTGGTGGCCTCGCCTCGACGGCGGCGCTGTCGGTCGGCGCGACAGCGGTGACGTTCAACGCCGCCGGGCCGAGCAATGACACCCTGCGCGACCTCGGCTTCAGTCCCAACGAGACGCGCAACGAGCTCGAGGACAGTGGCCAGATCCGTCACTACATCGTCGACGGCGATCCGCTCAACCTCGCCCAGAGCGATATCCCGGCATTGCCGCTGCCCCTGGTCGGCCCGTTGTCGCCGCCCGACGCGGTCGGCCATGCGCTGCGCATCGAGTTGCCTGCCGGCATGCGTCCGCTCATTGACTCGCATGGTGGCGGCGGTGACCACACTTCGTACGTCGAGGCGCTGCGCAACAATGTGCCATATGCCTCGGGGTCGAACGACGGCCTTGCCGCCGACGTGCTGGGGCACATCGGCGACTACCGCCTGAACGTGATCGGCTCGGTTGCCGAAACGCTCATTGGCGCCGGCACTGGCGTGGCCAACGAGGCGAAGGAAACGGTCGCCGACGTCCGCGAGACGCTGGCCGGCGATGGCAGTGTGCTCGAAAAGGCGACCGGCGTGATCGGCGATGTCGCCGACGGCGTTCTCGATACAGCCGGTGGCTTGCTCGACCGCGCCGCCGATGGCGCCGGCGACATCGTCCAGGAGAGCACCGACTTCGTCGGCAACCTGATCCGTGACGCGGGCAAGGCGGTCGGTCTCGAAGGCGCCGGCGCATTCGTCGCGCGGGGTGTCGAAGGGCTCGGCGACCTCGCCAACGCGGGTGCCGATGCGCTCGGCAAGGGTGCAAACTGGCTGGCCGACAAGGCCGGCGACGTCGTCGAGAACCTGAGTGACGTCGCTGGCACGGCGACACAGGCCGTGGTCGACGGAACCGTCGAAGTGGCCAAGGCGGTTGGCCATGCCAGTGTTGAAGTCGCCAAGGTGGTCGGCGCGACTGCGGTGGTTGTCGCCCATGCCACGGTCGACGTGGCGAAGGCGGTCGGCAATGCAGCCGTCGATGCGGCCAGGGCGACTGGCAACGCCATCGCCGATGGTGCCAAGGCGGTCGGTGGCGCGATCGCCGATGGTGCCGGGTGGGTCGTCGACAAGATCAAGTTCTGGTAAGCGCTGTGGTATGAAGGCATTCCGTAGTCACGCCCCCTGTACGTGACAGGACGGAACGGCCAATGAGCCTTCTGCTGCGCAAACCGGCGGCAAGCCCCCGTTTCGGGGGCTTGCTGTTTTCCCTGACCCTGCTGATGGCCACGGCGGCATGCGCCGGGCCGGGATCGGATTCCATGAGCAAATCCCCGTTCACGGGCACGGCTGGCGCCGCGCTCGCCGCTGCCGTGCGTGCCGATGATGCGGCCCTGATCAAGACCCTGGTCGCCGAAGGCGGCAACCCGAACGCCGAGGGCGAGAAGGGCATGACCTTGCTGCAATGGGCGATGTTCTCGCAGAACCGCACGGCCTTCCTGACCCTGCTCGATGCCGGTGCCGATCCGGCCCGTGGCAACCAGGATGGACTGACTGCCGTGCATCTGGCGGCCATGGCCGACACGAAGTGGTGGCTCGAGAAGCTGCTCGAGCGCAGGTTCGGTGCGGATACACCGAACACGGTGACGGCGGCAACGCCACTGATGGCGGCGCTGCTCGCCGAACGCGCCGACAACGTCGACCGGCTGTTGGCCGCCGGCGCCGATCCAAACGCGAAGGACCGCAAGGGCGACACTGCGCTGCACCTTGCTGCCTCGATCAACGAGGCCGGGCGCGTGCTGCAGTTGCTCGAAGCCGGGGCCGACCCGCTGGCGCGGAATGCGCAGGGCGCCACCTTCCAGCGTTACCTGTTCATGACCCCCGAGCGCAACCTGGATACGCGCACGCGCGCAGCGCGGGAGCGCGTGCGCGCCTGGCTGGTCGCCCACAACATCGCGGTCGAGGATCCCGGCGCCGGCTGAGCCCCCGTCCGGCGGTGCCTTGATGCCGTTGCCGGGCCTGTGGACAATCGGTCGCAGTCATTTTTCGGTGCGGCGCGGACGTCCCATCCCCGGCGCGCCCTGCGAGGCAGCGTGATCGATCCGGACGGTTATCGTCCCAACGTGGGCATCATCCTGATCCGCGACGACGGGCGCGTGTTCTGGGCACGGCGCATCTCGCGTGACGGCTGGCAGTTCCCGCAGGGCGGCATGCGCAGCGACGAGACTCCGCTCGAGGCGATGTACCGCGAACTCGAGGAGGAGGTCGGCCTGCGTCCGGAGCATGTCGAAGTGCTCGGCGCAACGCCGGGCTGGCTGCGTTACCGCCTGCCGAACCGCTTCGTGCGGCGCAACCACCGGCCGACCTGCGTCGGCCAGAAGCAGGTGTGGTTCCTGCTGCGCTTCGTCGGCGAGGAACGACACCTGCGCCTCGATGCCAACGAGCGCCCGGAGTTCGACATCTGGCGCTGGGTCGACTTCTGGTATCCGACCCACCACGTGGTGCCGTTCAAGCGCCGCGTCTACGAGCAGGCGCTGCGCCACCTCGAGCCGCTGGCCGAGGCGCTGTGCAGCCTGTCGCTGTCGGAGCAGCGCCTGGCCCTGGCCGCCGAGGTCGAGGCGGCTGGATCATCTGGTTGACAATCATTCTCATTTGCAATTCAATGGCGGCGTGCCATCCGGAGCCGCCCATGTACGTCTGCGTCTGCAATGCCGTGACCGACCGCGACATCCACGAAGCCGCCGCCAGCGGTGTGGAGACGCTGGCCGAGCTGAGCCTGCGCACGGGTTGCTCGGACTGCTGCGGCACCTGTGCCGACCTGGCCGGCGAGATCCTCGCCGAGGCGCGCGCCAAGCATGTGCGCGTCGTCCCGTTCGGGCTGGCGATCGCCGCCTGATGCGTATGCGCCGCGCGCGCGGACTTCCCTCCGGTTTCGTCACGCCGCGCACGGCGCGTGCGGAAAATGCGTGCGATTCGCGTTCCCTCGCGCATGGGCCCGTCTCGCTATAGTCGCGCCCCGCTGGATGCCGCGTCGGCGTCCGTTGGCACGGAGACAGGGCGATGAAGGGCGATCCCAAAGTCATCGAGATCCTCAACAAGGTGCTCTACAACGAGCTGACCGCGATCAACCAGTATTTCCTGCATTACCGCATGTATCGGAACTGGGGTTTCAAGGCGCTCGCGAAACACGAGTACGAGGAGTCGATCGACGAGATGAAGCATGCGGACAGGCTGATCGACCGCATCCTCTTCCTCGATGGCCTGCCCAATCTGCAACACCTCGGCAAGCTGCTGATCGCCGAGACGCCGATCGAGGCGCTGTCCTGCGACCTGCGCCTCGAACAGGCTGCGTTGCCCGACCTCAAGGCCGGCATCGCCTTGTGCGAAAGCGTCGGCGACTACGTCAGCCGCGAACTGCTCGAGGACATCCTCGAATCCGAGGAGGAGCACGTCGACTGGCTGGAAACCCAGCTCGGACTGGTCGACCAGCTCGGCGAGGCGAACTACCTGCAAGCGCAGTTGGGCGACTGAGGCGGGTTGCGGCATCGGCACACGCCGCTGCCGAAGCAACGGCGCGGCATCCGCAGCGCATGCCGCGGCCTGCGTTCCGGCCTTTCTCGAACCCAGGGTTTACCCCAGCTCGGGCAAGCCCCGGCTGGCAGTGTCGTGTCCGGCGCGTAGCCTCGCGTGCATCGTGACCCTGCCAGCGAGGTTCGCCATGTCCTCCATCGAGGCCCGCAGCGCCACCAACGATCCAGGCCTGTCCGGCTACTGGAACAATCCGCCCGGCGCGGAACAGTTCGACAAGGCGCTCGACCTCGGGCAGGCCGGCCGCGTCGAACCGACTTGGCGTGCAGCCACCGACGATGCCACGCTGATCGATGGCAACGCGACGAACGCCGGTGGACGCAGCACGCGGCAGACACCCGATGGCAAGACGATCGCGGTCGATCCGATCGCCTCCGACCGTGACCTGAGCATCACCCGCGAACGCACGATCGGCGATGCCGGTGGCGGACGCCAGTACGTCACCTCGGACCAGCTCGTGTTCAGCACGGGTGCCGGCAACGATGAAGTTCGCGTCACGCGCAACGACGACGGCAGCCTTGCCCTCGATGCCAACGGCCAGCGTTACCGGCTGGAACTGGCCAGTGGCCAGGAGCTCACGATCCGCACCGGCGACGGCAACGATGTGATCGACGTGGCCCCCGACGTCGAGGTCAACATCATCGTCGACGCTGGCGCAGGCGACGACACCATCCGTACCGGTGCCGGCAACGACCGCGTCGACGGCGGGGCCGGCAACGACACGATCTACACCGGCGCCGGGGACGACTACGTGTTCGGAAACTCGGGCAACGACCGCATCTCGGCCGGTGCCGGCAACGACGTCGTCTATGGCGGCGATGGCGACGATCGCCTCTATGGCCAGAATGGCAACGATTTCCTCGATGGCGGCGCCGGCAACGACGTCATCTATGGCGGCGCCGGCAACGACATCCTCTCCGGCGGGCTCGGCGACGACCGCCTCGAAGGTCACAGCGGCGACGACCGCATCTACGCAGGTGCCGGCAACGACATCATCAGCAACACCGGAGGCAGCAATGCCGTCTACGCCCAGGTCGGGATCGACCAGGTTTCGGCATCGCGCGGTGCCACCAACTCGGTCATCAACGTCGACCTGACCGGCACGCCGGGCAGCATCGGCGTGCGCGTGGAAGGTTCGGACGGCTTCCGGCAGCGCATGGAATCGGACCTCGAATTCCTGCGCTCGTCGCCGAATGGCCGCCTCATGCTCGCCGAGTTCGATGCCGCCGCCGCGCGTGGCAACACGGTGACGATCCGCGAACTGGCCAATGAGCAGAACGGTTACGCGATGAGCAGCGGCGACGAGATCCGGAACGGTCGCCCCGGGCGTGGCTCGGATGTCGGGATCGCCTACAACCCCGAGTTCTTCATGTCCGCGTTCCCGGCGCCGGCCGTGGTCCTGTTCCACGAGATGTCGCATGCCTGGAATGGCGTCAACGGCACCTTCCTGCCCGGTGTCTACAGCGGCAGCGACGTCCGCGATCGCAGCGCCGGCGTGCCCAATGCCGAGCGTCAGGCGGTGGGCCTCGAAACCACCGCGCCGGCCTACGATTTCGATGGCGATCCATCCACGCCAGCGACCACGCACAACCCGTACGCACTCACCGAGAACGGCCTGCGCAGCGAACTCGGGCTGCCGCTGCGCCTGCACTACGCACTCTGAGCGGGTGGCGCTCGGCGTCGATCCGTCGGTACGGGCGAAGCGTTCGGCGATCCCGTCCGCGCGACTCGCCACGTGCCGGCGGTGGCCGAGCGAGCCTTGCGGATGACGAGCGGCCATTGCAGGATTGCGCGGAGCATCCCAGCCCCATGAACCCGATCGACCGCCCATCGTTGCGCGTCCGCCTCGTCGCGGTCCTGGTCGCCATCTGCCTGTCTGCCGAGGGAGCGTCGATGCCATCCGCCACGACCACATTGCGCATCGAGGGTGTAGAACTCGAGGTCGGCATCCAGGCGGGTGCATCACCGACCCGGCTCGCGTTCCGCTATCGCCTGCACAATGGCACCGGCGTGGCGCTCGCGGTGTTCGACCGCGGCGACTCGCATGCCGTTGCCACGCGACGCTTGAAGGCCGGGGCGGTTGCGCCACCAGCGTTCGAGGTCTCCGCTACCGACCTCACCCTGAGTCACGTCGCCGCGGCGCTGGCGGAGCCGACGCCAACGGTGCCGCGCATCGCGCTGGCCGTGCGTGTCGACGCCGGCGCCACGCTGGACGGGCGCTTCGACTACAGCATCGACGCCGATGTCCGGCGTTTGCGCTGGTGTCTGGGCACACTGCCGTTCGATGCCGCGACCTTCATTGCCGTGGATGGCAGTGAGCCGCCGGTGTGGCGCGCGCCGCTTGCGGCCGCGCAGACGCAACGGTTGCTGTGCACGCCGTGGTACCTGGTCGAGGAACGGCGTTTCAGCGCCGATTGAGGCGTTTCAGAAGCCCAGCGCGCGGAAGGCTTCGCGGGCCCGGCCGAACGCATCCTCGATCGCCTGCGCGCTGGCGTCGAGGTCGATCTCGCGGCCTTCGCGGGTGGCCTGCTCGGCTTGGCGCGCCAGTTCGGCGAGCATGCGTGCTCCGAGGTTGGCGCTGGAGGACTTGAGTGAGTGCGCGGTCACGCCGAAGGTGTCGACATCGCCGCGCAGCGCCGCGCCACGCAGGGCGCCGATGAGACGTGGAGCGTCCTCGAGATAGACGCGCACGAGGTCGCCGAATTCGTTGCCCATGACGTCGACCAGCTCGCGAATGACCGCCTCGTCGAGTGCGGTCGCCGCGTCCTGTGCAGGCGATGCGGATGCCGTCGTCGCGGCGACGGGCGTGGTTGCGGCGGCTGGACCCGGCGCATCGGCCAGCCAACGCGCCAAGGTGCTTTCGAGCAGGCTGCGGTCGAGGGGCTTGCTGAGGTATTCGTCCATGCCGGCAGCGAGGCACTTCTCGCGGTCACCGGCCATGGCGTTGGCGGTCATGGCGATGATCGGCAGACGAGGCAGGCCGTTCGCGGCTTCCGCTTCACGGCGCTGGCGCGTGGCCGTATAGCCGTCCATCACCGGCATCTGGCAGTCCATCAGGACGAGGTCGTAGTGTGCGTCGGCCAGGCAGTCGAGTGCGACGCGGCCATTGCCGGCGGTATCGATCTCGAGGCCGGCGAGGCTCAGCAGGCGGCGCGCGACCTGCAGGTTGACCGGGTTGTCCTCGACGAGCAGCACGCGTCCGCGCAGGCGTGGCGGCCCGGCGGCAGTCGGTGCCGCCACGGTGGCCGGCAGGTCGAACAGTGGCGCCTCGCGCTCGGCAGGCGCGTCGTCGATGCCGAGCAGCTGGTACAGCACGCTGCGCAGTTCGCGCTCATCGAAGCGTGCTCCCAGCGTGCCCGTGCGCGCAGGGCCGCGCAGATCCTCGATCGCCTCGTCGGAGCCGCAGGCGAGCATGCGCACGTGGTTCAAGGCCGGATCACGCAGCACGTTGCGTGCAAATGCGACTGCTGCCTGGCGGATCGTCTCGGCGTCGAGCACGACCAGCTCATAACCCCAGCGTTCATTGTTCGAGCCGGCACGCAGGCGGTTGAGCGCTTCGGCCGCGAGTGTGATCGGCGTCACGCTGACTCCGAGGTTGCCGAGCAGGCCGCTGCAGCGGCGTACGAAGCCTTCGTCGGGCGAGACCACCAGCGCGCGCACGCCATTGAGGTCGCGGCGCACGCGAATGTCGCCGACCGCCTTCAGCAACGGCACGTTGAACCAGAACAGCGAGCCACGGCCCGGCTCCGAGCGCACACCGATCTTGCCGCCCATGAGGTCGACCAGGCGCTTGCAGATGGTCAGTCCGAGACCGGTGCCACCGTACAGGCGCGTGGTCGAGGCATCGGCCTGCGAGAACGGTGCGAACAGCCGGGCGGCGGCTTTCTCGTCGAGACCGATGCCGGTGTCGCGCACGCCGAACACGGTTTCGTAGTGGCTGCGCGACTCGCCGCGCTTGCCGACCTGGATCGTCACGCTGCCGCGCTCGGTGAACTTGATCGCGTTGCTGACCAGGTTGGTCAGCACCTGGCGCAAGCGTACCGGGTCGCCGCGCACGGCGAGCCGCACGGAAGGGTCGATGGCGACACTGAGGCGCAAGCCTTTTGCGGTCGCGCTGCCCTCCATCAGCATCGCCACCGAGTCGACCAGTTCCTTGAGATTCAGGCCGACGCTTTCGAGTTCGAGCTTGCTGGCTTCGAGCTTGGAGTAGTCGAGGATGTCGTCGACGATGCGCAGCAGTTCGCCGGCCGATTCGCGCGCGGTCGCGAGGTACTCGCGCTGGTCGGCCTGCAACGGTGTCGAAAGCAGCAGGTCGAGCAGGGGGATGATGCCGTTGAGCGGCGTGCGGATCTCATGGCTCATCGTGGCGAGGAACTCGCCCTTGGCCATGGTCGCTGCTTCGGCCGCCTGTTTGGCGGCAATGAGGTCGTGCTGCATGGTGCGCAGCGAAGCGAGCTCGCGCTCGGTTTCGTCCGCAGGCTTGGGGGCAGTCTGTGTCGACGCGATGCCGTGGTTGCCCGCACCGGTCCGGCGCAGGCCGATGCCGGACAGCAGCGCGATCAGCAGGCCGGTGCCGCCGACGATCGCCCCGGCCGGCAGGGGCAGCAGGAACGGTGCGGCGAGTGCCGCGGCGAGGGTGATGCCGAACGCCGCCATCGTTGCCGTGCGCGCGCCGCGCGCGGGTTCGGAGCGGGTCGGCAGTGGAATCATGTGCGGCCCGCCTCACATCGCCGCGGCGTGGAAGTCGTAGCTCAGGTCGCGGTCGGCCTGGCGGACGAAATTGCCCTGGATCAGATCGACGCCGTCGGACCACAGCGCCGCGGTGGCGCGCGCATCCTCGACCCGTGGTGCGATCACGCGGCGCCCGCCGGCATGCGCGAGCTTGACCAGCTCGCGCAGTTCCTTGCGCAGCGCCTCGTCGCCGGCGCGGGCGAAGCGCGCGGTCAGCTTGATGTAGTCGATCGGCAGGTGGCTGAGCATCTCGTAGCCACGCGCGCCGCCATCGAAACCGGATATCGCCACACCGGTGCCGATCTGCTTCATGGCCAGGGCGAACGCGACGGTGTGGGAAAGCGCGGCAAATGCTTCCTCGGCACGCAGTTCGAGGATGAGCTGCGAAGCCGGAACGCGATGCTGTTCGAGCTGCCGGCGCAGCCATTCGGCGCGGTCGGTTTCGCGCGCGCTGGCCATCGACTGGCTGACGAACAGGCGCACGGCATGGCCCAGGCGCGCCCGTTCGCCGAGCGTGCGGATGCAGTCACCGAGCACCCAGCGGTCGATGTCTGCGATCAGGCCGGCGCGCTCGGCGACGGGCACGAGTTCGCCCGCCGCGTAGGTGCGGCCTTCGACAGCGGGCAAGCGGAGCAGGGCCTGGAAGCGCTCGTCTTCGTCGCCGCGCAGCGACACGATCGGCTGGAACACGATGCGGAAGCCGCCATTGTCGAGGGCCTGACGGAGCGCCGTGACGGCCACTTCGTCGCTGACGCGATCAGGTACCGCGGGTTCCGGCACGGCCGCAGGTGGCTGGCGCGGTGCGGGTGCGGCCGCGCGGTTCGTCGGCGTGTCATTGGCAGACGTGGCGCGGAACGGATCGTGCGCGGCCGGGCCGCGCCGGCGCTCGAGCGCGCGCGCGCGGCGCACGCGGCTGCCGACTGCGGCGACCAGGTGCTTGGGCGCGATCGGCTTGGACAGGAAGTCGTCGCCACCAGCGCTGAGCGCGGCGAAGTGGCGGTCGGTGTCGTTGTCGCCGGAGAGGAACACGATCGGCGTCGATACGAAGGCTTCGCGCTCGCGGATCAGCGCGGTCAGCTCGATGCCGTCGCAGACCGGCATGTGCAGGTCCATCAGGATCAGGTCGGGACGGAAGGCATCGAGCTGGTCGAGTACGGCGACTGCCTCGGCGACGATCAGCGTCTGCATGCCGTTCTTGCGCAGGATCGACTCGGCGAACATTGCCTGCGAGCGGTCGTCCTCGACGATCATGACGCGGTATGGATCCGCTGCGGCCGACTCGCCGAGTTCCTCGATGCGTGCGCTGACGTCGTCGGCACTGGCCGAGTCCGCCATCAGCGCATCGCAACCGGCACGCATGACACGCAGGCGCGCGGCGAGGTCGGCTGCCGGCGCGATGGTCAGCCAGGTCAGCCGGTGGCTGCTGCGCGCCCGTGCGGCTTGCACGATCGCGCCGAGCTCGTCGATCGCATCGAGGTTGCGTGTGTGCACGATGACGAGACGGGGCGTGGTGCCGCCGAGGTGGGCCTTGAGCGTGGCGAGGTCGGCGACCGAGTGCAGCGTGCAGCCCTGCGCGCGCAGTCGGGTTTCGACTTCGACGGCAAGCGGGCTGCCATCACTGAGCTGCAGGGCGACCTGACGGGCGGGCTCGTCATCGTTCTCGGCACTGGCGGATGCCGGCAGGGCTGCGGCCGCTGCGACTGGCGCATGGGCCGGTTCGACCGCTGGTGCCGGAGCCGGGTCATTCGCGGGGACCACGCTCGCCGGTACGACTGCTGGCGTTTCGATCGGCTTCGCGCGTGCGGGAAAGCGTTGCCAGTAGTGCGGCGGTGGCCGCAGCAGCAAGGGGAAACCGTTGTCGTCGTTCGCCGCATAGCCGAACAGGGTGGCTTCGTCGCCCGGCATCGTTGGCGTCGTTTCGCTTGCCTCTGCGCCGACGAGGGCGGCCAGGATCTCACCGATGCGTGCCGAACTGGCTTCGTCCGGCAGCGCCGGTTGGTCGAGCAGTGGCCACAGGCATTCGGCCAGTTCGACCAGATGGCGTGCGCCAGCCTCGTCGCCGAGCCGCGCACTGGTGTCGGCGAGCGTCTCGGCATCGCTGGCGAGCAGCCACATGGCGTTGATGTCCCAGCCGTTCCGGGTGAGTTGCTCGCCGCGCCGGCCCAGTTCGCCGAGCCGCAGTGGCAGTTGCGCGAGCAGCGCCGATCGGCTGGGCTGACGACGGCCGGCCTGGGCGATGTTCATGCGCTGATCGCCGGGAGTGTGAACGGGGCGCCGGGTCTGGGCTGGCTGGGCTGCATGGGATTACGCCTGCGCTGCGCGGCCGAATATACCGTGGCCGCTATCAGAACGGCTTGACCACGACCAGCACGACGATGGCGATGAGCAGCAGCGCCGGTGCTTCGTTGTAGATGCGCAGCCAGCGGCTCGAGCGCGTGTTGGCGTCGCGCGCGAACACCCGCACGAAGCGGGCGAGGCTGGCGTGGTAGGCGATCAGGGCAACCACGAGCAGCAACTTGAGGTGGAACCAGCCGCCCTGGCGCAGCATCTCCGGCGCGTTGGCCAACCACCAGGCGGTCAGGGCAAGACCCGAGGCCAGCGCAAGCGCCCCGCCGATGTGGGTGATGCCGAGGAGGCGTCGCTCCATCGTCTTCAGGCGTTCGCGCACAACCGGCTCGCCGGCCTCGGTGTGGTAGACGAACAGGCGCGGCAGGTAGAACAGGCCGGCGAACCAGGTGACGACGAAAACGATATGGAATGCCTTGAGCCACAGCATGCGATGCACCCCCCGTGCAGGACGGCGAGTATAACGGTCCGCGGAGGTGGAGCTGGAAACTGGGGAATGGTTGGAGCCGCTCTGCGCTTCGCCCCCCATTCCCCGCGCCCACGCGAGGCGGCTTGACTCTGCCGGCCTGCCGATGGCAATAAGCCCGTTTGCTTCACCCGGCCGCTCCCCGTGAATTCTCCGCAGTTCGTCGTACGCCCGTTCGATCCCGCGCGTGCGCGCCGTGTCCGCCTGTTCCTCGTCATGGCCTGGCTCGGTTCGCTGGCGATCACGGCCGCGCTTGCAGCCTGGCTGGTGATGCGCCACGAGCGCGCCCAGGTCCGCGGCGATCAGCCGAACCCGGAAGTCGAGGCACTGAAATCGCGCATCGTCGTGCTCGAGCGCTCCGAGCAGGTCGCCAAGGCTGCACTCGGCGAGTTGCAGTCGACCCTGCGCGACCGTGAGGAGGAGATCGCCGGCGTGCGCGCCGATCTCGCCTTCTATGGCCGGCTGGTTGGAGGTGCCCGACGCGAAGGCATCGCCGTGCATGCGCTGAGCCTGCAACCGGTGCCCGGCTCGCAGGCATGGAACTTCGATGTGACCCTCACCCAGAATTTCCGCCGCGGCAGTGAAACGCGCGGGCGACTCACGCTGTCGGTGTCGGGCATTGCCGATGACAAGCTGGTCACCCTCGCCTGGTCCGACTTGGCCGGAGCGCCCGAGAGCTCCGGAATCGGGTATGCGTTCAAGTATTTCCAGCAGGTCAAGGGCACCATCATGCTGCCGGCCGGTTTCGAGCCGAATCGCGTGCGTGCGCTCGCGGAAGGCGAAGGTGGGCGTGCAGACCAGGAATTCCCGTGGAACGAAGCGGCCAAGGCCGGGGAGACGAATGATGTTCGGCAGTGACAAGCGCAACGGGCGGACGACCACCACGATCACCACCCTGATCGCGCATGGCACGGTGATCCGCGGCGATGTCGAGTACACCGGCGGTCTGCACCTCGACGGTGTCGTCGAGGGTTCGCTGATCGCGCAGGGCGAGCAGGCGGTGCTCACGGTCAGCGAGAAGGGGCGCGTCGCCGGCTCGATCCGCGCGGCCAATGCCTGCATCAATGGCGAAGTGATCGGCGACATCTTCGTCAGCGGGCGCCTCGAACTCGCCGCCCAGGCGCGCATCGACGGCAATGTGCACTACAAGGTGCTCGAAATGACGGCTGGCGCGCAGGTCAACGGCAAGATGGTCCATGAATCCGACGTGCCGCGGCAGCTCACCGGCCCGGCGGGCAGCGAGACGGCCGAAGCAGCCGATGCTTGAATCGACGGCATCCGCTACGATCTTGGCCGGGCCGGCAGCCCGGCCCCGTGCAGGAACCGTGATGGAAACCCCCACCCCGACATATCTGGATGCCGCCGAGGCACCGTTGGTGTTCACTCACGCCGCTGCAAGCAAGGTGGGCGAACTGATTGCCGAGGAAGGCAATCCGGCGCTCAAGCTGCGCGTCTACATCACCGGCGGCGGCTGCTCCGGTTTCCAGTACGGCTTCACCTTCGACGAGGAGCGTGCCGAGGATGACCTTGCCGTCGAGCGTGATGGCGTGATCCTGCTGGTCGACCCGCTGAGCCTGCAATACCTGGACGGTGCGGAGATCGACTACGCCGAATCACTGAGCGGCGCGCAGTTCGTAATCCGCAACCCCAATGCCAAGACGACCTGCGGCTGCGGCTCGTCGTTCGCGGTCTGACCGGTACCGGCGTGAGCGCCGCGCTGCGCAGCCGCAATAACGTCTTTTCCGCACTGGCACTCGATCGCTGCGCCGAGCGGCGCGGCGACGCCGGCTTCATCGCCGATCTGCGTGCCAGCGCCACGGCGCGCTTTCTCGTGCTGAGCGCCGAAGGCAAAGCGATCGTCGACACGCAGCATGCGCATCTGCGCCTGTTCGAGCTGGGTGAGCTCGCGGGCGCGGACGAATCCTGCTTTCTCGGCTGCGACGAGGCCGGGCGGCCGTACTTCGCACTCGCCGCGGCAGCCGATGCCGCCGCGCGGCTGGCCGCCGATGCGGATTTCCTCGACCTGCGCCGTGCCGGGTTGGCCCTGCCGTCGTTCGAAGCCGGCCTGTTCGCCTATGCGCGCGCACTTGTCCATTGGCAGTCGCGCACGCAGTTTTGCAGCGCCTGCGGTGGCGCACTGGTGCTTGAATGGTCCGGTCACCGCGCCAAATGCACGAACCCGGACTGCGCCATCGAGCACTATCCGCGCACCGACCCGGCGATCATCGTCATCGTCACCTGGCGCGATGCCTGTCTGCTTGGGCGCCAGCCGAGCTGGCCGCCCGGGCGCTGGTCGACCCTGGCCGGCTTCGTCGAACCGGGTGAAACGCTCGAGGATGCCGTGCGTCGCGAAGTCGCCGAGGAAGCCGGCGTGAACGTGGTCGACTGCGACTATCACTCCTCGCAGCCGTGGCCGTTTCCGGCCTCGCTGATGCTCGGTTTCACTGCGCGGGCGGATGATCCGGCGATCCGCGTCGGTGCCGAACTCGCCGACGCGCGCTGGTTCGAGGTCGATGCCTTCATCGACGGCTTGCGCTCGGGCGAGCTGCTGCTGCCGCCACCGGTGTCCGTGTCGTACCGCCTGATCGAACATTGGCTGCGCAATGCCGGCGGCCTGGAACTCGGCGACTACGCTGATCCGCTGGCGTGGCGCTGAGCGACGTTGCCGGCTGCGCCAGCGCGGGGTTCTTCGTAGGAAACGGTTTGGGTCGCTATGCTTGTTCTTTGGGGGGTTGTACAGCAGGAGCATCACGGCTGAAGCCGTTTCCTACAGCCGTTTCCTACAGCCGTTTCCGGCGGCTGGTTCCCGCAGTCGTTTCCCGCAGCTGATTCCTGCAGCCGTTTCCGACGGCCGCTTCCCGGCGGCTGATTCCCGCAGCCGTTTCCTGCGGCCGTATCCGGCAGCCTATTCCTGCGCGGGTTTGGATCACCCGCGCTTCATCGAGTTGAAGAACTCGTCATTCGACTTGGTGTTCTTCATCTTGTCGAGCATGAACTCCATGGCCGCGAGTTCGTCCATCGGGTGCAGCAGTTTGCGCAGGATCCAGATCTTCTGCAGCATGTCCGGGTCGATCAACAGTTCTTCGCGACGCGTGCCGGAGCGATTGATGTCGATGGCAGGGTAGACACGCTTCTCGGCGATGCGGCGGTTGAGGTGCACTTCCATGTTGCCGGTGCCCTTGAACTCCTCGTAGATCACCTCGTCCATCTTCGAGCCGGTGTCGATGAGGGCGGTGGCGATGATCGTCAGCGAGCCGCCTTCTTCGACATTGCGGGCGGCGCCGAAGAAACGCTTCGGGCGCTGCAGGGCGTTGGCGTCGACGCCGCCGGTCAGCACCTTGCCCGAGGACGGGATCACCGTGTTGTAGGCGCGCGCGAGGCGGGTGATCGAGTCGAGCAGGATGACCACGTCCTTCTTGTGCTCGACCAGGCGCTTGGCGCGTTCGATCACCATCTCGGCGACCTGCACGTGGCGCGTGGCCGGTTCGTCGAAGGTCGAGCTGATGACCTCGGCACGCACGCCGCGCTGCATCTCGGTCACTTCCTCGGGGCGCTCGTCGATCAGCAGGATGATCAGGTGCACGTCCGGATGGTTGTGCACGATCGCCTGGGCGACGTTCTGCAGCATCATCGTCTTGCCGGCCTTCGGTTGCGAGACGATGAGGCCGCGCTGGCCGCGGCCGATCGGTGCGACCAGATCGAGGATGCGGCCGGTTATGTCTTCGGTCGAGCCATTGCCGCGCTCGAGGCGGAAGGCCTTGCGCGGGAACAGCGCCGTGAGATTCTCGAACAGCGCCTTGTTCTTCGAGGCTTCCGGCGGCTCGCCGTTGATGTGGTCGACCTTGAGCAAGGCGAAGTAGCGCTCGCCTTCCTTCGGATGGCGGATGCGGCCGGCGATGTAGTCGCCGGTGCGCAGGTTGAAGCGGCGGATCTGCGACGGCGACACGTAGATGTCGTCGGGGCCGGCGAGGTAGGACTGGTCGGGGCCACGCAGGAAACCGAAACCGTCCTGCAGGATCTCGAGCACGCCCTCGCCGTAGATGCCGCCACCGGCACGTGCATGTGCCTTGAGGATGTTGAAGATGACGTCCTGCTTGCGCGCGCGGGCGACGCCTTCCTGGATGCCGAGCTGCTCGGCCATGGCGAGCAGGTCGTAGGCGTTCTTGCGCTTGAGCTCGTTGAGGTCGATCAGCGGGCCGGTCTCGCGGCCTTCGACCCATTCCTCGTCGACCTGCGGCAGGCCGCGATGCTGCGGATTCTGGAACCGGTTTCCGCCGCCGCGGCGGTCGCGGTCACGGCGGTTGCGGCCTTGGCGCTGCTGGCCGCCATGCTGATTGTTGTTGCCCTGCTGTGGATGCTGGCGTTGCTGGCCGCCCTGGCCCTGCTCGCCGCCAGCCCCGTCACCGGCACCATCGCCGTCGCCGGCCGGGGCCATCGGTGGCGGTGGCGTGTAGTCGGTGTTCGGTGGCACGTAGTCGGCCTGTTGCTCGGCCGGGGTCGGTTGCGGCGGCGGCGCGTCTTCGCGCGGCGCATTGCGCGGGCTGCGCGGAGGACGTGCGCGCGCTTCGGTGCGCGCCGGGGGCGTGGCGCTGCCGCCACTCTCGGGATTGTCGATATCGGACACGGACGGACCTCGATGGGGTGCCGTTGGGGAGGGAAAGGAATGCGGGGGGATGTCCGCTCGCGGGAGCGGATGCGCTCCTTCGGACTGCGGCTAACTTAGCATCGGGTGACGGCAGGGCGCAATCGCCCGGAGATTTCCGGTTGACCTCGTCCGTGCAGGGGCGCTTTCACGAGGAAACTTCAATGTGCACGCGGGAGCCCCTTGCAGGAGCCCCTGCAGGTGCTCGCGCGCGCCGACACGGGTGATGATCAGATCGTGCGGTCGATCAACTGCGCAAGCTGGGACTTGCTGACCGCGCCGATCTGCGTCGCCTCGACCTTGCCATCCTTGAAGATCATCAGGGTCGGGATGCCGCGCACGTTGTAGTTGCGCGGGGTCTTCGGGTTCTGGTCGATGTTGACCTTGGCCACCTTGAGGCGGCCTTCGTAGGTCGCGGCGAGTTCGTCGAGGATCGGCGAGATCATCTTGCATGGGCCGCACCACTCGGCCCAGAAGTCCACCAGCACGGGCTGGCTGGCATGGAGCACTTCGGTGTCGAACTGGTCGTCGTTGACGTGGGCAATCTGCTGGCTCACGCGGGGTCTCCAAAGGGGAAGGGGCGGGGCCTGCCGAGCGCATGCCGGCATCATCCGCTACACTGTCAAGGTTTGATTCGATGCGGACCGGACACGGTGCAATCCCGCTCGCTGGTCCATTTCAGCCCATGTCGGCTGTCCCGCGCAAGTTGGGGGCATTCCCGCCCCGACACAAGTCCGCGGCTCCCGCAGTTCCACGAGATCGCATACGAATGCCACACCAGCAACCCCTGACCGACATCGTCTTCGAGAGTTTCGACCTGCACCCGAGCCTGCTCGCGGGCCTCACCGAGGCCGGATTCCTGCGTTGCACGCCGATCCAGTCGCTGACCCTTCCGGTCGCGCTGCAGGGCCTCGACGTCGCCGGCCAGGCGCAGACCGGCACCGGCAAGACCGCCGCCTTCCTCGTCGCCGTGCTGAACCGCCTGCTGACGAAGCCGGCCCTGGTCGAGCGCCGCACCGGTGATCCACGTGCGGTCATCCTCGCGCCGACCCGCGAGCTGGCGATCCAGATCGAGAAGGATTTCCGCAACATCGGCCGTCACACCGGACTGACCTCGGCGCTGATCTACGGCGGCGTCGACTACGACAAGCAGCGCGACATGCTCAAGGCCGGCGTCGACATCGTCATCGCCACGCCCGGTCGCCTGATCGATTACCTCAAGCAGCATGTGGTCTCGTTCCGTGGCGTCGATGCGGTCGTCCTCGACGAGGCCGACCGCATGTTCGACCTCGGCTTCATCGCCGACATCCGCTTCCTGCTGCGGCGCATGCCGCCGCGCGAGCAGCGCCAGGGCATGCTGTTCTCGGCCACCCTCAGCCTGCGCGTGCTCGAACTCGCCTACGAGCACATGAACAGCCCGCAGAAGGTCACCGCCGAGAGCGAAACGGTGACCGCCTCGCGCGTGCGCCAGGTCGTCTATTTTCCGGCCAACGAAGAGAAGATGCCGCTGCTGCTCAATCTGCTCGGCAAGCTCGAGGACCACCGCAGCATCGTCTTCATCAACACCAAGGCCATGGCTGAGCGCGTCACCCGCGCGCTCGAACGCCAGGGCTACCGCGTCGCCACGCTCTCGGGCGACGTGCCGCAGGCCAAGCGCGAGCGCCTGCTCGGCAAATTCCAGCGCGGCGAGATCGAACTGCTGGTCGCCACCGACGTCGCCGCGCGCGGCCTGCACATCCCGGCCGTCTCGCACGTATTCAACTTCGACCTGCCGCAGGATGCCGAGGACTACGTGCACCGCATCGGCCGCACCGCGCGTCTCGGCGCCGAGGGCGACGCGATCAGCTTCGCCTGCGACCGCTACGCGATCGGCCTGCCCGACATCGAGGCCTACATCGAGCAGAAGATCCCGACCGCGCCGGTGACTGCCGACCTGCTGGTCGTGCCGCCGCCGAAGCCGCGCGCAGACGGCACGGTCAGCGTCTACGACGAGGCCGAGGACGCCGCCGACGATGCGCGCAACACGGCTGGACCGCCGCCGAAATCCGGTCCGCGTCGCGGCAGTGGCGGACCGCCTTCGCGCGGAGGGCGTGGTGATTCGCGTCGTGGTGGTCCGCGCCGCGACGGCGAGCGCCGCGAAGGTCCGCGTCCACCGCGTCCGGCGGCTGCCACACCGGCCGCAGCACAATCCGTGGCGGATACGCCGGCGCCGGCATCGCCGCATCCGGCCATTGATCCCGCCACTGGTGAACCGATGAAGAAGCGCCGCCGCCGCGGTGGCCGTGGCCGGCGCAAGCACGAGGGCGGCGAAGCTCCCGCCACAGTCGCGACCAACGGCAGCGGCAACCACGAGCCCGGCGAACGCAAGCCGCGCCGTGAACGCTCGCGCGGCGAAGCGACCACGCCGCCTGCCGAATCTGCCGCACCGGCTGCGCACAAGAAGCCGGGTTTCTTTCATCGCATCGCACGCTTCTTCGGCGCACGCTGACGTCGATCAGAGGTGTTCGTAGGAGCGCACCCTGTGCGCGATTCAGGCGTTGCGGAAAAGCGATCGCGCGCAGGGTACGCTCCTACGGCGTTTCTTTCCGGTCGGATTCTTCCTGCGGCCGTTTCCTAGAGCCGCACGAGTTCAACGCGCCGATTCTTCGCCCGCCCTTCCTCGCTGTCATTCGCAGCAACCGGCTGGTCGGCGCCGGCGCCGCGCGGTTTCAGGCGCGTGGTGTCGATGCCGTGGTCGTTGGCGAGTGCGCGCACGACGCTGGCGGCGCGGCGTTGCGAGAGGTCGCGGTTGTAGGCGACGCCGCCCTGGTTGTCGGTGTGGCCGACCACGGCGAGGCGCAGGTCCGGTTGGTTGCGCAGCACCTTGGCGATTTCGGCCAGCGTCTCGCGCGAATCCTCGCGCACCACGTCCTTGTCGAAGTCGAAATGGATGCCGTACAGGCTGATGCGGCCGTCCGCGGCGATGCGCTGGCTCATCTCGTCGGCGCCGACGAAGCCGATCTTGCCGCTGTCCATCTCCTTCGTTTCGACGACGCGGATGATCGCGTGGTTGCCCATGGCGTGCTCGGCCAGCGAGATGCTCACGTAGACCGTGCCGTCGCCACCCGCGCGTCTGGCCAGCAGATGGCGCGCGTTGGTGCCGAAATGGTTGCGCACGAAGTCGCCGGAGAGCTTCGGTAGCTCGGGATTGGCATCGAGGGCGAGGGCGAACGAATAGGGGTCGGTGCGCGGCGTGCGCCCCGCAGGCGTCTCGTAGCACGAGCCGTTGCTGGTCGCGCAGGTGAACGCGATCGCGAAGCCCTTGGCTTCGAGGCTGGCCTGGTAGTTGCGCAACACCTCGAGCGAGGAGCGGCCTTCCGGCAGGCGATAGTAGAGCAGGGTGATGCGGCCTTCGACGCGCATCCAGCCGGGCGCGCCGATACCGCGGTCGCCGGTGATCGGGCCGTTCATCAGTTCGACTTCGTCGAAAGCGCTGACATGACGGCCGACGAGCTCGGAACTCTCGTAGCGGCCGACCAGCGGATGATCGCCGCCACCGGCGGCGAATGCGGTGGTTGCGGCGACGCAGACGCACAGGCCGGCGGCCAGGCGGAACAGGATCGGGTGAATGGACATGACGGGTCTCCTTGGAGCGATGGGGGATGGGGCAACAAGGGAACCTCTGCGCGAACTGCATCTTGCTCGTCATTCCGGCGAAGGCCGGAATCCAGTGCCTTTGCTTTCAAGTGAATGAAAGGCACTGGTTCCCGGCCTCCGCCGGGACGACGGGGTTGTGCAGGGTTTCCCAAGGGATACGCGGAAACCCGCCACGAGCGGACATGGGCGATCGCCCGTCAGCGCAGTTTCATGTAGGCCACGATGTCGGCCTTGTCCTGCGCGCTCAGCTCGATGCGGCTGGCCGGTTGGGTGAAACCGAAACCGGCGCGGAAGAAGCGGTCGTAGTGGTCGACGACTTCCTCGAGGGTTGCCGCGGAGTTGTCGTGGAAGTACGGCGACGTGTGACCGATGAAGCGCAGCGAGTTGATCTTGAAGATGTTGGCGCGCAGGGCCGGCGGCACGTTGCCGCAGCGTTCCGGGATGCCGACCACGACGGGGGCGAGGGCGAAGCCGATGTCGGGGCTCTCGATCGGTATCCACTGGTCGCCCGGCGCCAGCAGCAGCCGCTTCCTGACCGGCAGTCCGGCGCGGTTCTCCTCGACGCTGCCGTTGGTGAACATGCGCCAGCCGGCGCCCGGATCGAAGGGGATCTCGATGCCAGGCACGCGGATCGCCGGGAACGGCCCGGCGATGTGCTCGTTGGTCGTGTCGAGCAGCGGACCGCTGTGGCAGATCGCGCAAATGCCGTGGCCGGTCCTGAAATCGACCGGCTGGTCGACGAAGAACGCGCGCCCGCGCATTTCAGATTCGGTGGTGCCTTCCGGCAGGCCCGCATCGGGTCGTTCAAGTGGGGGTACGCGAAAAGGCGCCGCCAGCGGGCATGGCTGCCGTCAACGTTTGCCCGCCCGTGCGTCCAACTCCTTGAGCAGGGGATCCAGGGTCGGCAGATAGACCTCGCCACCCCGGCCCATGCGCTCGAACACGGCACGGGCCTCGGCCAGGTCGGCGCGGGCTTCGGCATCGCGATGTTGGGCGATGCGCAGGCGGCCACGCGCGCGCCAGGCCGTGCCGGTGGCCAGGCTGGTGTCGCCGTGATGCGCTTTCGCGATGCCAAGACCCTCCTCGGCCAGCGGCTCGGCCTCCGCCAGACGCCCGCCGCGCACATAGGTTTCGGCGAGTGCGTTTCTTATCATCACGGTGAGGCGACCGGTGTCGCCGGTGAACTCGCGGGCCATCGCATAGCCTTCCTCCAGCAGCAGGATCGAATCTGCGATTTCCTGCGCGGTTTCAAGCCTTCCACTGCCCGATGCGGCGTGCGACTTCGCCCACGGCGGTCACACGCGCCGCCTCGGCGATGGCGGCATCGCGCTGGATGCGTTCTTTCCATGCCGCGTGCAACGCGAACACGCTGGTGGCGATGAGGCCGAGTGTGAGTACGGCCGCGATGCCCACCGCCACGCGGTTGCGCCGAATGAACTTGCCGATGCGATAGCCGCGGCCGTTTCCGGAGACGCGCACCGGCGCGCCGGCCAGCCAGCGCGCGAGGTCGTCGGCGAAGGCTTCGACCGAGGCATAGCGGCGCTCCGGTTCCTTGGCCAGCGCCTTGCCGAGGATGCGCGAGAGATCGCCGCGCACGATCGTGCGGTATGCATGCATGCTGGTGCTGCGTGCGTCGAGTCGCTCGCTGGCATCCGGCTTGTCGATTTCATTGCGTGTGATCGCCTACGTCGGCGGCTCCGGCGGGTGGTCGCGCACCGTGCGCTCGGCTGCGGCGAGGTCGTGTCGGTCGAGCGTGTACGGCAGCACCCCGGTGACGAGCTCGTAGAGGATCACGCCAAGTGAATAGACATCCGCACCCACGCCGGCTGCGGTGCGTGCGAACTGCTCGGGCGCGGCGTACTCGGGCGTCAGCGCGTAGCAGGAGGCGAGCGTGGTCACGGCGCGCGTCGCATCGTCGTTGCCTTCGAGCAAACCGGCGATGCCGAAATCGAGCAGGCGCACGCTGCCGTCCGCGCCGACGAGAATGTTGCTGGGCTTGAGATCACGGTGCACGACGAGCTGCGAGTGCGCGTACTGCACGGCCGCGCAGACGTCGAGGAACAGGCGCACGCGCTCGCGCACGGCGAGGTGCTCGGCATCGCACCAGCGCGTGATCGCCTTGCCGTCGACGAATTCCAGGGCGAACCACGGGCGTCCGTCCGGCGCGACGCCGCCATCGATGAAGCGGGCGAGATTCGGGTGGTTGAGTTTGGCGAGGATGCGCCGCTCGCGCAGGAAGCGCGCCTGCACGTCGTCGAAGTCGAAGCCGCGCCGGATCAGCTTGATGGCGACAATCTGGATGAAATCGGCATCTTCGCGCTCGCCGCGATAGACCATGCCCATGCCGCCACGGCCGATGCGCTCGATGACGCGGAACGGGCCGAGGCGTTCGCCGAGCAGGGGGTCGACAGGTTCGGCAGCGGCAGCCGATTCGCGTTCCGGGCATTCGTCTTCGCTGTCGCCGACCACGATCAGCGCCTTGACGTCGCTGTAGCTGGCCGAGTTGCTCTTCGGATAGACGATGTATTCGCCCCCGACATGCGCATAGCTGCCGCCGTTGGGCCAGAGCACGCGCTGGGTGCCGGCGGCGTTGTAGCGCACCAGGCCGATGTTCCAGTAGCCGTTGGTCTGGTTCTGGTTCGGGTTCTTCACCAGGGCGGCGACGACGATGTCGCCGTTGTCCAGGCGCACGACCTTCCTGCCGGCGAAGTAGTTGTTCGAGTCGTTCGGATTCGAGTAGAACTCGTCGGTGAAGTAGTTGCCGTTGTGGAAGCCGGGATCGGGTGCGTAGGGCCAGTCGGACAGGGCGGTGATGATGGTGGGCTCCCAAGGGGAGGCCATGGGCGCGTTGCCGCCGCGGCCGTCCGGGTCGCCGAAGTCGGCCATGGCCGGCAGGCCGGTGGCGGCCAGGACGACGCTCAGCAACACCTTGGCCCGGCGAAAGAGGCCACTGCATGGGCGGAAACGTGGTTGTGCCGCGGCCGCGTCTGCCGTGGCGTGATTGATTCGATTCATGGCGCGGGTCTCCCTTCGTGGATGACGGCCGAGGGGCCGTCTCATCGGGGGATACGCGGAAACCGCCGGCCAGCAGACATGGATCGCGAAAGAATTTCGCTTGCCCCCCGGGGGTGTTTCCGGGCGCGTCGCGCCGATTTGGTACATTGCGCGGCGATCCGGCGGCGTGGGCGGCAACGTGATGGCAATCGGCGGTGCGGGCATGCAGGTGCTGCGTTCGGGGCGGAATTCCGGGCGGCTGGCGATGGTCGCCTGTGCGCTGCTCGTGCTGGTCATCGTCTGGCAGCTCGCACGCCTGGCTTGGCTGTTCGTGCCGGCCGACGATGCGAGCCTCGCCGCGCCCTTGCGTTCGGCCGGCACCGCGCCGGCGACACCGGCGGTGGCCGTGTCGAAATGGCATCTGTTCGGTGCGCCGCCGCAGCGCGCCGCCGCTGCCGGGCCGGGCGCGCCGATGACCACCCTCGCCCTGAGCCTGCGCGGCACCCTGGCCGAAAGCGATCCGCGCAGCGGGCTCGCCGTCATTGCCGGTGCCGATGGCAGCGAGCGCGCCTGGCGCGTCGGCGACGAGGTCGCGCCGGGCGTCACCCTGGAAGAAGTGCATGCCGACCGCGTGATCCTGCGCCACGGCGGCGTGCAGGAAGTGCTCGCGCTGGAACGCCACGAGGTGCCGGCCGTCGCTTCCGCGAAACCGGGGCCGGCCGGCGCGTCGCTGCGCAACACCGCGCCCGGTACCCCGGCACATGTCGCGACAGCACCGATCAGCTTCGCGCCTCCGAACATTGCGCATGGCGCGGCCGGAAACTGGCAGCAGACGATGGATCGCGCCACCGGCAGCGACATGGCCGCGCTGGCGAGGAACGTGCAGGTCACGCCGGTCATCGACAATGGCCGCATTGCCGGGGTGCGCGTGGGCGCGGCGGGTGACGGTGCCCTGCTCGGTCGCCTCGGCCTGCGCCCGAGCGACATCGTCACCGCGGTCAACGGGGTGCCGGTCGACTCGGTCGAGCGCGGCCGGCAGATCCTCGAGAGCCTCGGCAACGCCGGCGAGGTGCGCGTCACCGTGACCCGCGACGGCATGCCGACGGTGGTGAGCGTCAAGCTGCGGTGAGGCCGCGCATCGGCGCCCACATCGTCCTGCAACCCGTGATCCCGCGCACCGGCGCGCTTTGCTACGCTTGCGCGCCACCCGCCTTCCGTACCGAGTCCCGCCGATGATGCGTGCCCCGATCCGCTGCGTCCTCCTTGCCCTTGCCTGTGCCGTCGGCGCCGCCCAGGCGCAGGCACCCGCGCAGACGGCGACCGCCGATGGCCGCCATACGCTCAACCTCAAGGATGCCGACATCCAGGCGTTGATTGCCACGGTCTCGGAGATCACCGGCCGCAACTTCATCCTCGGCCCGAACGTGCAGGGCAAGGTCACGGTCATCTCGGCCAAGCCGATGCTGCCTGACGAGATCTACGACGTGTTCCTGTCGGTGCTGCGCGTGCACGGCTACGCGGCGGTCCCGCAGGGCAGCATGATCAAGATCGTGCCCGAGGCGATGGCTCAGCAGGACGGTTCCGCCGGGCTCAACGGCCAGCGCGCGCACGCGCCAGACGAACTGGTCACCCAGATCGTGCCGGTGCGTCACGTGTCGGCCAATGAACTGATCCAGATCCTGCGTCCACTGATGCCGCAGGGCAGTCAGCTCATCGCGCATGGCACCTCGAATTCGCTGGTCGTCTCCGATCGCGCCGGCAACGTCGCGCGCCTGGCGTCGATCATCCAACGCATCGACACCGCGTCCGACGCCGAGGTCGAGGTGATTCCGCTCGCGCATGCCAATGCGGCGGAACTCGCGCGCACGCTGACCGTGCTGGCCGAGGACAAGAGCGCGCCACCCGGTGAAGTGCCGCGCGTGTTCGCCGATGCGCGCACGAACTCGATCCTCGTTGCCGGTGCGAAGAATGCGCGCCTCAAGCTGCGCGCGCTGATCGCGCACCTCGACACGCCGCTGGAAAGCGGTGGAGATACCCAGGTGATCTACCTGCGCAATGCCAGCGCCAAAGACCTTGTCGGCATCCTGCAGGGCGTGGCGGCCACGCTGTCCGGCATGGCGCCGCCTACCGCCACGCCTGGCGAGGGCAGCACGGCCGCCGGTGCCTCGCCGGCGACGATCCAGGCCCACGAGCAGACCAATGCACTGGTCATCAGCGCGCCACCGGCGGTGTTCCGTTCGCTCGCCGCAGTCGTGCGCCAGCTCGACGTGCGGCGCGCCCAGGTCCTGATCGAGGCGATCATCGCCGAAGTCGCCGACACCACGGCCAGCGAGATCGGCGTGCAGTGGTTCACTGCCCCGCAGCGTGGCGACGGCTCGCTCGGCCAGGGCATCATCGGCGGCACCAGCTTCACCGGCCCGAACGGCAATTCGAGCCTGGTCGGCCTCGCCGCCAATCCGCTCGGCCTCGGCGGCCTCGGCGGGCTGTCGCTCGGTTACATCGACGGCACGATCAAGATCCCTGGCACCGACAAGGAGATCCTCAACCTCGGTGCGCTGGTGCGCGCACTGCGCGGCGACGGCAAGACCAACATCCTGTCGACGCCTTCGATCCTCACCCTCGACAACCAGGAAGCCGAGATCAAGGTCGCCCAGGAAGTGCCGTTCCTGACCGGCTCGTACACGAACACCGCGAGCACCGGGCAGAACGGCGCGGTCACCAATCCGTTCCAGACCATCGAGCGCAAGGACGTCGGCCTCGTGCTCAAGGTCACTCCGCACGTCAACGAAGGCGACGCGGTGCGCATGGAGATCCATCAGGAAGTCTCCTCGCTGGCCCCGCCGGTCAGCGGCGCGGTCGATCTGGTCACCAACAAGCGCGAACTGACCACCAGCGTGCTGGTTGCCGACAATGCGTTGCTCGTGCTCGGCGGCCTCATCGACACCAATGTTTCGGACAGCAATTCGAAGGTTCCTGGCCTCGGCAGCATCCCGCTCATCGGTAACCTGTTCCGCTACCGCTCGAACAAGAACGAGAAACGCGACCTGATGGTATTCCTGCGCCCGCAGATCCTGCGCGATGCGGCCACCGAGGCGGCGGTGTCGAGCGAGAAGTACAACTACATGCGCACCGAGCAGCTGCGCATGCGCCAGGATCCGGCGCCGCTGACGCCGCGTTCGCAGCGTCCGCTACTGCCGGAGACGCACGACTTCCTGCGCAACCCGGCACCCGGCGGCAAGCCATGAGCGCAGCGGTGCCGGCAGCCGCGCGCCCGGCGCGTCCGGGCTTCGGCTTCGCGCGTCGCCATGGCGTTACCGTCACCGGCTGGCGCGACGACGGCGTCGACATCGCGCACCGCCCCGGCGTGCGTCCCGAGATCCTCGCCGAGCTGCGGCGCCATCTCGGCGCCGACCTGCACCTGACGTCCCACGAGCCGGCCGCGTTCGAACGCCTGTTGCGCGACCTCTACGAACAGGGCGACGACGCGCGCGCGATGGTCTCCGACCTCGACGAGCGCATGGACCTGAAGGCACTCGCCGACGAACTGCCCGAGCCGGAAGACCTGCTTGAAAGCGACGACGACGCGCCGATCATCCGCCTGCTCAACGCGCTGCTGACCGAGGCGGTCAAGGAAGGCGCTTCCGACATCCACGTCGAGCCGTTCGAGAACCGCCTGGTCGTGCGCTTTCGCATCGACGGCGTGCTGCGCGAAGTGCTCAGTCCGCAGAAGGGCATCGCCAACGCCGTGGTCAGCCGCATCAAGGTCATGGCCAAGCTGGACATCGCCGAGAAGCGCCTGCCGCAAGACGGTCGTATCGGCCTGCGCATCGCCGGTCGCCCGGTCGACGTGCGCGTGTCGACGATCCCGGCCGGCCATGGCGAGCGCGTCGTGCTGCGCCTGCTCGACAAGCAGGCCGGCCGCCTCGACCTCGGCCAGCTCGGCATGGACGCGGCCACGCGTGAACGCCTCGAAGGCATGATCGAACGCCCGCACGGCATCCTGCTCGTCACCGGCCCGACCGGCTCGGGCAAGACCACCACGCTGTACGGTGCCCTGCTCAAGCTCAACGACTCCTCGCGCAACATCATGACCGTGGAGGATCCGATCGAGTACTACATCGACGGCATCGGCCAGACCCAGGTCAATGCGCGCGTCGACATGACCTTCGCGCGCGGCCTGCGTGCGATCCTGCGCCAGGATCCGGATGTGGTGATGGTCGGCGAGATCCGCGACCTCGAAACTGCCGAGATCGCCGTGCAGGCCAGTCTCACCGGCCACCTCGTACTGTCGACCCTGCACACCAACTCGGCGGTCGGCGCGGTCACGCGCCTGCGCGACATGGGGGTGGAACCGTTCCTGCTGTCGTCAAGCCTGGTCGGTGTGCTCGCCCAGCGACTGGTGCGCGCGCTGGACCCGGCCACGCGCGAGGCCTATCCAGCCACCCCGGCCGAACTCGCCGCCTTCGGCCAGCCGCCCGATACCGTCGCCACCCTGTACCGCCCGCGCGCCGACCTCGGCCGCCACGGCGGCTACAAGGGCCGCACCGGCATCTACGAATTGGTCGCCGTCGACGACGCCATGCGCCGCCTCGTCCACGAAGGGGCGTCGGAAGCCGAACTGGAGAAACACGCGCGCACGCGCTCGCCCGGCATCCTCGAAGACGGCTGGCGCAAATGCCTGGCCGGTGTCACGTCAGCCGAGGAAGTGCTGCGGGTGACGCGGGAGGAGTGAGGCAAGGTCATCAGCCTGCGCGAGGCTGTCGTGGGGCCGGCTGGCCAGCTTGGCTGGCGAAAACCGGAGATCGCGCACCGTGTGTGCCAATCGCAGGCTGCGCGAGTCGGAGCCATGCGTCCGCCGTGAATCCAGGGGCAGGTTGTCATACGCCGCCGGTGCTGCCAGCACGGGTTCGCCGTGCCGCCGGACAGGTCGTTGGTCATACCTGTCCGGGCTCGGCAGGCCGGTGCCTTTGCGTGGCGGATGGGTACGCGCGTATCGCCCGTGAACGGACTCCCGCGGCGCATGTGCTTCGTAGGGGCCGCTCCAGGGGCGCTGCCGTGCGTGCTCAGCGCTTGCCGAGCATGCCGAGCAGGCCGGCGCCGGCCTGCATCATCTCGTCGAGGCCGATTTCGCCGTCACCATCGCGGTCGAGAACGCCGGTCAGCAGGCTGCCGACGCCGCCCTGCTGCAGGCGGTTGCGCTCCTGGCCGAGCACGCCGCTCAGGCCGTTGGCGTCGAGGCCTTGCTTGCGCGTCATGTTGCCGAGCACGGCCATGACCAGCGGGGCGAGCATCGCCAGCAACTGGCCGGCGCCGGCGCCACCGAGCCCGGTGGTCTGGCCGAGTCCCTGCTGGGCCTGGCCGAGGCGGCCACCGAAGATGTGACTGAGGATGCCCGCGCCATTGCTCGCCGGAGACCCGCCACCACCGAGCACGGCGCCGAGGATGTCGCCCATTCCGCCACCCGCCGTCCGCCCGCCCGCACTGCCGCCGAGCACGGCGCCGAGCACGGCGCCGATGTCGGCGCTGGATGAACGCGCGCTGCCGCCGCCCCCGCCGAAAATCGAACCGAGCAGGCCGCCGACATCGATGCCGGCATGGTTGCGCTGGAGCGCGCCGAACAGCGATTCGGCACCCTGCGGCGTGTTGCTGTTGCGGGCCAGCCCGCCGATCAGCAACGGCAAGGCCTGCTGGATCGCATCGCCGGCCTGGCCGGGGTCGATGCCGAGCTGACCGGCAATCGATTCGATGTGGGACTGGTCAAGTTGCTGGAAGATGCTGTTGGTGAGGTCGCTCATGGCATGGGCTCCGAAAGGAAGGCTAGGTTGGGGATGCTCTGATCCATTCCACAATGGCGTCATGACTTCGCGAGGTCCGCAGCGCGGCGTGCGCCGGCTCGACAGACGACCAGTCTGCCTTCGCCGTCGCGCCTTGACCTGCGCCGGCACGGGACGGTGACGCCGTTGTGGAATGGATCAGAGCATCTTTAGCACGCGCCACGGCGCCCGGCGGGTGGCGGCTTGTGAACTTTGTGCGCACTGCCAAACATCGTCACACGGGCCGCTGGCTGCCGGCGCGACGCGGTAGGCTGCATGTCGGATCGAATCCATCCGGTGGCAGATCATGAATTCCGACCAAGGCCTGGCCCGGCTGCGTGAGCGCTATCAAGGTTCGCTGCCGGAAAAGCGCGAGCTGTTGCAGCGGACTTGGGTCAACTTCCGCGAGCAGCCGGGCAGCGATGCCACGCGTGATGAGCTGTGCACGCTGCTGCATCGCCTGGCCGGTTCGGCCTCGTCGTACGGGTATGCGCGGCTTGGCGCTGCCGCCCGCGCTGCCGATGACTGCATTGCCACCTTCCCTGATTCCGCCGATCTGGTCGGCGAACTCGCCCCGCACGTCGATGCGGTCCTGGCCCAGCTCTCCGCCGCGATCGATGCAACGGACGCGGTCGTCGAGCGTGGCCTGCGCGTGATCCTCGTCGAGGATGACCTCGAACAGGCCTTGATGACCCGCGCGGGCCTCGAAGGCCTGGGCTGCGAGGTCATGCACATCCAGCGTGTGGAATCTTTCCGGCAAGCGGCCGCCGCCTGGCCCTGCGATGCGATCGTGATCGACTATCACCTCGGCACGCACACCGCGCACGACATCCTCGACCTGGTGCGCGAAGAGCCGGGATTCACGCGCACGGTCCTGATCTGCTATTCGAGCGAAGAGGACGCCACGATCCGGCGCCGGCTGAGCGAGCGCGGCTGCGACGCCTGTCTGTGCAAGCGCGAACCGGTGCGACGTCTGCATGCGGTCCTGCGCGATTGCGTCGAGGCGCGGCGGCGCGAGGAACGCTGCGGGTGATCCCGCCCAGGCCGGTGATGCCACTGCGGGATTGATCGGAACATCCCAAGGCCTTGATGCAGCGGGCGCGGCGCGCGAGATCGTGGCATCGACGCGCGGCAATCGTGCACCAGCCGCGCTATCCTCGGCGCCTTTCGCAACCACGGAGGCGCCATGCAGCGTTTTCCACCCGTTTCCCTGGTCGGCGCACCGACCGATATCGGTGCCGGCCATCGCGGCGCGTCGATGGGGCCCGAGGCGCTGCGCGTTGCCGGGCTCGAAGCGGCCTTGCGCCAGCGCGGACTCGATGTCGTGGATCGCGGCAACCTCGGCGGGCCTTTGAATCCGTGGACGCCACCGCAGGCCGGCTATCGCCATCTGGTCGAGGTCGAGATCTGGAACCGCCAGGTCATGCAGGCAGTGCGGCGCGAGCTCGATGACGCGCGCCTGCCGATCCTGCTTGGTGGCGACCATTGCCTGGCGATCGGTTCGATCACCGCGGTTGCCCAGCATTGCCGCGAACACGGCAAGCGCCTGCTCGTGCTCTGGCTCGATGCACATGCGGATTTCAACACCAGCGCGATAACGCCCTCGGGCAACATCCACGGCATGCCGGTCGCCTGCCTGTGCGGGCTCGGTCCGCGCGAGCTGACCGAACTCGGCGGCAGCGCGCCGGCGATGCTGCCTTCCAATATCCGCCAGATCGGCATCCGCTCGGTCGACGCCGACGAGAAGCGCCTCGTGCGCGATCACGGCCTCGACATCTACGACATGCGCTACATCGACGAGATCGGCATGAAGCGCGTGATGGAGGAAGCCCTCGCCGACATTGACGACAACACCCACGTGCATGTGAGTTTCGACGTCGACTTCCTCGATCCCGGCATCGCGCCGGGCGTCGGCACGACGATTCCCGGCGGCCCGAACTATCGCGAGGCCCAGCTCTGCATGGAGATGATCGCCGACCGTGGCCGCCTCGGCTCGCTCGACATCATGGAACTCAACCCGGCCTTCGACGACCACAACCGCACCGCGATCCTCGCCGTCGACCTCGTCGAGAGCCTGTTCGGCAAGAGCACCCTGATGCGGGACTGATGCATGTCGACGCGAGGAGTTTGATGCTCCGCAGGAAACGCCTTCAGGCGTGATGCTCCTTCCTTGAGGGGTTGTGCAGAAGGAGCATCGCGGCTGAAGCGGTTTCCCGTACGCGTTTCCTATTGGAACCCGTTGGCGAAGATCACCTCGGACACGAGGCAGCTCGGCGTGTTCGCCGTGATGCGCGCGCGTACCTGGGTCACATGGGTCGGATGGAACTGCAACACGTTCGACATGCAGCCTGACGGCGAGATGTGGCAATAGCTCATCAGCGTGCCTTTCGGCGCGCCGGGGCCGGAGCTTGGGCAACTGGTGGCGCCGCCGTAGCAGCCCTGGCCCGATTCGCCGGCATAGCACTGGTCGATCGTGTTCGTCGCGGTCGGATAGGCCCCTGTCGTAGCGTTCGAGCAATGCGTGTGCGAGGCGCCGAAGTTGTGGCCCAGTTCGTGGGCGACGAGGAAAGTATTCGAGGCCGCTCCGATGTCCGGATTCCAGAACACCTGGTTGACGCTGTAGCTGCCGCCGTTCCCGGAGGTTGCGCAATAGCGGTTTACCCAGGCGATGCCCGAGGCCGAATTGCCGCTCGAGGACTTGCCCGAGAGCAGGGTGGCGAACGAGCGCGGCACCGCCCCCTGGTTGGCCGACCACCAGTTGCCGAACTCGATCAGCTGGGCCTGGCTCGCCGGCGTGTCCGTGTTCGAAAACGGATCGGTGCCGACGCGCAACAGGGTCGTGCCCTGCAGGAGCAGGACATCGAGGTCGTTGCGGTAGATCAGGTTGATCTGCACGAGCAGCGTCGCGATCCAGTCGACCGCCTGCGCGGTGTTGTTGGAAAAGCGCTTTTCCAGAAACTCGGTGTCGGTATCGATGGCCAGCACCGCAAGCCTGGCCGGCGTGCTGGCGGCCGTGGTCGGCGGCGCGCCGAGGTGGTCGAGGAACGAGACTTCGGCATCGGGCGCCGAGACATGATCGACGTTGTCGGCGTAGTCGAGGACGACACCGGGCGGCAATGCGGCCTTGGTATCGATCGCCTCGAAGGCGTAGCCGCCGCCGGCCTTCGTCGAGCGCAGTACGAAACCACCGCTTGCCGTGCTGCTGCCGAGGCTGTCGTACAGCGCGCCGGTCGCCGGATCGATGCTGAGCGCGATGCGTGCGCTGCCGTCGAGGCTGGCGCCGATCAGTTGGACGTGCTTGCTGCGTGGCAGTTCGCGTTCGCCGGAGGCGCTCATCTCGATGATGCGTGCGCCAGGTGCATAGATGTCGACGCGCTCAAAGCGCACCGCTGCGAGCAGGCCGGGCCCGACCGGGAACTCGGCGAGTTCCACGCTGGTACCGATCGGTGCGCGCGTCAGGCGCGCGATGTCGCTGGCGCCGAGGGTGACCGTGCCGGGCGCGGCAAGCGCCTCCAGTGCAAACAAGGTAAGCAGCAATGTGGCGAAGACCCTTTTCATGGCGTTCTCCAGACGAGTCCGCAAGCCTGGGCGAGGCGTTGCCCGCGGAAGATGCAGGGGTTCACGGTACTTTCCGATCTTCCATCAAATGCGCGCCGCGTTCCACCAACCAGGCCTTGCTGCTGCTGTGAGCGACTTCACTCGCGATGGTTTCGGGTTGGATTCCGGTGCGGGGGTGGGAAGGATCGCGATTGAAGTCGCTCCGACAGAAGGTTCTCACACAAGGAAGATTGGAGCGCGACGCGGGCTCAGGAAAGCCGCTGCCCATCCCTGAACAGCACCCACCGCCGCGCTGCGAGTTCGACGGAGTCGCCGACCGCAACGGGCGCGGCGGCGAGGCGGTCGCGTTCGATGCTGGCGACGATCGGGCGTTCGAGGTCACGGTGGCGCGCTTCGATGCGCAGGGCCGGGCCGAGGTCGCGCACGCTGTCGATGCGCAGGCCCGAATCGCCGTGCGCGCGCACGAAGCCGAGGTCGTGCGGGCGCACGAAGGCGGTCGTGGAAGCGTCGGTGACTCCACTCCACGCCGCGTGCAGGGTTGCGGGCAACTCGTTGACCTCGCCTAGGAAACGACAGACGAAAGGATTGGCCGGCTGCGTGTACAGCGTTTCGGGGTCGGCGAGCTGGACGATGCGCCCGGCGTCCATCACGGCGATGCGATCGGCGAGTTCGAAGGCTTCTTCCTGGTCGTGGGTGACGAACACGCTGGTGACGTGGATGCGGTCGTGCAGGCCGCGCAGCCAGCGCCGCAGTTCGCCGCGCACGCGCGCGTCGAGTGCGCCGAAGGGTTCGTCGAGGAGCAGGATCTCCGGCTGAACGGCGAGTGCACGGGCGAGGGCGACGCGCTGGCGCTGGCCGCCGGAAAGCTGCGCCGGATAGCGGCGGGCGAAATCACCGAGCTGGACGAGGTCGAGCAGCTCGCTCACCTTGCGCGCGATCTCGGCGCGCTTGTCGCGCCGCCAGAACGGCTTGACGCGCAGGCCGAAGGCGACGTTGTCGAACACCGTCATGTGGCGGAACAGTGCGTAGTGCTGGAACATGAAGCCGACGTGGCGCTCGCGCGCGCCGAGCCGGCTGACGTCGCGGCCCTCGAAATGCACCGAGCCGGCATCGGGGAACTCGAGGCCGGCAATCACGCGCAGCAGCGTGGTCTTGCCGCAGCCCGAAGGGCCGAGCAGGGCGAGCAGTTCACCGGATTCGACGGTGAGATCCACGCCGTCGAGGGCGGCAGCCGAGCCGTAGCGGTGGTGGATGTGGCGCGCCTCGATGCTCATGTGTCCTGCCCCGGGTCGGTGGTCGCGCGGTGGATGCGCCAGCCGATCACCTGCTTGAGCACCAGCGTCACCAGGGCGAGCACGGCCAGCAGGGCGGCGACCGCGAAGGCCGCGGTTGCCTGATATTCGTTGTAGAGGATCTCGACGTGCAGCGGCATGGTGTTGGTGAGGCCGCGGATATGGCCGGAGACGACCGACACCGCGCCGAATTCGCCCATCGCGCGCGCATTGCACAGGACCACGCCGTAGAGCAGGCCCCAGCCGATCTTCGGCAGGGTCACGCGCAGGAACATGGCGAGCCCCGAGGCGCCGAGCGTGCGTGCGGCCTGTTCCTCCTCGTCGCCCTGCGCCTGCATCAGCGGGATCAGCTCGCGAGCAACGATCGGAAAGGTGACGAACACGGTCGCCAGCACGATGCCCGGCACGGCGAAAACGACGTGCAGGTCGCGTTCGGCGAGCCATTCGCCGAACCAGCCGTGCAGGCCGTACAGGAGCACGCAGACCAGGCCGGCGATGACCGGCGACACCGCGAACGGCAGGTCGATCAGTGACACCAGCACGCCCTTGCCGCGGAACTCGAAGCGCGTCACCAGCCAGGCCGCGGCCACGCCGAAGACCAGATTGGCCGGTACGCTGATCGCCGCAACCAGCAGGGTCAGGCGGATCGCCGCGCGTGCGTCGGCATCGCCGATCGCGGCGGCGAACACGCCCCAGCCCTTCTCGAAGGCATAGCCGAACACGGCGACCAGCGGCAGCAGCAGGAACAGTGCGACGAAGGCGAGTGCGACGGTAACGAGAGGCAGCGCCAGCCACCATGGATCGCGCAGCGCGGGCACCCGTTTTGCGGCGGGCCTCATCGTCCCCCCTTTGCGGAGCGCCGGCGCACCAGCCACAACTGGGCGAGATTGAGTGCCAGCAGCGTTGCGAACGAAGCGGCGAGCACGACCACGGCGATCGCCGAAGCACCGCCGTAGTCGCGCTGGTCGAGCCGGGCGACGATCAGCAGCGGCGCGATCTCCGAGACCATCGGCATGTTGCCGGCGATGAAGATCACCGAACCGTACTCGCCGATCGCACGCGCGAAGGCCAGCGCGAAACCGGCCAGGATCGCCGGCCACAAGGCCGGCAGCACGACCTTGCGCAGCACGGTGAGGCGGCCGGCGCCGAGTGTCGCCGCGGCTTCCTCGATTTCCGGTTCCAGCGTTTCCAGCACCGGCTGCACGCTGCGCACGATGAACGGCAGGCTGACGAAGACGAGGGCGACGACGATGCCGCTCGGCGTGTAGGCGACCTGCCAGCCGGCGGCCTCAGTCCAGCGGCCAAGCGGGCCATTCGCGGCGTAGAGCGCGGTCAGGGTGATGCCGGCAACTGCCGTCGGCAAGGCAAACGGCAGGTCGACGAGGGCATCGATGAGGGTGCGGCCGGGGAAGCGGTAGCGCACCAGCACCCAGGCGAGCAGGGTGCCGAACACGAGGTTGACCAGGCCGGCCAGCGCGGCCGAGCCGAACGTCACGCGATAGGCCGCGAGCGCACGCGGCGAGGTTACCGCCGCCCAGAACTCGTGCGGGCCGATGCTTGCCGACTTCAGCACGAGCGCGGCCAACGGCAGCAGCACGATCAGTCCGAGCCAGCTCAGCACGAGGCCGAGGGTCAGGCCGAAACCGGGCAGGGCCTGGCGTCGGACGAGGCGCATGTGGGGCGTGCGTCGAGGGTCATGGGGGGCATTGTGCGGGATCATGGGCCCCGGGTGGCGCAGCGGATTGTCGCGAGGCCTGCGCTGTGGTTCGGCAAGGCATCGCCCGTGAACGGGCTCCTATCGGCCCGGCAGATAGATGCGGTCGAACGAAGCGCCGTCGGCGAAATGGTCCCGGTGTGCCTGCGACCAGCCACCGAAGGCTTCGTCCACGGTCAGCAGTGTCAGCGGCGGAAAATCGGCGATGTACTTTGCGGCGATCTCGGCATCGCGCGGGCGGTAGTGGTTCTTCGCGGCGAGTTCCTGGCCCGGTTTCGTGTAGAGGAAGCGCAGATACGCCTCGGCCACCGTGCGCGTGCCGCGCCGGTCGACGACCTTGTCGACCACGCTGACCGATGGCTCGGCGAGGATGCTGAGCGAGGGCACCACGATCTCGAAGCGGTCCTGGCCGAGCTCACGCGCGGCGAGCAGGGCCTCGTTCTCCCAGGCCAGGAGCACGTCGCCCTGGCCGCGCTCGACGAAGGTGGTGGTTGCCGCGCGTGCGCCGGTGTCGAGCACGGGCACGTTGCGGTAGAGCCTGGCCACGAAATCGCGCGCCGCCTCGTCGCTGCCCAACCGATGCCTCGCCCAGGCCCAGGCGGCGAGGTAGTTCCAGCGCGCGCCGCCGCTGGTCTTCGGGTTCGGCGTGATCACGCGGATGCCGTCGCCGACGAGGTCATCCCAGTCGCGCAGATGCTTCGGATTGCCCTTGCGCACGAGAAACACGATCGTCGAGGTGTACGGCGCGCTGTTGTCGGGCAGGCGCTGTTGCCAGTCGGCGGCGACCAGGCCGCCGTGTTCGTGCAGGCCGTCGATGTCGTAGGAAAGCGCCAGCGTGACGACATCGGCCTGCAGGCCATCGATGACGCTGCGCGCCTGCTTGCCCGAGCCGCCGTGCGACTGGTGGATCGTCACGCGGTCGCCGTGCTCCTGCTGCCACTGCGCGGCGAATGCGGCATTGACGCCGCGATAAAACTCACGGGTCGGATCGTAGGACGCGTTGAGCAGGGTGATGTCGGCGGCCGACGCCGTCGTTGCGAGGATGGCAAACGCCAGCACGTGGCGGAAGGTTCGGAACATTCGCATGGCGCCCTGTCGTGACGTCGGCTGCCGATTGTGCGCGCCCGGAGGTTGGCAAAAGGTTAGGGTTGTTCCGAGCAACCCCGTCATTGGGAATCAAAAGGTTGGGGTCGTCCTGTACGGGCGCAGCTCGGCCTTGCGCCGGCTCGACAGACGGCCAGTCTGCCTTCGCCGTCGCGCCTTGATCTGCGCCCGCACAGGGCGGTGACGCCGTTGTGGGATTGATCGGAACATCCCCACGTGATGGCCCGCGCCAGCGCGTTTTCCCGTGATATGCATGGCCGACGTGGCGTGGCAGCTGCTGCACGCTCCGTGTCCCGATCCTGAGGCCCATCATGAGCTTGCATCGCCTGTTCGCCCTTGCCCTGAGCGCTGTCGTCGCATGTGGCGCACAAGCGGCTGGTTCGGCTGTTCCCGATTGCGTCCACGGCGGCAATGGCACGCTGTACGAAGTCGGCCCCGGCCAAGCCTACGCGAGTATCGGCGCGGTGCCGTGGGAGGGCTTGAACGCAGGCGACACGGTGCGCATCCACTGGCGCGCCGAGCCGTACCGGGAAAAGTTGCTGCTGCGCCGACAGGGCACTGCCGTACAGCCCATCATGGTCTGCGGAGTGTCCGGTCCGGGCGGCCAGCGCCCGGTGCTGGATGGCGAAAACGCCACCACGCGCCCGACGATGGGTTATCGCCCGGCCAATGGCGAAGGCGAAGTACGCGGATTGATCCACGTGAGCTGGGGCATCGGTGATGACTGGGGTTACAAGCCGCGCCACATCGTGATCGCCGGCCTGCATATCCGTCACGCCTTCCACGAATACACGTTCACGGCATCCACGGGTAACGTGCGCAGCTATGCTGCCAATGCCGCCGGCATCTTCGTCGAGCGTGGCGAGCACATCACCGTGCGTGACGTGGTCCTGGAGGGCAACGGCAACGGCCTCTTCGTGGCGTCCGGCGGCGAGGAGCAGACACTTTCGCGCAACATCCTTGTCGAGTATTCCCATCTGTACGGCAACGGAACCGTCAGCGTGGCCTACGACCGGCACCACAACCTCTATACCGAGGCGGTGGGCATGACCATCCAGTTCAACCGTTTCGGCCCGCTGCGTACCGGTTCGGGCGGTGGCAATCTGAAGGACCGTTCAACCGGCACCGTGGTGCGATACAACTTCTTCGAGGGCGGTGCACGCAGCATCGATCTGGTGGAGGCGCAGGAGAGCTGGCCGATGGTCGGGAACCTTCCGGAATACCGCCGCGCTTTCGTCTACGGCAATGTCATCATCAGCGATCCGGACGGCCCCGGGTATCTGGTGCACTACGGCGGTGACAGCGGCTGCTACATCGACGGCAACTACGATCCCGCCCTGACCTGTTATCGCAAGGGCACGCTGTACTTCTTCCACAACACGGTGGTCGTGCGCACAAACCAGGCAGGACCGGGTGGTGCGTGGCGCAAGATACTGTTCGACATTTCCACCAACGACGAGCGGGTGGATGCACGCAACAACCTCGTGTACCTGCGCGCCTGGACGCCTGCTGCGGCACCGACCGATTTTTCCTGGATGCACCAGTCCGGCGAACTGCATCTGGGCGTGAATTGGGCCTCGCCCACGCTCTCGCTGTGGCGCGACAACATCACCCCGGATGGCACGATCACCGGCCTGGGCAATGTGATGACCAACCCTGCCAACGCTCCCGGTTTCGTCGATGAAACGGGCAACGGGTTCATGCCCGACGCTGGCAGCGATGCGCTTGATGTCGGCATGGCCCTGCATCCCGACGTGATCGCCGCCGGCCACGGCGTCAGCGCGCAGTACCTGTACCCCGCCTCCGGCCAGCCGCGCCCCGACGATGGCGCACCGGACCTCGGTGCGTTCGAGCGCAACGACATCGTGTTTGCTGATGGCTTCGAGACTGTCGTTCCATGAGCGCGCGTCGAGTCATCGCGGGTCTCGCCCCGGCAATCGCCGCGCTGCCGCTCGCCGTATCGGCCTACTTCGGCAAGGGCCCGGACGGGCATGACAACGGACAGGCCCACGCCTGCACCGGCACCAGCGCCACCCTCGCCGCCGTGCTGTGCGTGCGTGCCGGTGCCGCGCCAGGTGGCAATGGTTCGACGGCAGCACCCTACGCCGGCATCAATGCCGCGATCGCCGCCGCCAAGGCCGGCGACATCGTGCAGGTGGCGGCCGGAACGTACGCGGAGAATGTCGCGCTGGGATCACTCAACAACGGATCGGGCAAGCACCTGACCCTGCTCGGTGGCTTCAATGCCGATTTTTCCGTCCGTGATGCCGGAAGCCATGTCTCGATCATCGACGGCGGCCTCGCCAACCCTGCCGTGCAACTGCATCTGGACTCCGGCCAGACCAGCGTGCTCGACGGCTTCACCATCACCCGCGGACGCGGCCTGGGCAATGACTGGAGCAACGGTTACGGCCACGGCGGCGGTGTCTACGCCACGCTGCACGGCAATGGCGGCATCGTCATCTCGCACAACCTGATCCACGGCAACTTCAGCAACCAGCACACCAGCGCCGATACGCGCGGCGGCGGCATCCATACCTACACGCAAAGCTGGGGCAGCGCGACCGGCACCATCCGCATCGAGCACAACACCGTGCGCGAGAACCAGGCCGGCAAGGGTGCGGGCATCAACGTTACTGGACGGCAGGCCGAACTGCGCCGCAACCTGGTGGAAAACAACATAGGCCACCACGACCACGGCGGCGGCATCTACGTCTCGGCGAGCACCGTGCTCGCCGACAACATCGTGCGCGGCAACGTCACCGGCGCGACCCAGGGCTACGGCTGGGGCGGCGGCGTACTGGTGGCTGCGGCCGATGCGCAGATGCAGGGCAACGTCATCACCGGCAACTACGCTCCGACCACCGGTGCCGGCGTGTTCTGGGACGAAGGTGCGACCGGCACGATGCGCAACGATCTGATCCATCGCAACCTGTGTCCCAATGGCGGGCGCTCGGGCGCGGCGATCTACATCGATGGCGGTCCCGGCGGGCCGTCGATGATCGCCATCGACAACGTCACGGTGGCCGACCACCTGTGTCCGGATACCGCGCCGGACGGTGCGGCGGTGGTGATCGAGGACGGCTCGCAGGCCAGCTTCCGCAACGCCATCTTTCACGGCAACAGCCGCGAATTCAGCACGCTCTCCGGTGGCGGCTTCAGCATCACCTGGTCGATCACGCAGGTGCCGGGCAACGGCAACTTCAGCGCCGATCCGCTGTTTGCCGATGCTTCCACGGGCGATTACCACCTGCGCTCGACGGCCGGCCGTTTCACTCCGGGTGGCTGGGTGACCGATGCCGTGGACAGCCCGGGCATCGATGCCGGCGATCCCATGTCCGACCATGCGTGGGAAACCGCTCCCAACGGTGGACGCATCAACCTCGGCGCCTACGGCAACACGCCGCAGGCCAGTCGCAGTCCGGGGAGTGACCGGATATTCGCGGACGGGTTCGAGGTGGTGATGCGCTGATCCATCCCCATTGCGGCTCCGGCGTGGAAGATTTCGGATGCAGGAGCCCGTTCACGGGCGATGCTCTTGTTTTCCGGATCGTATCGACAGGCATCACCCCTGAAGGGTCTCCTATGCGCGCTCCCGTGGAGGGAGGAATGCCGCAGCAGCACCCCGTGCGCGATTGTTCGTTTCACAAGCACCCGCGCAAATCCGCTCCCGCAAAAAGACCGAAGGCCGGGGTTGCCCCCGGCCTTCGCTTTGCTTCGCTCCAGCCTGGACGCGAACGTCCCGGCTGGAGTTGGTGGGTGCTACTGGCGGACCGAGCCGAAATCGGCGGTGTGTGCCCTCGGGTCGCCGTACTCGCTGCCCGTCAGCCCCTCCAGGCGCGGCGCGGCGCGCCCGGAACCGCAGCCGCCGGTCTCGGTGTTGTCGATCACCACGCTGTCGAAATCCATCGTACTGCCGGCAGAGCCAGATTCCATCGCGCTGATGATGGCGACGTTGCGGGTATCCCGGGCGTCGACCATCGTGCTGATCGCCGTGCCGGTGAAGATCGAGGTGCCGTCCAGGCAGATCTGCATCTCGCCATCGGACCGCCGCGTAATCACCTTGATGTCGAATGGCGTGGCATCCGGCCAGGTCACCGACGGGATCGTCACAAAGGCGGACGGATTGCCCTGCAGCACCTCGATTGCATGCGTGCCGCGCACGAACCGCACGCGAGTGATCACGAGGCCGACGCCGGTGTCCTGCGGCGCGAACTGCCAGGTCGATCCGGTACCGGTGTTGCTGATGGCGATGCGCGCGCTGGCGTACGAATAGGCTTCGGTGCCGGCGGGCTGGGTTGGCGAGAGCGAGAACGACTCGCCAAAGCCATCGGACAGGCCACGCACGGACTGGGCGTCGGCCAGCGGGTTGGCCGTCGACACCAGCCAGTTGCCGAACTGGCCGCCCCAACCCTGCTGGGTATTGAGGTTGCCGACACTGTAGTCCGGCGCCTCGAAGCCGGTGGCGTAGTCCGGCGGTTCCACCGGATCGCAGCCTTCCGTCTCGATGCCGCCACGACCGACCGTGCAGTCGAAACCGTTGCGGAACAGCACGACCGCAGCCGACCAGGTGTCGGTGTTGTTGCCGAGGTTCGGGTCGAGTACGCCGCCGCCGACGGTGGCGGTCGCCGAGAAGCCGACGTTGCCACTGGCATCCTCGGACACCACCTTGCCTTGCACCGTGTAGATCGCGCTGGCGCCGGCCGGCAGACTGGCGGTCGTGTTGAATGCGCCGATGCCGCTGGCGGCACCGCAGGAACCCCCCGAAAGACCGATGCAGTTCCAGCTGAAGAAGCCCAGTTCCGGCGGAACAGTGCCGGCGATCGCCACCGATGAGGCTGCACTCGGTCCCGCGTTCTGCACGATCACGGTCAGGCTCACCACGTCGCCGATCTGGACGTAGTCGAGATCGTTGAGGATCAGCAACTCGACGTTGGCCGAGGGCTGCACCGAGTCGCTGTCAGTCGCGCTGTTGTTGCCGCTCGGGTCGGTGTAGCCGGCCGGGGCTGCGATGGTCGCGGTGTTGGTCACTGTTCCAGTGGCACTCGGCGACACCGTGCAGGTGGCAAGGAAGGTGACCGAACCACCCGGCGGCAGGTCGACCGATTCGCTGATGTTGCCCGATCCACTTGCGCTACAGCTGCCACCGTTGCTGCCGGAGCAGGTCCAGGTACAACCGGTCAGGTCGGCCGGGAAGGTGTCGGTCACCGTTGCACCGGTCACGTCCGACGGTCCGGCACTGCTGGCGACGATCGTATAGGTCGTGCTCTGGCCTGGCGCAACGGAGTTGACGCCGTCGTTCTTGGTGATCGACAGGTCGGCCTCGGGTGGCAGGATCGTGTCGGTATCGGTGGCGGTGTTGTTGCTCGAGTTCGCATCGACGGCGCCGGTCGGGAGCGCGATCGTGGCGGTGTTCTCCAGACTCCCCGTTGCCGCGGCGTCGACCGCGCAGACCGCGGTATAGGTCACCGCAGCGCCGACCGGCAGGTTCACCGTGTCGTTGATATCGCCCGAACCACTGGCCGTGCAGGTGCCGCCATCCGTGCCGACGCAGGTCCAGGTGCAGGTGATGTCTGCCGGGAGCGTGTCCTCGACCGTGGCGCCGATCATGTCCTGCGGCCCGTTCGGGTTGCTGGCGACGATCGTGTAGGTGGTCAACGTGCCGGCCATGACGTCACTGGTACCGTTGGTCTTGGTGATCTGCAGGTCGGCCTGGTCGACCGAGGTCACTCCATCCAGCGCAAGGGTGAACACGCCGAAGTCGTCGACAGCGGTCACGGCAGCGGTGTTGGCCGTCGTGTTGATCGTGCCGCCGAGGTTGGTGAACGCATTGCCGTCGCGGCGATGAACCAGCAGGTCGGCCTCGGTGGTGCTGCCGAGGTCGGTCGGATCGAGGTAGCTGAAGGTCAGGTCGGCCTCGTCGATGTCGTCGGCAGTGATCTGCCAATGGCGGGTGATTGCATCTTCGGGCGGGAAGATCGTCGGCGCCACGCCCTGGATCGCGCTGACCGTGACATCGGCCGGGAACGTGCCGGTGGTCGCATTCACCACGACCGGCGAGTAGCCGTTGGCCGTGCCGACCTCGAAGGTCTTGCTGCCGGCTGCGGCGTAGGCCTTCTTGAAGTTGCCGATGACGCGGCCGGCGAGCGTGCGCGTGACAGTGCCGGCGGTGGTGTTGAAATACAGCGTATTGGCGCCTGTCGTGACGGGGGCGTCGGTCAGGGCCAGCGCGCCGGCTCCGGTGCCGACGATCGTGAGGTCGCCGCCGTCGATCGTCACGCCGTTCGTGTTCGACACGTTCAAGGTCGTCAGCGTGCGCGAGGGTGGCAATTCCACGCCCGTCGTGCGTGCGGAGATCTCCTGGGCATAGATGTTGATGACGCCGCCGCTACCCGGGTTGAACACCGGCGCCACGTCGAAGCCGAGCACCGGCTGCGACGCAGCGGCCACGCCGAGTTGGACCACGGCCGTGGTGGTGCCGCCATTGCCGAGGGTGAGCTTGCCCGAGCCGGTGAGGCCGCCGCTGAAGTTGTTGAAGCGTGTCGCGATGATCGGGTTGACCGCAGGATCGATCGTCACGCCGTCGACGTTGTCGAGTTCGAATGCCGTCAACGGCGCGGTGACCGTGCCGCTGCCTGCGTAGGTCGTCGCTCCCTGCCCGCCGAGGAAGTAGAAACGCGTTGCTGCGGCGGTACCGGTCAGCGTGCCGTTGTTGGTGAACGTCGGCCCTAAGACGAGGCAGACCTGGCCGTTGATGACCAGGGTCGAACCAGTGCTGATCGTCGTCGCGCCTCGCAGATTGACCTGTCCAATTGCCGTCGCGGTCTTCGGATTCGACGTGTTGTCGATCACGACGTTGGGCACGTTGCCGAGGATGCGGAAGTTGAAGTTGGTGGCCGTCGCCCCCGTGCCGATGTTGATGACGCCGCCGGTGGACGCGAACGAGCCCGACCGGACCTGCAAATCGGTGGGACTGCTCGCGGCAGCCGAGGCTTGCACGAGATTGATCGTGCCGCCGCTCATGTTGAACGACGACGTCGAGGAAAATAGCTCGAACGTGCCGTACAAACCCCGGGTGTTCGCCACCACGCCGACATTGACCGTACCGCCCGACTGGTTCCAGCTCACTGCGCTCTGCGGATCGATGCGGGTCGCGTTGATCGTGCCACCCTCGATGATGAACGCGGCGCCGGCGCCACCGCCCATGCCGTCCGCACCGGTCACACCGATGTTGTAGGTGCCGTTGCTGATGCGCAGCAGGCCATTGTTGTTGGTGGTCGTACCGGACGCGGTGGCGGCGACGGTGAAGTTGGGATTGTCGAGCCACAAGCCGCCAGTGGCCGGAATGGTGTAGGTGGCCGTGGTGAACAGGCGGTTGGTGGCGGTGAAGGTGCCGGCGATGTGCAGCGTACCGCTGGTCAGGGTGAGGAAGCCGGCGACGTCGGTGTCGACCCCGCGCACACTGAGGTTGGCCGGATTCAGGGTCAGCTCGTTGGCGATCGCGCCCTTGGCGACGGTGACGGCGCGCACGTCGGTGGTGGTGCCGCTGCCGCCGAAGCTGGCGCTGTTGGCGCCCGTGAACGAGATGCCCGCGCCCGCGGTATTGCCGTTGGTGCTGAAATCGAGCTCACCGTCGTTGATGAGGTTGCCGGCCAGTGACAGCGAGTGCGCGGTAATGGCGCCGGTTTCCTGCGTGGCGAAGCGGCCGTTCGAGGCGATCGTCACGTTGGCGCCAACGGTCAGCGTGCGGGCGGTGGCGGAATCCCACTGCAGCAGGGCCGACGGCGTGCCGCCGGTGCCGACATTGACGTTGAGCGCCACGGCGGCGGTGTCGATGGTGACGGTGGCGCCGTTGGCGATCGTGGCGTTGTCACCGTCGGTCGGAACGGAACTGCCGACCCAGGTCGCCGGATCGCTCCAGTTGCCGCCGGCGGCGGTCGAGACGATGTTGCCGGGTGGATTGGTGGCCTGCGAGCCGGAGAGCGGTGCGCTTGCGTTGCCTTCCGAGTAGGCGACGACCTGCCAGAAATAGGTCGTGTTCGGGGCGAGCCCTGTCGCGATGAAACTCGTGCCATCCTGCGCGACCGTGCCGGCGGACGTGTAGTTCGTGCCGTCGGTCGAACGGAAGATCTCGTACGAGAGTTCATTCGGCGAATCATCCCACTGCAGCGTCATTCCCGTCGCGGTGACCGCGCTGAAGCTGAGGTTGGTTGGTGCGGCAGCCACGGGTGGCGTGAAGCTGAAGGTGCGTCGCGAGCCGTCGGCAGCCGAGGTCAGCACGGTGATGGGGCCAGCCGTGTACAGGTTGTTGACCGGCGTCGCCGAGGCGCCGTTGAAGGTCGGGTCCGGCGTGCCGCTCTGTGCCGCAGTCACCGAGCCGACGGTACCGGCGGTGTTGCTCGACGAAAAACCGAACTGCGGATCATTGGAGTCGCCGTTGCTGGCGCCGGCAGTGCTCATGTTCATGGCACCGTAGACGTAATCGATGACGCCGCTACTCTCGTGCAGGTGCACCTGGTAGGTGAGGTCCGCCGTGCCGCCGGCGTTCCAGTTCGACTGCATGTTGAGGTATTCGATCACCAGCACGCGGTTCGGCGCCGTGCCGTCGAGCCTGTAGTGAACCTTGCCGCTCAAATGAACGCGCTGGTCGGCACCGTAGGCGGTGAGCCTGGCCTGGTTTGCCACGGCCAGGGGCTGGTATGGCGAACCGCCGGGTATGGCCGTAGGGCCCAGGCGGATCGCGCCGTTCGAGTTGGTGGAGAACTGCGTGTAGCGCACACCCTGGAAGATGAAATCGAAGCCGATGCTGGTCACTGCGGAGGCGGTGTCGTCCGCGTTGGGCGCAACCACTTGGGTCGTGCCCGTGCTCATGTCGGTCAGCGAACCCGTCGTCGTGGTCGCGAACGCATAGTTCGACGCGACCATCACGGCATCGGGCGCGCTGGCGCTGGCTGCCTGCGCCTCGGGTTCGATGACCTTGCCCGCGGTTTCAGGCAGGATGCTGCCCTGCTTGCCGATCGCCTCGGCGATTTCAACGCCCTGCGCCCATGCGCCGGCGCTGCCGAGCAGGCACGACAAGGCCAGGCCGACGGCGGCCTTCAGTGAACTTCTCATTCGATATTCCCCTTGGCTGTTTGGTGACGGCAGTCGCGTGCATGCGTCGCGCAAGTCGACGCAGGGCCGGAGGACTCCCCTTGGAGCAGATGCGCATCATCGTTGCCGGACATGGCCGGGCTGACCCGGCGTGTCGTGGCGTATGCCTGACGGTGCACGGCGAGAATCATGGATATGTGCCCCCAAGACCCGACGAAACGCTGAAGGGAGCGTGTGGCGCAGGCCACGGGTCGTTCGTTCCCCTGGCGGTGCTGCCCGCCTGACCGCGGTGCCCCCATCGCGCGCGTCAGGCAACCCGTGTCGGTGACGCGGGTTGGTGATCATAGGCTCAGCCACGTGGCGAACGCCATAGCCGCCAACCGTGTCGTGAAGCCATCAAGGGATGCTCTGTTCCATTCCGCGACGGCGTCAGCGTCCTTTGCGGGCACAGGTCAAGGCGCGACGGCGAAGACAGGCTGGTCGTCCGCCGAGCCGGCGCAACACCGGGCTGCGCCCGCACAGGGCGGCCCCAACCTTTCGGTTTCCAATGGCAGGGTGACATCCGCAAGGTCCGCAACGCGGCGTGAGTCGCACGCACGTACCGTTGCAAAGCCCACACCGCAAACCGGTGGCATGCCAGTTCGCGCACTGAATTGATTGTGCGATGCGGCATCCGTGTGGCGAACGAGCAATGTCCCGATCGAGTTCCTTCGCGATGGTCGTCGCCCGCACAAGGGGGCTGAGTATCGTGCCCATCACGGAGTCGCCGAGGTGCCGACGCCCGGGGGCGGCCCCGATTGCGCCCAGTGTCGCAGTGGCGCCGAGGATGGTCGTGGTGTCACGGAGGTGCTGCGCACCTGACGCCGATGCTGCGGACGGGGTCGTCGCCGTTACCGAACCGCTTGCGCCCCAACCTTGCCGCGTACCGAGCGGACTGGCGGCGAAACCTGCCCGAAGCCGGTGTCGAGGTTCGGTTGGCCGGCGGCAAGCGAACGGAGGCTCGCCGTTGCCGCCGGGAGGTCGTTGCCGGCCGACGCGGTCTTCACCGCACCGCGCGGGCACGTCGTCGCCTGGTTCGGCGTCGGCCGTGACCGCGCGTCCGGTCGGCAGGGCGTTGGTCGAGTTCGCCGTCAGCGTGTGATTGGCGTCACCGGCCAGGCAAGCTCGGGTGCGGACGTGCAGGTCGAACCCACCAGGTTCACGTTGCCCGGGCCGTTGATGCCCGTGTAGTACGGGCCGACCGCCTGGCCGTTCGTGCCCGTGCCCACATAGGTCGTCGCCCGGTAACTGGTATTGACCACGATGTAGGTCGTCCCTGTCGCCAGCGTCTGCACGATGCGCGAACCCGGCTGCGCACCCGAGAAGCCCGTCGTCGTCGCCGTGATCGTGCCCGTATACGGACCCGGCAACACGGTGAGCGTGCCGGAGAAGTCGTCATTGGACGCCACGATGCCGGTGGCTGGCGTGCCCGGGTCGAACGCGTTCGCATACAGGCGCAGGAAGGTGTCGAGTGCGTTCGACGGCGTGCCGCTGGTGTTGGGCGACGTCGTTTCGATCGTGTAGCTGCCGTTGGCGTCCACCGTGAACTGCTGCGCACAGTAGTACTGCAGGCCCGTGGCGCCTTGCGGGTTGTCGAACGTCGGGCTGGCCGTCGTCAGCGCGCTGTTGAAGAACGCCGGCAAAGGCGTCGCTCCGGTGACCGTCAGCGTCGCATTCGCCGCCGAGGCGTTGTCGCCGACATCGGTCTGCAGCGCGCCAGCGGCGATCGTGTTTGCGTAACTGCCCACGGTGGCGGACTCGACATCGACCGTGACCGTGCAGTTGCCGGAGGCCGGAATCTGCGCGCCGGCGGCGAGTGTGACCGAGCCACTGGTGGTCGACACCGAGCCGGACATGCACGTGGTGGCGGCGTTCGGGGTCGTGGCGACGACCAGGTCGGTCGGGAAGGTGTCGGTCAGCGCCGCGGTCAGCGTGGCGACGGTCGCGTTCGGGTTGGCGAGCGTGATCGTCAGCGTGCTCGGCGTGCCGGTTGCCACCGAGGCCGGTGCGAAGGCCTTGGCCAGGGTCGGCGGGTCGAACGGCACGAAGCCGGTTTCGAAACCGTCGGCGAAGATCAGGTCCTCGCCGAGGATGGTGAAGTTGCCCGGGTTCAGTGCAAAGAAGATATTGTCCGAGCAGCGCACGCGCACGCGTGCCGTGGTCGATGCGACATTCGGGATATTGACGGTCGCGCTGCCGCTGTTCGGCACGCCGGTGGCGAGCACCGCCGTGCTGCTGGCGTAGTCGCCGCCGGTGTGGATGTCGATGTCGACGTTCGCGCAGTTGACTGGCGCCGCATTGGTGTTGGCTACGTTCCAGGTGACGGTGGCGGTGCCGCTGCCGCCGGCATGATCCCAGGTCACGGCCGCGGGCGGATTGGTGACCGCGAACGGGCCGGCGCTGTTGTTGACCGTCAGCACCATGTCGCTGCTTTCCGAGGTGCCGCCACCCGGTGCGTTGTCGCGCACGGTCAGGCGGAAGCTCAGGTTGCGGTTGGTCGTCGGCAGGATCTCGCCGACGTTCGAGGTGCCGGCCAGCAGGTTCGAAAAGCGCGGCACGGTGCGCACCGGCGACTCGGTGGGCATGAACGAGCGGATGATCGGGCCATTGCCCGGGTCGACGTTGATGTCGACTGTCGCCGAGCCGAGGTCGTACTGCTCCCAGGCGAAGGTCAGTGGGCTGCCGAAGCCGCTGGTGGCGCTGCCGGTCAGGGCGAACGGCGTGCTCGCGGGGATCGTGTACGGGCTCAGCGGGTCAAGCACCGGCGCGGCGTGGTTGGCCGTATTGGCCGAGCATGTGCTGCCCGAGCCGGTGGTCGTGAAATTGCCTATCTCGAGCAGGCTGCGCGCGTGGAAATAGGCGTCGGAACTGGACTGCAGGTTCGGTGAGCAGATGCCGGCGTAGGCCATGATCGTCGAGCCGCTGCCGGTCTCGTAGGCGGAACTGGCCGAGCGGTTGCCGCCGCAACTGTTGTTGAAGGTGTGGTTGGCGCCGAACTGGTGGCCCATCTCGTGGGCGACATAGTCGATGTAGAAGATGTCGCTGACGAGTTCGGCCGGGTTGCTGAGGCCGGTCGTGCCGCGACCCTTGCTGCTGGTACAGACCACGCCGAGGCCGGCGACGCCGCCGCTGCCGGTCGTGAAGACGTGGCCGATGTCATAGTTCGCCGCACCGATGACGGTGTTGAGGTTGCCGGTGTTCTGGTTGAGCGCGCCGGTGCCGTTCGAGTACGGATCGCTGGCGGCGTCGGGATAGATGATGAGGTCGTTGTTCGGTACCAGGCTCATGTGGATCGAAAGGTCGTTCTCGTAGACCTCGTTGACGCGGTTCATCGCAGCGACGACGCCGGCGAGACCGATCGCCACGGTCGGCGGATTGGCGCCGGCGAGCGCCTGCACGTAGAAACGGTTCGCGGCCACGGCGGCGCGGTAGCTGCGCTTGGTTGTGCCGGTGGTCGTGGCGATCTCGTCGGGACTGTAGGCATGCGCGGCATCGAAGTTGTGCACGTCGCAGTCGAACGGCTCGCGCTGCGAGGCGACATCGGTGCGCTTGAAGCTGATGTAGTCGCCGCCGTCGCCGAACTGGACCGGACGCACCAGCCAGATGCCGGCCTTGGCGAACACCATGGCGTTGACGCCGAGCGGGGAAATATCGACGCGCACGCGCGTACCGTCGCTGTGCTGGCCGCGGAAACTGCGGATCTGCGGGTACCGAGCCGCCAGTTCGGGCGGCATGACGCCGGAATCCTCCAGCGTGACCTCGATGAACCCGCCATCCGGCACCGGCAGTGCGAGCCGGGTTTCGCCCTGTGCGACCGCCCTCTTCAGGCCGGTCACGTCGAGATCGAGCAGGCGGTATTGGTCTGGTGCGGACACGCCGGGAGGCAGGGGGCGCGCTGGGACATCCTGCCAGTAGCCTTGCGTGGCGGAAGTGGCGTGACCGGTGGCGGCGCACGACAGAAACAGAAGCACGGCGAAGACCGCCGTCGCGGTAATCCGGGTTTGCATGATGTCCCCTGCAGCGGTTGCGTCATGCAATCCGTGCTCCCCACGGTTGCAAGACAGGTAGAGGTCGCGCACGACTCGATCGCACGCCACCGCCTGGCGTGGCACAGGATTCATCGGCAAACCAGTTCGATTCCGTACTGCATAGCGACATCGACCGCCTGGTGAGGCAGGTCGCGAGCGGGATGCGCCCACCCGCGACCATCTGGCCCGTCGCTCAGCGCCAGCGCGGCGGATCGGCGACGAAGCCGTTGGGGAACGGGTCCGGTGCGCGCTGCGCGATCGGGTGCTGCGGAAGAATGCCGCGGGCGACGAGGTTGGTGCGGCTGTCGTATTCGATGGCAATGCGCTCGGCCGGTTGCAGGGTGGCACGCTGGAAGGTGGTGGTGGCCACGCGCGACCACTCGCGTTCACCGTGACCGGTGCCCAGTCGTTCGCGCGGTGCTGCAGGGCGCGCCGCCGGCGGCGCCCCGGCGGCGTGCGATTCCTGTGCCGACTCGGCCTTGGCCAGGCCTTCGACGGCAGAGTCACGTGCGGCCATGGGGGGCGCCGGCTGCGCGATGGCCGGATGGCGCGGTGGCGGCGGCCGACGCACGATGCGTTCCTCGAACACGGCCACGCCGATCACGCCGACATTGGCCGGGCGGCCGGTGCGCGCGGCATAGCTGTCGGGCAGGGCGGTGAAGTTGAACTGGGCGATTTCGTCGAGACTCTTGCGCCAGCCGTTGATCTCGGTCGATTCCCATGGATCGAGCACGTAACCGTTCTGCATCGGCGAGGCGGTTTCGCCGGTGACGGCATTGACGCCATCGACCGAGAGCACGGTCAGCACACGTCCGCCGGTGCGATTGACCAGGCGCACCGCATAACGATGGCCGGGCTTGCCGGCAATGTAGGAGCGCCCGTCGTGGCGCACGGTCGGCAGGGTCATGCCGGTGTCGCGGTCGACGATCTCGACATCGACGAGGCGCCCGGCCAGTGCCGGCAGCGGCGCGGCGAGGACGAGGGCAAGGGCGGCAGCACGGATCAGGGCACGCATGGGACACCTCCGGATTGGGTCGGGTTGGGCGAGGTGTTCAACGCCTGATCGTGTGCTGCGGGGTTAGACTGCGCGCCCCACAAACCCGATTCGTCATGTCCACGAAGATCCGCACCCTGACCGGCATCACCACGACCGGCACCCCGCACCTCGGCAATTACGTCGGCGCGATCCGCCCGGCGATCGCGGCGAGCCGGCGCGACGACGTCGAGTCGTTCTACTTCCTCGCCGACTACCACGCGCTGGTGAAATGCGAGGACCCGGCGCGCGTCGCCCGTTCGCGCCTCGAGATCGCCGCGACCTGGCTCGCCCTCGGCCTCGACACCGACCGCGCGTTCTTCTATCGGCAGTCCGACATCCCCGAGATCCCCGAACTGACCTGGCTTTTGACCTGCGTGACCGGCAAGGGCCTGCTCAACCGCGCGCATGCCTACAAGGCCGCGGTCGACCGCAACGCGGCCGAAGGCATCGACGCCGACGCCGGCATCAGCGCCGGCCTGTTCATGTACCCGGTGCTGATGGCCGCCGACATCCTCGTGTTCAACGCGCATTCGGTGCCGGTCGGGCGCGACCAGGTGCAGCACATCGAGATGGCGCGCGACATCGCGCAGCGCTTCAACCATCTGTACGGCGATGCCTTCCGCACGGCGACCGGCACGAAGGGCGAACCGTTCGTGCTGCCCGAGGCGGCCGTCGACGACAACGTCGCGACCCTGCCCGGCCTCGACGGCCGCAAGATGTCGAAGAGCTACGACAACACGATCCCGCTGTGGCTGCCGCCGAAGGACTTGAAGAAGGCGATCGCCGGCATCATCACCGACTCGCGCGCACCCGGCGAGCCGAAGGATGCCGACACGTCGAACCTGTTCGCGATCTACCAGGCCTTCGCCAGCGAGGAGTCGGCCCGGTCCATGCGCGAGGCTCTTGCGGGTGGAGTCGGCTGGGCTTTCGTCAAGCAGAAGCTTTTCGAGGAAATTGACCACGAACTCGGTGCGCCGCGCGAGCGTTACGAAGCGTTGATGGCAAAGCCAGACGAGATCGAGGACCGTCTGCAGGATGGGGCACGCAAGGCACGTCAACGCAGCGCCCCCCTCCTTGAGGCCCTGCGGGCAACCGTCGGAATCGGGCGACCGCTTGCGCAGATCTCGATCTCATCCTCGGAGAAACCTGCTGTCACGAAAGCGAAGAAGCGTCCGCAGTGGAAGCGGTATCTCGAGAATGGATTGGCTCACGCTCGCCTCGTCGACGAGGAGGGCACGACCCTGATAGAAACCAGAGGACTGGACGTCAAGACGATGTCCGCTTTGATCGATGCGGTTAACTCCTTTGCGACGGACGCGAACTGGATTGGTGTTCGAGGTGATCTAGTGAGCTATCAGGCGAAACCGGATGAGATTCGCCGGGCAATCCAGTTGATTGCGGCGGCAGAAGCCGAGAAACGGTCGAAGAAGTCCTGATGCGCTGGCTCGCCATCGTCCTGTTCGCGCCGTGGTTCGCGATCCTGCTGTGGGCCTACTGGTCGTTCCCGCGCAGGCTGCCGCGCACGCGTGCGCGGCGACTGTACGACCTCGTCGTGATGATCGGTGCGCTCGCCGCCTGCATCGCCGCGATGCTGCACTGGCACGACATCAACGAGGGTATCGGCAGCTCGATCTGGAAGCAGGTCGCCGCATCCACCGCGATCTACGGCGCCTTTCTCGGCGTGCTGCTGGTCGCCGTGCTGGTGCGTGCGCGCCTGTGGTCGCGCTGAGTGGGTCCGCTCAGGGTTTCGAAGCGGACTTCAGGACCGGCGCGATGCGCTCGATCCAGACCGCGTAGCCAGCGCGGTTCATGTGCAGGCGATCCGGGCCGTACAGGTCCTCGCGTGGCCGTCCCTCGCCGTCCAGCATCGGCGTGAAGATGTCGATGACCTGCGCGTCGCGCACGGTCTTCGTCCACGCGGCAACCAGCGCATTCGCCTCGCGCGCGGCATCGAGCAGGTTCGCGCGCGCCGGGCTCGGCTTGATCGTGATCCAGGCGAAGGCGACCTGCGGCAGGTCCTCGCGGATGCGCGCGACGAAGGCGGTGACGTCGTCGCACACCTGCTTCGGCGTGCGCCCCTCGGCGAGGTCGTTGTCGCCGGCGTACATCACGACGAGGCGCGGTCGGTGTGGAACGACGATGCGCGCGGCGTAGCGGGTGGCGTCGCGCACTTCGGAGCCGCCGAAGCCGCGGCGCACGACCGCCATGCCGGGAAAGTCGGTCTCCAGCGTGTCCCAGAAGCGGATCGACGAGCTGCCGACGAAGAGCACGCCACCCGCTACCGGCGGCCGCACACGGTCGGCCTCCTCGAAGGCGGCGATGTCCGTTTCCCAGCCGTCGTTCACCGCACGCTGCGCCAGCGCGTCCGTGCCGCCCGCGGCGAACAGAACGAGAACGAATGCGCGCAGCAATGCCTGCGTCATGCGCCCAGTCTCCGCTCGCTGGCGGAATCGAACAGGTGCAGGCGTGCCGGATCGAAGGCCAGGGTCATCATCGTGCCGGCGGCGGGCAGGGCCTGCGGCGGTACGCGTGCGACCAGGGCGTCATTGCCGCAGCGCAGGTTGAGGAAGACCTCGTTGCCGACCGGCTCGACCAGTTCGAGTTCGGCGCGCAGCGAAGCGGCGGGCGCGTCGCCATGCGCGGGCACGAGATCCTCCGGGCGCAGGCCGGCGACGAGTTCGCCGCCGGCACCGCGAGCGAGCACTGCGAGTTCCGGCGTGCCGTCGAGCGGCAGGCGCGTGTGACCGGTGTCCAGCCAGAGTCGGTGGTCCGCGACGACGCGCCCACGCAGCAGGTTCATCGCCGGGCTGCCGAGGAAGCCGGCGACGAACAGGTTGTCCGGCTTTGCGTAGAGATTCATGGGTGTGTCGATTTGCTGGATCTCGCCATCCTTCATGACCACGATGCGCTGGCCGAGCGTCATCGCCTCGATCTGGTCGTGGGTGACGTAGATCATGGTCGTGCCAAGCTGGCGATGCAGGCGTGCAAGCTCGACGCGCATGCCGAGGCGCAGGCGTGCATCGAGGTTCGACAGCGGTTCGTCGAGCAGGAACACGCTCGGATCGCGCACGAGCGCTCGGCCCAAGGCTACGCGCTGACGCTGGCCACCGGAGAGTTGGCCGGGCTTGCGTTCGAGCATCGCCGCCAGTTCCAGCGTGTGTGCGGCGGCGCGCACGCGCCGGTCGATCTCCGCGCGCGGCACGTCGCGCAGACGCAGGCCGAAGGCGAGGTTTTCGTACACGCTCATGTGCGGATAGAGCGCGTAGTTCTGGAACACCATGGCGATGTCGCGATCTTTCGGCGCGACGTCGTTGACCGGGCGGCCGCCGATCGCGAGCGTACCCGAGCTGATCGACTCGAGCCCGGCGATCATGCGCAGCAGGGTGGATTTTCCGCAGCCCGACGGACCGACCAGGACGAGGAACTCGCCGTCCGCGACGGCGAAAGTGGCGCCGGCGACGGCGACGTGGCCGTTGTCGTAGACCTTGCGCACCGCATCGAGTCGTAGTTCGGCCATCAGTGCGGTCCGGTTGGTGTTGCGGTGCGGAACGGGTCGTCCTGACAATCGCGCAACGCTTGAGATATCCTGAATGTAATCGTTTTCATCCGTTCACTTCCAGCCCCAGCCGAGTATCCATGAGCGCCAACAGATCGAACTTCGCGTTTCCCGACAAATTCCTCTGGGGTTGCGCGACCGCCGCCTACCAGATCGAAGGATCGCCACTCGCCGATGGCGCCGGTCCGAGCATCTGGCAGCGCTTCGTGCATACGCCCGGCATGACCGTGAACGGCGACACCGGAGACGTGGCCTGCGATCACTACCGACGCTGGCACGGCGACATCGCGCTGATGCAGCAACTCGGCCTCAATGCCTACCGCTTCAGCATCTCGTGGAGCCGGATCTTTCCCGAGGGCAGGGGGCGCATCAACCCGAAGGGGCTCGACTTCTACTCGCGGCTCGTCGACGGCCTGCTCGAGGCCGGCATCGAGCCGACCGCGACCTTGTTCCACTGGGATCTGCCGGCCGCGCTGGACGATCGTGGCGGCTGGCTCAATCCGGACATCGCCGAGTGGTTCGGCGACTATGCGGCAACGATGTATCGCGCGCTCGACGGGCGCGTGAAGATGTGGGCGACGCTGAATGAGCCATGGGTCGTCACCGATGGCGGCTACCTGCACGGTGCGCTCGCGCCGGGCCACCGCAACCGCTTCGAGGCGCCGATCGCCTCGCACAACCTCATGCGTTCGCATGGCCGTGCAGTGCAGGCCTACCGTGCCGAGGGCAGGCACCGCATCGGCCTCGTGGTCAACATCGAGCCCAAGTATCCGGCCTCGGACTCGCCCGAGGACCTCGCTGCCACGCAGCGCGCGGACGCCTACATGAACCGGCAGTATCTCGACCCGGCGTTCTTCGGCACGTATCCGCAGGAACTGCGCGAGATCTTCGGCGAAGCCTGGCCGGAATGGCCCGACGAGGACATGGCCCTGATCCGCCAGCCGATCGATTTCGTTGGCCTCAACTGGTACACGCGCAACGTCACGCGCCATGACGAGCGCGCCTGGCCGCTGAAGGCCGGACCGGTAAGGCAGAAGTCGGCGACCTACACGGAGACCGGTTGGGAAGTGTTTCCGCAGGGCCTCACCGACACGCTCGTGTGGATCAAGGAACGCTACGGCAATCCGCCGATCTACATCACCGAGAACGGTTCGGCCTTCTTCGATCCGCCGGTCGCGGAGAACGGCGTCATTCACGACCCGTTGCGCGTCGACTACCTGCGCAAGCACCTTCGGGCCGCGCACGCCGCGCTCGCCGCCGGTGTCGACCTGCGCGGTTACTTCGCCTGGTCACTGCTCGACAACCTTGAATGGTCGCTCGGTTACTCGAAGCGCTTCGGCATCATCCACGTCGATTTCGAGACGCAGACGCGAACGCTCAAGGACAGTGCGAAGCTCTACGCGAAGATCATCGCGAGCAATGGGTGCGAGCTCGGAAACGACGGCACCTGACGCGGAATCGCCGATTGGCCCGGGCGATCCGCACGCCGGCGGCGATCTCGCGATGAATCCGAACGAGGAGCCGTTGCAACAGCCCCCGCACAGGCTACGTTGACAGGCGCGCGCGGAGCTGCGCCGACTTTCAGGTCCGAAGCGGCGTCGGCTTCGTTTCGCTGTGGCGGGAACGAAACCGGTTTCATGAGAAGGAACCCCGAGTGCACGACACCCTGCTCTTGTTCGGCGCCACCGGCGACCTCGCCGTCCGCATGCTGTTCCCCTCGATCGCGCACCTGCTGCGCGACCGCCTCTTGCCGGTCGACTTCCGCGTCATCGCCATCGGTCGCCAGGACTATTCGGCCGAGCAGTTCCGCCAATGGCTCGGTCCACGCATGCAGGAAATCGCTGCGAAGGAGCTGCGCGGGGGCGACCTCGAACTGCTGCTGCCGCGCGTCGACTACATCTGCGCCGACCTCACCGACCCCACTTCGATCCCGCGCCAGCTGGGCTTCGCGCGTGGCCGCCATTGCGTGAGCTACCTGGCGACTCCGCCCGGCTTGTTCATCGCGATCACCCAGGGCCTCAAGGCGGCCGGCCTGCTCGACACACCGTCGCGACTCGTGCTCGAAAAACCGCTCGGCCACGACCTCGCCTCGGCGCGGGAGATCAACGCGGCGATCCGCGACTGCGTCAGCGAGGACCGCGTATTCCGCATCGACCACTACCTCGGCAAGGCGGCCGTACAGAACCTGCTCGCGCTGCGCTTCGGCAATACCCTGCTCGAGGCAGTGTGGAACCACCAGTGGATCGAGTCGGTCGACATCCTCATTGCCGAGACCGCCGGCGTCGATGGACGTGACGGCTACTACGCGACCTCGGGCGCGTTGCGCGACATGGTGCAGAACCACGTGCTGCAACTGCTCTGCCTGATTGCGATGGAGCCGCCGTCGTCGCTCGGCGCCGACAGCGTGCGCGACGAGAAGCTCAAGGTTCTGCGTGCACTGCGGCCGATGCGCGTCGACGAGGCCGCGCGTGATTCGGTGCGTGGGCGCTACGCCTCTGGCGTGGTCGAGAGCCGTGCCGTGTCGGGCTACGCGCCGCCCGACGGCCAGGACACAGAAACCTTCGTCGCCGTGCGCGCGGAAGTCGATAACTGGCGCTGGTCAGGCGTGCCATTCCGCCTGTGCACCGGCAAGCGCCTGAGCGAACGCGTGACCCAGATCGTCGTCTCGTTCCGGCCGGTCTCGCACTGGTTGTTCGAGAATCCACGACGCGAGCGGGCCGCGCCGAACCGCCTGTTGATCCGCCTGCAGCCCGAGGAGGACATCGAACTCGGCCTGATGAGCAGCCTCGCCGGTTCCGAATGGGGCGCGCTCGAACTGCAGCCGCTGTCGCTCGACCTGTCGATGCCGCGCGGCGGGCAGCGGCGCATCGCCTACGAGCGCCTGCTGCTCGATGCGCTCAACGGCAACACCGCGCTGTTCGTGCGCAGCGACGAAGTCGAGGCGGCTTGGGCCTGGGTCGACAGCATCGTTGCCGCGTGGTCGCAGGCACAACTGCCGGTACTGTCGTATCCGGCTGGCTCGTGGGGACCGGACGAAGCCGCCGATTTCCTGCCCGGTACGCTGACTGCGCCGTGCCGTACCGATCGGAGCAGGCGGTGAACACCCTGCTCGCCGACGTCGGCGGCACCAACGTGCGCTTCGCGCTCGCCGACACGGCGGCGCGGGATCCATTGCTGACGGCGACGATCCGCCGCTATCGCGTCGCCGATTTCGCCGATTTCAGTGCCGCCGCGCGCCGGTACCTCACCGACCAGAATGCACGTCCGAGACATGCGGTGTTCGCCTTTGCCGGGCCGGTCGGTGGCGATCTCGTGCACATCACCAACCATCCGTGGAGCATCGACCTGTCGCGCCTGCGCGCCGAACTCGAACTCGCGGACGGTCTGCGAGCGATCAACGACTTTGCCGCGATGAGCCACGCCGTATGCCTGCTCCGCGACGATGACACCGCGCGCATCGGCGTGCCGGCGCCGGCCGCCGTCGGTGCCGCCGCGCAGCAGACCTTCGCCGTCGTCGGTCCGGGTACCGGACTCGGCGTCGGTGCGTTGGTCGCGCGCGAGGGCCATGTCGACGCGCTGTCGAGCGAAGGCGGTCACCTCAGCTTTGCGCCGCGCAACGAGCACGAGATCGACCTGTTGCGCCGCCTCGCTGCGCGCTTCGGCCGTGTCTCGAACGAGCGCCTGCTGTGCGGCGCCGGCCTCGTCAACCTGTATTCGGTGCTGGCCGAGATCGATGGTGTGCGCCCCGATGTCATGCAACCGGAGGACATCACGGCGCGCGCCGACGCCGGCAGCGACCCGCGCAGCGTGCGCACGGTCGAACTGTTCTGTGAACTGCTCGGTGCGGTCGCCGGCGACGTCGTGCTCGCTTTCGCCGCCTGGGATGGCGTGTACCTGACCGGCGGCCTGACACCGCGGTTACGGCCCTGGCTCGAACGTGGCGCGTTCCGCGCACGTTTTGAGGACAAGGGTCGTTTTGCCGCGCGCCTGGCCGAGGTGCCGACCGTCGCCGTGTTGCATGCCGACGCTGGCCTGCTCGGCTGCGCCGCGCGTGCCGTGCTCGATGCCGGCGGCCGTCCGCAGCGCGCGCCGGTGCACGGAGCCGGCGCATGAACGCGCAGGACGATCCGCGCATCCTCTTCGAGGAATACGCCGGGGAGGTGGCCTGGGTGGCGCACAGCGTCGCCGTGATCGCCGCCGCGCTCGTGGAGCGTCTGGAACGCGAAGCTCGCGCCCGGTTGCTGCTGTCGGGCGGGTCGACACCGTTGCCGGTGTACAAGGCGCTCGGTGCTGCTCCCCTCGACTGGTCGCGCATCGACATCGGTCTGGTCGACGAGCGCGATGTCGGTGCCGATGACGATGGCAGCAATGCGCGCCTCGTGCGCACGACGCTGGTCGCTGCCTTGGCCGAACGCGGTCTCGACACGAACTTCCATCCGCTGCGCGAACGCGCAGCCGTCGCCGCCACCGCGATCGACCGCGCGAACGCCGATCCGCGCGTCGATCCGGCTGGTGCGGTCCTGGTCCTCGGCATGGGTGACGACGGCCACACCGCTTCGCTGTTCCCGGGTTCGCGCGACCTCGCTGCCGCATTCGCCACCCGGCAGCCGTATGCCCTTCTCGATGCAAGCGGTTGTGGTGCGGCCGGGCGCTGGCCGCAGCGGCTCACCCTGACCCGTGCCGGTCTCGTCGCGGCTGCCGCGCGCATCCTGCTGCTGCGCGGCACCGCCAAGCGCACCGTACTCGAACGCGCGCTCGATGCGGGTTCGCACGAGGCGTTGCCGATCTGCTGTGCGATCGACGCACCCAACGCGCCGCTGCGCGTGATCGCGTGTCGCGAGTGAAACAGGAGCTGCCCCATGAACCTCGATCCGCGCGTCGAAGCTGTCACCGAACGCATCCGTGCGCGCAGTCGACGTACGCGTACCGCCTACCTCGCCCTCGTCGATGCAAAACGCGAGGCGCCGTCGCGTGCGCGCATGAGCTGCGCCAACCTCGCCCACGCCTTCGCCGCCTGCAATGCGCACGACAAGGCCGCGCTGCGTGGTGTACGCGGGCCGAACCTCGGCATCGTGACCGCCTTCAACGACATGCTCTCGGCGCACCAGCCGTTCGAGCGCTACCCTGATCTGATCCGCGAGGCTGCGCGTCGCTGCGGTGCGACCGCCCAGGTCGCCGGGGGCGTGCCGGCGATGTGCGACGGCGTGACCCAGGGTCGCATCGGCATGGAACTGTCGCTGTTCAGTCGCGACGTCATCGCCCAGGCGACCGCAATCGCGCTCTGCCACGACATGTTCGATGCCGCACTCTGCCTTGGCGTGTGCGACAAGATCGTGCCGGGGCTGCTGATTGGGGCGCTTGCCTTCGGCCACCTGCCGACCGTGTTCGTGCCGGCTGGGCCGATGACGCCTGGCATCTCCAACGCGGCCAAGGTCGAGGTACGCGAGCGCTATGCCGCCGGAGAGGCCACGCGCGAGGAGTTGCTAGCGGTCGAGGAAGGCTCGTACCACGGCGCCGGTACTTGTACGTTCTACGGCACCGCCAATTCGAACCAGATCCTGCTCGAGGCGATGGGTCTGCAATTGCCGGGCGCCTCGTTCGTCAATCCCGGCACCGCGCTGCGTGAGGCGTTGACCATTGCCGCAGTCGAGCGCGCCGCCGCGATCACTGCGCTCGGCGACGACTTCCGTCCGCTCGGCCACCTGGTTGACGAACGTGCCCTGGTCAACGCAATCGTCGCCCTGCTCGCCACTGGCGGTTCGACCAACCACACGATCCACTTCGTCGCCGTCGCACGCGCCGCCGGCTTGCTCGTCACCTGGGACGATTTCGACGCGCTCGCGCAATGCGTGCCGCTGCTCGCGCGCGTCTATCCAAATGGCGACGCCGACGTGAACCAGTTCCACGCCGCCGGCGGCACCGCCTTCGTGTTTCGTGAACTGCTCGAAGCGGGCCTGATGCACGATCTCCCGACGATCGTCGACGGCGGCCTGCGCGCCTACACGCGCGAGCCGCGTCTCGACGGCGGAACCCTGAGCTGGGTCGATGGCGCAGCGAAGAGTGCCGACGCGAGCGTCGTGCGCGCTGTCGCCGATGCGTTCGAGCCGACCGGTGGCCTGCGCCTGGTCGACGGCAACCTCGGCCGGGCCCTGGTCAAGGTGTCGGCGGTGAAACCCGAGCGACGACGCATCGATGCCGTCGCCGTCGTCGTCGACGATCCGGCCGAACTGCGCGCTCGCCACAAGGCCGGTCGGCTGCCGCGCGACTTCGTTGCCGTGCTGCGCTGGCAGGGGCCGCGCGCGAACGGCATGCCCGAGCAGCACAGCCTGATGCCGTTGCTCGGCATGTTGCAGAACCAGGGGCGCCACGTCGCCCTGGTCACGGATGGGCGCCTGTCGGGCGCGTCCGGAAAGGTGCTGTCGGCGATCCATGTCACGCCCGAGGCCGCGCTCGGCGGTCCACTCGCGCGCGTACGCGACGGCGACCGCATCATCCTCGATGGCGACGCCGGTGTGCTGCACGTCGACGTCGACGTGCAGGAATGGAACACGCGCCTGCCGGCGCCGAGCACCGCGCCGCCCGGCGACGATCTCGGCCGCGTGCTGTTCGGCGCGAACCGCGCGCTGGCCGGCCCGGCCGACGAGGGCGCGCTGTCGATCACGTGCGGCGTGCCGTTCGCGGCCGGCGGTGGTGATGGTGCGCCGCATGAATCCGAATACGATATCGGTCGCATCGCCGCTCACGTACCGACCGAAGCGAAGGACGCCTGATGACCGCAACGCCCGTCGTGCAGCCACTGTTCCGTCAGGCGACCGAACTGCTGCGTGGCGCCGGCATCATGCCGGTCGTCACGGTCGAGCGGGCCGGGCAGGGTCGCTCGATCGCCCTGGCGCTCGCCGAAGGCGGTCTCGGCGCGATCGAAATCACCCTGCGCACGCCAGCCGCACTGGCCGCGATCTCGGCGGCCAAGCGCGACGTGCCAGGCATGCTGGTCGGCGCCGGCACCATCCTCGACCCGGCGCAGGCGCAGGACGCGCTCGCCGCCGGCGCCGATTTCATCGTCACGCCAGGTACGACGCCGGCGCTGGCCGAGGCACTCGCCGCCTTGCCGATCCCGTGCATCCCCGGCGCGGCGACGATCAGCGAGATGCTTGCCCTCGCCGCACTCGGCTTCGAATCGCTGAAGCTGTTCCCGGCCGTGCCGATTGGCGGCATCGCTCTGCTCAACTCCGTCGCCGGCCCGCTGCCGCAACTGCGCTTCTGCCCGACCGGTGGCATCGACGAAGCGAGTGCTCCGGCCTTCCTCGCCCTGCCGAACGTGGTCTGCGTCGGTGGCTCGTGGATGGTGTCGAAGGAATGGATTGCCGCCGGCCGCTTCGACGCGGTCACCGAATCCGCCGCCCGCGCCCGCGCCCTCATCGACGCCCGCCCGTCCGCGTAGGCAGCGCTCCGGGGCGAGTCTGATGGTGGCGATCCATGGCAACATCGCTGCTACGCCGAAGTTCGTCGCGCTCGATGATGAAGAAGTTCCTGCAACGTGCCTCCATGATGGCTATGCTGCTCGCTGCATCCGTGCAGGGGGCGACCACGGTGCAGTTGCCGGGTTGGGTCTGCACGCATCCCGACGCACTGTTCGTCGACGGCTTCCAGGGCGCGGCGGCGGTCACGCGCCTGCCGTCGAACGGCAGCGGCGGTGCGACCGGCAACTCGACTCGCACCGCGACTGCAGCCGGTTTCGGCACGCGTACGGTCTACGCCTACGTGCCGCCCGTGTATTCGCCGACGCAACCGATGCCGCTGGTGCTCGCCCTGCACGGCCAGGCCGGCAGCCAGGCGGCGGCCGATGCGCAGGCGCAGGCCGTGCGCAATGCCTGGGCGACGGTCGCCGCGACGCAGGGCTTCATCGTAATCGCCCCGGTGGCGTCAGGCGCGAGCGGTGGCTGGATCGTTCCGGGCGTTCCCGACGAGCCGAGCGACTACGCCATCTTCGCCGCCGCCATTGCCGATGCCGAGGCGGCTTGGAACATCGACCGCTCGCGGCGCATCGGCTGGGGCTTCTCGGCCGGTGGCCACGTCATGCACGACCTCGTCCTCAACCACTACAGCACGCAGGTGACGATCGACACCTTCGCCGCCTATGCGGTCAGCGCGGGCGCGCTGGCCGGCCTCGCTTGCAGCGGCCTATCGAGCGCGCAATGCAGCGCGCTCGTCGCCGCCGCGCCGCGGCGCATCCCGGTCGACTTTCATGTCGGCAATGGTGATCCACTCGTCACCCAGGTGCTCGATGACAGCAACCGCTTCCTCGCCAGCGGCTGGGCCAACACCATCGACACCTGGCTCACGCTGTTCGTCGGCAATCACACCTACAGCAGCACGCATGCGGCACAGATCTGGACCAACCTCTGTCCGTTCCAGGTCGTGCCATGACCACGCTCCCCTGCGCGACGGCGTTCCTGCCGAGGCGCTCTCCAAGGGCGGCGCAATCCGATCTTCGCCATCGCTGCGTCGACTCCGAAGGTGGCCGCGAATAGCCTCTCGTTCTCTCGTCGTCGCGGCGCAAGCCGGACAGCGTGCAGCGCGGGGAACGTTCGACGGATGACCCCGCCCCCTGATTTCCGATCACGAGGCGTCGGCCCGGACCGCACTGGTGAGCACCACCGCGGCGATGGCGGCTGTCGGGATTGTGGATGGCATCCTGATGGGTGTTGCCGGCACCTGGATCAGCGCCGCGATCCCGACGGCGGACGCTGGCCGCCGATCCAGCCTACGAGGTCATCGAAGGCGCCGGCGATTTCGTCCGCGCGTAGCGTGCAATGACCTTCGCGTTCGACCCACTGCTGCACGAAGTTCGCGCCGCGGCCGGCCGTGCGCGTGCGTAGTGCATAACCGTTCGGCCAGCTCACCGGCACCAACGGATCGGCCAGCGTGTGCAGGGCCAGCACGGGTCTTTCGAGCTTTCCGCTCGGCGTGTACCAGCGCGCGAGGTAAGGCATCGCTGCCGCGTCGCCGCTGTAACGCCGCACGCGCGCGTTGAGGTTCGCGTCGTCGCCGGTGCCCACGTAGGCGAAGTCGCGGTTGTCGAACGGATTGGCGCCGGTCCGCTGCTGCACTTCCTTGACGACATAGCCGAGGAAGGCGATCACGTCGGGCAGGTTGTCGTCGGTCGAGCCGGGTTGCAGGGAGCGCAGCGCCGCAGCCGCAGTCGGATTCGAGCGCAGCGCCTCGGCGATGCGCTCGCCCACGAGTCGGTCGGGCATGTAGTCGGCCGGTACCGGCACGAGCGGACCGAGCAGGTCGGGGAAGTAGGCGTCGAATGCCGCGCGCACGTCGAAGGCATGCTGGACGAGGTCGCCGGCCGCGCCGAGTGCGCCGCACAGGGCAAGGCCGCCGGCATAGACCTGCGGCATCGTTTCGACCGCATGCACGGTCAGCAGGCCGCCCATCGACGCACCCATCGCCAGCGTGCGCGTCGGCTTGCCGTGGCGCTTCACGAAGAACCGGCGCAGCCGCTCGCTGTCGGCAACGGCCTGCTCCACCGCCCAGCCGCTGCGCGAGTAGCCCGACTGCGCGACGGCATAGCCGCGCTCGACGAGCTTGCCCAGCGAGTCCGGCAGCGGGCGCCCGGCATCGAAGCGCACGTCACCGATCGAGTAGCCGTGGAAATAGACCACCAGCCCGCGGTTCCACTGCGCCGGCACGTCGATGCGGTAGTGCGCGCCATCGAGTGTGCCGGTATCGACGCGTGCCGCGTCGGCTTGGGCCAGGCTCGCCAGCAGCAGACCGGCGAGGAAGATCAGGATGCGCATGACGGGCTCCGCGAAGGAAGTGTGCGCAGCGTAGCGGCCGATGAGGGAATGCGGAACGTGTCAGCGACGGGTGGACTGCCGTGCGGTGGCGGGTTTCGCCAGCGCGACGCGCACCTTCGCCGCGGGTTTTCGGATGCGCAGCTCGTGGCCCTGCCAGGTCGCCCTGCGGCCGTCGATGTGCGTGCGGCCTGGGGTGAGGTCGTCGGCGAGGCTCAGCACGTAGCCGCCGGGCGGCTGGCGGGCGGGGTCGGCGCGCAGGTCGAGGAGGAGGGCGTCGCCGTCCCGGCGCAGCGTGTAGCCGAGCGCGCCGTACGGGGTGTGCAGGCCGTCGATCGAGACGCCGTCGCCGTCGAGCCAGGCCGACGGGATGCCGGCGCCGAGGACGAGCGCGCGGTCGGATTCGCGTTCGTAGGCGAACAGGTCGAGCGCGGCGCGGATATAGTCCGACGCGACCCAGCCGTGCGGCATGTCGCCGATAAAGCGCGGTTCGCGGTAGGCCTTGCCGATGACTTCGGCCCACTGGTTCCAGGCTTCGGGGCGGCGGTCGCGGAAGAAGAAGTCGATCGCCTCGTGCGCGCGTTCGCGCCAGCCGAGGCGGATGAAGGCGGACACGTTGCGCCATTCGTACGGCGTGTAGTCCTTCCATTCGCGCTGACCGTCGCGACGCTGCACGAACTCGCGCCAGTAGCGCTCGAAGGTCGCTTCGAGCATCGCCTGCGGCAGGTGTTCGCGTTCGCCGCCGGGCGACAGCGCGATCGTGGTCGAGGTCGCGTCGAAGTCGCCGAGATCGGCGGCGCCGGGGATGTAGTCGATGCCGAACTGCTTCGCACTGGTATCGAGCGAAGCGAGGATGTCGGTGCGGAACTGGTCGCGTGCGGCGGCGAGGCGGCGTGCGTCGTCGTCGCGGCCGAGCTGTTGCGCCAGCGCGATCGCGCTCCTGTAGCCGACCAGGCCCCAGAAATTGTCCCAGTGCGAGTACGCCGGCTTGGCCGAATAGCCTTCGTGGCTGATCGATGGTGGCAACAGGCCGAACTTCGGCGTACCGCGGTTCGCTTCGATGCGTTCGCTCGCGCGCAGTTCACCGAGGTAACGCGTGGCCTTGTCGACATGCGGCCACATCGCCTCGGCCAGGGCGAGGTCCTGCGTGTAGCGCGCCACTTCCGCGGCAAGGAAGACCAGTTCGCCGTGGCTGTCGTTCTCCGGCACCGGATCCGAGCCGCGCGCGTCGACGCAGCACGGCACCTTGCCGTTGGCGAACTGGAACGGTGCATACCACTGGAGAAAGGCGCGCGCCTCGTCCGCATGGCCCATGCGCAGCAGCGCTTCCGAAGTCATCGCGCCGTCGCGGATCCACGAGCGCGCGTACGAACGCGTGCCGGGTCGGATCTTCACGCCGTCGCGGTTCACGAGGACATGCGCCAGCGCCGTGCGCAGCGTGTCGACGATCGGTTGCGCCGATGCCGGCACGCGGATCGCTACGCGGCCGAGCTTGGCGCGCCATTCGTCGACGACCGCCGCCTGCTGCAGGCTGACCCAGGTCGCCATCGCCTCGGCAGGCAGCTTCGGCGTGCGCGGCTCGCCGTCGAGTGGAATGCCGAGCGTAACCGTGCGCGACTCGCGTGGACCGAGCTCGAGGCGGTAGACCAGCGCGCCCGAGGCGAGGCCGCTGGCATCGCGCACGTACTGCGCGGTCGGCCACACGCTGTAGGCGAGGTGCTGCGCGGCCATGTCGTTGTCGAACGGCGTGGCAAAGAACGCGCTCGGCGGCTGGTGTGCCCATACGCGCGGCTTGCCGTTGACGCTGACGACGTGGCCATCGAAACCGAGTTCATCGATCGGGCTGACCCCGCCCGGCGTGGTCAGGAACTGCACCGGCGGATTGACCTGGAACGGCTGGATGGCGAGTGCCAGCGTCAGCGTGCGCGAGGTGTCGCTGTCATTGGTCAGCGTGTAGACGCCGAACAGGCGCGAATCGCCGGGTTCGCCCTGGGCGAAGGCGTCGATGGCGAGGTGCCAGGGATGGGGCATCGGACCGTGAAGATTGCCGGATGTCCGCGGGCATCCATGACGGGCACCGGCGCCTCCTTCAGACGTCCAGGTCACCGATGGCATCGGCAGATGGTTTGAGTGCAGCTTCTGCTTGATGTCGACCTGCGCCCAACTGTTGAGCGATCCAGGCATGTGGTCGCTGCCGCACGCCGTCTGCGGAACGCCTGCAGCGCTCAGGTGTGTGCCATCCACGACGAAAGGCGTGACCGAGAACCCGCCGCGCGCCACCTCGAGCGCACCATCCTCGCCGAGCAGGCCGCTCTCGTGGCCGCCGTCGATGCCGACCACGGTCCAGTAGGTCTGCTGGCCGGAAAATCCGCGTGGAAAGCGTCCAGGCGGCGAATCGAGAGCGATACGCTGAAGGAACGCGTTGTCGCTGGCGCCTGCTTCGAGATCGCGGACCTCGATCGCTTCGAGGGAGTAGTGAGTGCCTGGGCCGTCATGCAGGACCAGCCTCAGGTAGCGTGTCTCCGATTCCGTCAGCAGCAGATGGTCGATGCTGCCGTTGCCGCCGTCGACGCGCCGGACGACACGCCACACGCGACCGTCATCAGAGTATTCGATGTCGTAGCGACTGGCGTGCTCACCACGGGTCCAGCGCAACGCGAGTGCACCGAACTCGCGTTGCCGTGTGAAATCGATCTCAAGGCGGCGCGCGCCGTGGACAGGTCTGCTGCTGCGCCAGGAATCGACGGATCCGGGTTTCGGCGGGTTGCGTGGCCATGTCTGCACGGCCGGTGCGAACAGCGTCGCCGGCACACACCCGGTATCAGCCTTCGTCCTCGGTTCCGGCCACGCCGCGGGCTGCGGCTCGCGCTCGGCGAAACGCAGGTTGCGGATGCATGCTTCGCCCTTGCCACCCGCGTTCGCGTAGATCGTGAACTCGACGAACCGAGTCTGGCGCAGAGTCTTGTCGGCGAGCGGGCCCCAGGCCGGCGCGATGTGGCGCTTCTTGTAGCGTACCGGTGTCCAGTCGCGGGCGAACACGGTCTTCGGCTTGTTGACCCACCAGACGTTCTCGCCGCTGGCGTCGATCAGCTTGAACTCGAACTGGTTGGCCGGGCCGTGCCCGCGCACGTCGAAGTCGAAGGCATAGTCGGCCGGGAACGTGATCGGCAGCGTGCGTCGCATCGCCGCGTGACCGGAAACGCCGTTGAAATCGTAGGCGAGGCAGAGACCGTCGGTCGCCTTCGCGCCGGCACCATGCAGCGAGGCCGAGACCTGGTCCGACGCGGCGGCCTGCCACACAGAGGCGTCGTGGAAGTCGTCGAGGACCTCGGCTGCGGCGGCCATCGGCGCAGCCCACAGAATGAGCGTGGCGAGGGCCCGGCGGGGTGAAGCGTGTCCGGTGGATGTGCGCATGCGAGGTTTTCCCGATCGAAGCATCGCGGCTGGAGCCGCTCCCACGGAATCTGTCCGGGGATGCGGTGCTGGTGTGGACGCGGCTCCGGCCGAGATGGCTGTTCCCTGCGTCAAGGCTCAGCCCTTCACGCTGCCGAGCAGCAGGCCCTGGATGTAGTGGCGCTGCAGGGCGAGGAACAGCAGCAGCACCGGCAGCACGGTAACGACTGCGCCGGACATCATCAGTTCATTGTCCATGACGTGCTCACGCGACAGCGAGGCGAGCGCGACCGGCAGGGTGTGGTGGCTCTGGTCGCCGAGCACGATCAGCGGCCACATGAAGTCGTTCCAGCTGGCCAGAAAGGTGAAGATCGTCAGGGTGACGATGATCGGCTTGAGCAGCGGCAGCACGATGCGCACGAAGATGCGCAGTTCGCCGGCGCCGTCGATGCGCGCGGCCTCGAGCAGTTCGTCCGGGATCGTGCGCGCGTACTGGCGCACGAGGAAGATGCCGAAGATGCCGGCCATCGCCGGCACGATGACGCCGCCGTAGCTGTTGACCAGGCCGAGCGACTTCATCAGCAGGAACAACGGGATCATCGCCACTTGGGCGGGAATCACCAGCGCGCCGAGCAGGGCCTGGAACAGGCGTTCGCGCCCGGCGAAGCGCAGCTTGGCGAAGGCGTAGCCGGCAGCGAGGTTGAAGGCCATGGACAGCACGGTGATCGCCGTCGCGACAAGCATGCTGTTGGCGAAGTAGCGGCCCATGCCGTCGCGGCCGAACAACTGGCGGTAGTTGTCGAGCGTCGGTGCGCTCGGCAGCAGCGGCGGCGGGAACGCGCTGGCCTCGCCGTGCGCCATGAACGAGACTGACAGCATCCATGCGAGCGGGAACAAGGCGACGACGGCGAGGCCGATCAGCGCGCCGTTGACCAGGGCGGCAGCAAGGCGCGTGTTCATGCCGATTCCCCGCGCCGGCCGAGCCGCAGCATCAGTGCGGTCACGCCGAGGATCAGGACGAACAACAGGAACGCGACGGCCGAGGCGCGGCCGAGGTTCCACCACTTGAAACCTTCCTCGAACATGAAGTACAGCACGCTCGTCGTGCTCTGCAGCGGCCCGCCGCGCGTCATCACATACGGCTCTGCGAACAGCTGGAAATAGCCCGAGGTGGTGATGATCGCGACCAGCAGCAGGGTCGGCTTCAGCAGCGGCAAGGTGATGTGGCGCAGTCGCTGCAGGAACGAGGCGCCGTCGATGCGCGCAGCCTCGTGCAACTCCTCCGGGACCGCCTGCAGGCCGGCCAGCAGGATGATCATGTTGTAGCCGAAGTTCTTCCACACCGCGAACAGGATGATCGTCGGCATCGACCAGTCGGCGCTGCCGAGCCAATCGATCGGCTCGATGCCGACCAGGCCGAGCACGTAGTTCACGAAGCCGTAGCGGGTGTGGAAGAAATAGCGCCAGATCACCGCGACGGCGACGATCGTGGTCACCACCGGAGCGAACAGCGCGGTACGGAAGAAGCCCTTGAAGCGCGCCAGCTTCGAGTCGAGCAGCAGGGCTGCGGCGAGCGAGACGGCGATCGACAGCGGTACGCCAACCGCGACGAAGTACAGCGTGTTGCTGAGCGATGTCCAGAACAGCGGTGTGCGCAGCAGGTCGAGGTAGTTGCCGAAACCAACGAAGCGCAGGTTGTCGCGATCGGCGAGCGCGTAGAGGTCGAAGTCGGTCAGGCTAAGCGCGAACGCGGCGAACACCGGCAGCAGGAAGAACACGCCGATGACGACCAGGGCGGGGGTGACGAACAGCCAGGCAGCGCGCGTCGAGTTCATGGCGTGGCCAGCTTGCGGTTGATGATCCAGCGTCGCTTCTCGAGGATCGCATCGACTTCGGTATCGAGCGCACGCAGGGTGGCATCGCGGTCGGCACCAGCGCGGGCGACGCGTTCGGCGGCACGTTGCATCTCGATGACGATGCGCTCCCACTCGGCGACCTTCGGTGTCGGCTTGACGCGCTCGAGCTGGTTGAGGAACGCGCGCGACGGCTCGTCGCCGGCGAGTGCCGGATCGGCCCAGGTGCTGCGCCGCGGTGGCAGGTCGCCGGTCAGCGCATGGAAGTGCAGTTGCACGGCCGGATCGGACAGGTACTCGACGAGTTTCCACGCGGCCTCGTGTTTTTCGCCGCCGCGGAACAGCACGAGGCTGGTGCCACCGGCCACACTCGCGCCTTCACCGCGCGGGCCAGGCAGTGGCGCCGTGGTCCACAGTGCATCCGAGCCTGGCGGCAGGCGGCGGCGCAGCTCGCCGATGTTCCACGGGCCGTTGATGTAGAACACGAAGAAGCCGTTGGCGAACTCGTTCCAGACGTTCGAGATCTGCGTGTCGCTCATGCGCGGCGCCCAATCGCGCTCGAACATCGAGGTGTAGAAATCGAAAGCTGCGCGGAAACCGGCGCTTTCGAAGTTGCCTCGCGTGTCGCCGTCACGCAGGAGTGGTTCGTCCTGCTGGACGGCGAGCGAGAGCAGCGGACCGAACTCGTCGAGCGGAAGCAGGATGGCGTACTTGCCGGTGCCGGCGCGCTGCTTGACAGTAGCCATTGCGCGCCGCCATTCGTCCCAGTCGCGTGGTGGATCCTGGAAGCCGGCAGCGGCGAGCAGGTCGCGGCGATAGAACATCAGGCGCGTGTCGACGTACCACGGAACGCCGAGCACGTGGCCGTCGATGACATTGGTGTCCCAGATGCCGTCGAAATAGTCGGCGCGCTCGATCGACGGCGACGCGGCGAGGCGCGCATCGAGCGGCTCCAGCGCGTCGAGAGCGGCGAACTCGGCCACCCAGCTGTTGCCGAGTTGGGCGATGTCAGGCAGGGCATCGCCGGCATAGGCGGTCAGCAGCTTCTCGTGCACGGCCGTCCACGGCAGCTGCTGCAGGCTGACGCGGATATCGGGATTGCGCCGTTCGAAGTCCGGCAGCAGTTCGGCGACGACCTCTCCCTCGCGGCCCATTGCCCAGAACGTGATCGTCGTGCGCGGGTCGGCATCGCGTGTACAGCCGGCAAACACGCAGGCGAGTGCGGCGAGCATGGCGCAGACGAGGAGCGTCGACCACCGCGCAACCGGCCGACCAGCCCTTCGGCTGTGGAAGACAGGTTGCGATGCTCCGCGATGCAGTCGGAAAGATCGCGGCCCAGGCCACTCCCATGAGCTTCCCGTCCGCACCTGCGCGCTCATTTCGTCGGCACCGGCTGGTCGAGCCAGCCGCCGCTGAACCCTGCGCGTTCGAGGCCCTTGCGGATGTAGGGGTTGCGCTTCATCACGTCCCAGACGAAACCGTTGCGATGGTTCTCGATCATGAGCACGATAGGGCCCTGGTCGATGCCGATGAAGTTGTCGTCGATCCAGCCGAGTTGTGGGTCGATGTATCCGGTCTGGGCCGGTTCATCATTCCAGGTGAAGCTCGGGTTGAAGGCGTCGATGAAGCCATGTTCGCGCCAGATCGCCTCGCCGTAGCGTGCGTGCATTGCCTCGATCGCTGGAATCACGATCTCCGGCGCGAACGCGATCGAGGCCGCCGCGGCCGTGGGTGCGAGCGTGCCGTCGTCGAAGGCATCGGCGATGCCGGCACCGCGCGCCGAATAGTGGCGGAACTGGCGCGGCTGCAGGTTGTAGATCCTGTTCGTGACACGCGGCCCGTCGCTGGCGGTAAGGCCCCAGACGTCGCCGCCGTAGCCCTTCCAGCCCATCGGGTTGGCGATCGCGTAGGCGCGCTGGGCGAGCGTGGCGCGACGGCTGTTCTCGAAATAGTCGAAGCCCTCCTTGCGCATCCACTCGTCCTGGATGCCGCGGAAGTCGATCCAGGCGTGCGAGTACTGGTGGCCGAAATGCGGGGCGAACGACAGGTACTTGTGGCCGTGGAATTCGCCGTAGCTGCGTGCATAGGTGCGCGTCCATGCCGACCACGCGCTCGGATCGACCGGATGCGTCGGTGAGCCGAGGGCGAGGATGTAGACGATCATCGCTTCGTTGTAACCCTCCCAGTCGTGACTGATGATGCCATTCTCGGGCACCCAGCCCATCGATATCAGCGGCGGGCGTTCCTGCAGCCACGGCCACTCGACTGCGCGGTAGAGCTGGTCGGCGAGGTCGCGGATCTCGCCTTCGGCTGGATCCTCGCGATCGTAGTACGACTGCGCGAATAGCACGCCGCCGAGCAGCAGCGCGGTGTCGACCGAAGACACCTCGACCCAGCGCGCATAGCGGCGGCCGTTGGCGAGGCCGAGAAAGTGATAGAAGAAGCCATGGTAGCCGGCATCGTCCTCGAAGCTCGCGCCCTGCGGCAGCGAGCGCAGGTAGCGCAGCACCCTGAGCGTGTGATCGCGGGCCTGTTGTCGCGTGATCCAGCCGCGCTCGACGCCGATCGCGTATGCGGTCAGGCCGAAACCGATCGCGGCGATGCTCGAGAACGGTTCGGTATGCGGCGTACGGTCCGGGATGAGTCCGTTGTCCTCGCGCGTGTGCTCCCAGAACCAGCGGAACGTGCGCTGTTGCAAGTCGTCGACGAGCGGCGGCAGGGCCCTCGATGGGGCCGGGTCCGGTGCGGGTGCCGGCGGTGGCGAGGCGCCGCAGCCGGCGACAACGAGGCTGGCGGTGAGCATCGAGCAGGCAAGGAAACGCGACATCGGTGATCTCTCGGAAGGTGAAGAATCCGGTCACCGCGCCGAGACGCGGCGGCCAGGCTGGTGGGCTTGGGATGCCCGGAGCCGCCCCATTCGCGGCTTCAACCGCGAATGGGCTGGTGTTTCCCGCAGCCGCGCCCGTTGCGGGCGCGGCCGTGTCACGTCATCAGAAGCTGATACCCAGCGACAACTTGAACGTGCGCGTCGGTGTGGTGATGCCATTGCCGTTGCGGTTGCCGAAGTTGGCGTTCGGCGAGCCTGGGCCGCCTCGCCAAGTTTCATAATTGTCCCAGTTGTAGGTGTTGAGCACGTTGAGCACGTCGGCACGCAGGCGGATGGCGATGCCTTCGCCGAGGTCCCAGTACTTCGTCGCGGCCAGATCGATCTGTTTCGTGCCGAACGTGCCGTCAGGCGTGTACGGGTCGAAGAAACAACCGTTGAAGCTGGTGGCGTCGTAGCAGTTGACCGCTTCCTTCGGCACCGGGCTCGCGAACGTCGCCTTGGCCGAGTACATCACGCCCCCCGGGCCGTCGAGGATGCCGGTGACGACGAGACGGTGGCGTGGGATGCCGAGCGAGCGCAGGAAGCCCTGACCATCCGGGTTCGGATAGTCGAAAACATAGTGTTCGTCATTGAGTGCGGCATTGAGCCGGTTCTCGCGTGCATGGGTGTATGTGTAGGCGAAGGTCACGCCCCAGCCCGAATCTTCCGTGTAGGGTTTTTCGAGCGAGAACAGCGCCGATTTGGTGCGTGTCTCGATGCCATTGTCGGCAATGATCAGCGTGCCGAAGCCGGGAATGGGCTGGCCCCAGGGCTGGCCGCCCCAAGTCCACGCGGGATTTTCGCGGAAGCTGCCGTTCGGCCAGCGGTTGCCGAGCGCGAAGTAGATGCCGTCCTTGCTCTCGACGTAGGAGAGCGTGGCCGAGGTATTCCAGTCGATGCCACCCATCGTCACGGTGTTGCGCATGCCGAGACTGAACTGGTCCGAGTACGGCGTCTTGAGGTCGTTGCTGAGGAGATTGACCTCGCCGCCGATATTCGGGTTGGTTGCGACCAGCGCGGCGAGACTGGCCCGGTTGAAATATGCGGGATCCCAGGCCAGGCAGTTGCCGACACCGACTTCGCAGGGACGGCTCACGGTGTCGAAGTTGAACACATAGCGCGGATACGAGCCTTTCGAGCGTTCGAGCGCGAGGTAGTCGAACAGGTTGCGGTCGTAGGCGCGTCCGGCACCGCCGAAGATCACGTGGCGCTGATCCTCGAACAGATCGTACGAGAAGCCGAGTCGCGGCTGCCAGGCGTCCTTGAATGCCTTTCGGTTGCTGCCGTTGCCGATGAAGTTCTCGATGTCGTAGTCGGCGTTCTGGAGGTTGGCCCAGCTGCGCAGCGCGGAGGCGAGCTCGGCGCTCGGGCGATAGTCGAGATAGCTTGGCACCTTCTCGTAGTCCCAACGCAGGCCGAGGTTGAGCGTCAGCTTGCTGTTGACTTCCCAGTCGTCCTGGAAATAGATGCCGAACTGCTTGGAGGTGGTCACCACGTTCGGATCGCGCCCGGGGACCGGTTCGCCGAACTGGACCTGGAACGGGATGCTGAGGCTGCCGTAGACGTCGAAAAAGTATTGCGGGCTGTAGGGCTGTCGCTCAAAGGCCCTGATCTCGATTTCCTTGTACTTGAATCCACCCTTGAACACATGGTTGCCGGCCCACTCGAGGCCCGACCAGGTCAGATCGTCCTGGATCGCCCAGCCTTTCTGGCCCTTGTTCTGGTAGTTCTCGCCGGCGCCGACATTGAGCAGGCTGCGCTGCTGGTTGTCGCTCGGACGGAAGAACACGTAGTGCGATCCGTAGCCGTCTAGGGTCAGAGGCTTCGGTTCGTAGGTCGAGTCCTCGAAGGTGATGTGGGCGTCGTTGAGCCAGTTGCCCGAGATGAACTGCCAGCGCAGGTCGGTGCGCGTTTCCTCCTGGTGCTTGGTGCTGGCGAAGGAATAGGCATTGGCACCCGTGTTGCCCTGTATATCGTCCTCGACGCGGTGCTTGCCGGAGAGTTCGAACAGGTTGTTCTCGTCGGGTGTCCAGGTCAGCTTGGCGAAGTAGAGATCTTCTTCGAAGGGTGTCGACGTTGGGCCGAGTTCGGCCTGTGCCGCCGGCGGCAGCAGCGAGATCGGCACCGAGTTGTCGCCGATCGCCACCTCGCCAGGGGTGATGATTTCCTTGTATTCGTATGAGGCGAAGAAGAACAGCGTGTCCTTGATGATCGGGCCGCCGAGCGAGGCGCCGTACTGCTTGTCCATGGTCTCGATCTTCTTGCCGCCGGCGCGTTCGGCGGGACGGATCGCGCGCCAGCCTTCATGCGTGTAGTCGAAGAACGCGTCACCGTGCAGTTCGTTGCTGCCGGACTTGGTCAGCGCGACGATCGCCGCGCTGCTGATCTGGTCGAACTCGGCCTTGTAGTTCTGCGTGATGACCTTGTATTCGCCGATCGCCGACTGCGGGAATGGATTGCCGCGCGAACCGTCCTGGCCGCTGATGCCGCCCTTGAGGACGTAGTTCTTCTGGCCGACGCCGTCGATGAAGACATTGATGCCGTTCGAGTTCTGGCCGCCGCTGCGCAGCTTGGTCGTGCCATCGCTGTTCTGCGAGAAGATCACGCCCGGCACGGTGTCGGCGAAGGCGAGGAAGTTGCGGTTGATCTGCGGGATCGCGTCGATCTGTTTCTGCGAGATGTAGGTGGCGATTTCCGAAGTCTTCGTTTCAGCGATCGCCTGTGCGGTCACCGTTACCGTGTCCATCGTCGCCGTGTCGATCGGTGCGCCTCCGTCGACGGCGAGGTCGAGGGTTGCGACCTGACCGACCTGGAGGATGATGGTCCGCGAACTCGTCGCGCCGTCGGCGGTCACGTCGATGCGCCAGGTGCCGGGCGGCAGGCCGGCCAGTGAATAGGCGCCATTGGCGTTGCTCTGCACGCGGCGGACAAGGCCGGTGGCGATGTTCGTCGCCGTGATCTCGGCGCTACCGGCGGGGCCGGTGGCGTTGGTGACCTGGCCGCGTACGCTGGCTGCCGTGGCTTGTGCGAACGCGGCGGGGACGGCGGTGAGCAGGCACGTCGCCAGTGCGGCTGCAAGCAGCCGTGGTTGCGGGAATCGTGTGGCTGAAGCGGTACGGTGACTCATGGCTTCTCCCCTCCGAGGGTGAGCGTGTTTGTTGGACAGCGGTCGGTTGACGCGTGGTGCGTGGAATCTCTTGTCAGCGGGAATGGCCTGGGGTGCACGCGACGGGCTGCGCGCCGCAGGATTCGCGGACGATCAGTTCGGGGGCGCCGATCGCGTGCGGCTGGACGTCGTCGCCGGCCAGCGTGGCGATCAGCGTGCGTGCTGCGCGTTCGCCGAGCTCGGCGATCTTGACGCGCATGGTGGTCAGTGGCGGTGTGACGAAGCGCGCCATCGGGATGTCGTCGAAGCCGGCCAGGGCAATGTCTCGTGGTACCGAGATGCCGGCGACCTGCAGCGCAAACAGGCAACCGAGCGCCATCATGTCGTTGGCGGCAAACACGGCGTCGGGTCGCTGCACCATGCGGTTGATCTCGATGCCGGCGAAGTACCCGGACTTTTCGCTGAAGTCGCCGCGCAACACGATCAGTTCGCTGTCGTTACGACCGGCGAGTGTGTCGCGCACGCCGCGCAGGCGCTCGTCGGCGTCGAAGTTGTGTTCGGGGCCGGCGATCATGACGATGCGGTGGTGACCGCAGCCGAGCAGGTGCTCGACCATCGTGCGTGCGCCGCCGTAGTTGTCGATCGCCAGCGTGTGGTGGTCGCCGTCGCCGGCACGTGTGTTCATCAGCACGGTCGGCACGCCCGGTGGCAGGTTCTTCGCGAGCAGTTCGGCATCGGCGTGCGGCGACATCACCAGCAGGCCGTCGACGCGTCCGCTGAGCGCGCGCAGTGCGTCGGCAGTTTCCTCGGCCGATCCGTGCGAACTCGACACCAGCAGGTGCAGGTTGTGTTCGCGCGCGGCCACGTCCATGCCGCGCATCAGTTCGGAAAAGAACTCGCCGTACAGGTCGGGCACGATTACGCCGATCGTCTGCGTACGGCGCGTGATGAGGCTGCGCGCGGCGCCATGCGGCATGTAACGCAGACGCGCCGCGATCTCGAGGATGCGGCTGCGCATCGCAGGGGTGACGTTGGTGTGGCCGTTGAGCGCACGCGAGACGGTCGCGACCGACACGTTCGCTTCGCGTGCAACGTCTTTGATCGTCACCGGCATGCCCACCAGCCCCTTGGCCATCACGGTCGCAGTCCGCGATGTAATCGTTTACATGGTGCGGTGTCGGATCTGGGTTTGTCATGCTGCAACACAGCAGTAGGCTGCGGTGGCGCCGTCCGATCAGGCAGCCAACGCTTGCTGGTCGGCCAGGCGAGCGAAGTAGTCGCGGGTCAGGCGCAGTTGCAGGCCGGCATCCTCGGCGGCGTTGACGACCTGGCGGAAGCCGGCGTTCTCGGGGCGGTCCTTCGCGTACCAGCCGAGGTGCTTGCGCGCGATGCGCACGCCCTGGTGTTCGCCGTAGAAGGCGTACAGCGATTCGAGGTGTTCGACCAGGATCGTGCCGACTTCGGCCGGTGTCGGCGCTGCCGGTTCGCGGCCGTCGGCAAGAAAGCTCGCGATCTCGCCGAGGATCCAGGGCCGCCCCTGCGCGGCCCGCCCGACCATGACCGCGTCGGCGCCGGTGGCGTCGAGCACGGCACGTGCCTTGCGCGGCGAGTCGATGTCGCCGTTGGCGAGCACGGGGATGTGCACGGCGCGCTTGATCGCGGCGATCGTCGCGTATTCGGCTTCGCCGGCGTAGAGGTCGGCGCGCGTGCGTCCGTGCACGGCCAGCGCGGCGATGCCGGCGGCCTCGGCAATGCGCGCGATGGCGACGCCGTTGCGGTTGTCTCGGTTCCAGCCGGTGCGAATCTTCAGCGTGACCGGCACGTCGACGGCGGCGACGACGGCTTCGAGGATGCGCGCGACCAGGGCCTCGTCCTGCAGCAGAGCCGAGCCCGCCCAGACATTGCAGACCTTCTTGGCCGGGCAACCCATGTTGATGTCGACGATCTGCGCTCCGTGATCGACGTTGTAGCGTGCGGCATCGGCGAGCATGGCCGGGTCGTGACCGGCGATCTGTACCGACACCGGTGCCGGTTCGCCGACATGGTCCATGCGCTGCAGCGATTTGCGCGTATGCCACAAACGCGGATCGGAAGCGGTCATTTCCGACACTGCCAAGCCCGCGCCGAGCCGCTTGCACAGCTGGCGGAACGGCTTGTCGGTGACGCCTGCCATCGGCGCGAGCACGACAGGCGGATCGATGAGGTAGGGGCCGATGTGCATGTGCGGCAGTTTAGGGATGACCTGATCAATCCCACAATGGCGTCATGACATCCGCAAGGTTCGCAGCGGCGTGGGCGTGGCGAGGCGCAGGCTGGTTGCCTGGGCTTGCCGCGCACGCCGCGCTGCGGGCCTTGCGGATGTCACCCCGTCATGGGGAATCAAAAGGTTGGGGCCGTCCTGTGCGGGCGCAGCTCGGCGTTGCACCGGGATCTGCGCCCGCACAGGACGGTGACGCCGTTGTGGGATCGATCAGGGCGTCCCCAGACCCTGGCCCCCAAAGCGCCCTGCTAAACTGCACGCCGCTCAACGCCACCTACGCGCCGCGCCGATGCCGATTCGCCCACGCATCGATCGATCGCCGCGCCGATGCCCGCATCGGTGTCGCCGCTGATGGATCTGCTCGACACCCTGATCCGCTTCTTCACCGAGAACGGCTACATGGCTGTGTTCGTGGTGTTGCTGATCTGTGGTTTCGGCGTGCCGATTCCCGAGGACATCACCCTCGTCGCCGGCGGCGTCATCGCCGGACTCGAATACGCCAACGTGCATGTGATGTGCGCGGTCGGTCTGGTCGGCGTGCTCGCCGGCGATTCGCTGATGTTCATCGTTGGTCGAGTGTTCGGCACGCGCGCGCTGCGTCTGCGCTGGGTCGCCTACCTGCTCACGCCGCGTCGCTACGCACGCGTGCAGGCGAAGTTCAGCCGCCACGGGACGCGCCTGATGTTCGTCGCGCGCTTCCTCCCCGGCCTGCGCTCGCCGATCTATCTCACCGCCGGCATGACGCGGCGCGTGTCGTTCCTCAAGTTCCTCGCGCTCGACGGCCTGGCCGCGCTCATCAGCGTGCCGCTGTGGGTCTACCTCGGCTACTACGGCGCGCAAAACCACGAGTGGCTGCTGACCTGGTTGCGCCGCGGCAAGTTCGTCGTGTTCGCCGTGCTGGCCGTGCTGGCGGCGATCGTCTTCATCTACTACAGGCGGCGCATCCTCAGGCGCCGCAGCCTGCTACGCCTGCGCGAGTTGCGTCGGCAGCAGCGTGCCGGCTGATCTCCGGGCCGAAACGATCGAGGTGCCCCGTGGCGCCCTGCGCCACGTTTTCTCGTTATTGTGGAATCGTGACACGGTGCCCTGATCGGCGGGCATGCTCGTGCACAGTATGCGCCGGCCGTTCGCTTCGGGCTTGCGCGCGGGTACATGGACTTCCGGGGGTGGGAACGTGATGAAGAATGCCTGGCTTGAGACACTCGGTGCGGCGCTGCTGGGCCTGGCCTGCGCGGCGCAGGCGCAGGCGCAGGGACCCACGCTGGCGAATCCGGTGATGTTCGTCACCCAGTTTCCGATCAGCGACGACTTCGCCTCGATCGGTGCGGTGTTCGCCAACCATCGCGGCGCGATGAACTCGGCCGGTCGCGGCGGCGACCTGTACATCCGCTATCCGAATGGCAGCCTGCGCAACCTGACCCAGGAAGCCGGCTACGGCATGAGCGGGTTGCAGGGCGCCAACGCGATCGCGGTGCGTGACCCGGCCGTGCACTGGAGCGGCACCAAGGCCATCTTCAGCATGGTCGTTGGCGCGCCGACGCAGTACCAGTGGAACAGCTACTACTGGCAACTCTACGAAGTCACCGGTTTCGGCCAGGGGCAGACGGTAACGATAACAAGGGTGCCCAACCAGCCCGCCGACACCAACAACGTCGAGCCGGCCTATCTGTCGAACGGCGACATCGTCTTCGTCAGTGACCGTACCCGCGATGGTTCGCGTCACCTGTATCCGCAGCATGACGAATACGAATCCACGCCGACCCCGACCGGCCTGTGGAAGCTGGTGCCCGCGACCGGCGCGCTGAGCCTGCTCCAGCATTCGCCCTCGGGCTCGTTCAGGCCGTTGGTCGACCGCTACGGCCGCATCATCTTCACGCGCTGGGACCACCTGCAGCGCGACCAGCAGGCCGACGCCGGCAACCACGGCAACTTCAACTGGGCCTCCGAGGCAGCCGACGCCCCGCGTCTGGCGACCACGGCTGAGGTGTTTCCCGAGTCACGCTACGACACCGCGACCAGCTACGGTCACACGATCAACCTGTTCCTGCCGTGGATGCTCAACCAGGACGGCAGCGGCGAGGAGACGATCAACCACATTGGTCGCCATGAGCTGGTCGGCTACTTCAACCGCAGCCTGCGCAACGATCCGAACCTCGTCGAGTTCAGTCCGGGCGCGCGGCCGAACCAGAACGTCACCGAGAACTGGCTGCAACTGGCCGAGGACCCGACTGTGCCGGGCCGCTACGTAGCCATCGACGCGCCGGAGTTCTACACGCACGCGTCCGGGCAGATCGTCGCCATGACCGCGCCACCGGACCGCAATGCCGACACGATCACGGTCGACTACCTCACGCCGCGCAGCACGCGCGGCATTCATGCCGGCACTCCGCCGGCCGACTTCAGTGGTCACTACCGCAATGCGATCGTGCTCGCCGACGGCAAGCTCATTGCCGCACGCAGCACCCATCCGGGCGCAGCCGGCAACGACGGCACGCGTCCCAATCCAAACCCACGCTACAAGTTCCGCCTGCATCTGCTGACCCCCTCGGGCGGCAGTTACGTGCCGGCTGCCGGCGGCGAGCTGACCGCCGGCATCAGCAAGAACATTTCCTATTGGGATCCTGACGTGCTGGTCAGCTACAACGGTCCGTTGTGGGAGCTCTCACCGGTCGAAGTGCGCGCACGAGCGGTGCCACCAGCGCCGACCACGCCGCTGGAAGCGCCGGAGCAGGCAGTGTTCGCGCAGACCGGTGTTGCCGCTGCCGACTTCAAGGACTTCCTCGCCCGCAACGACCTCGCCGCCCTGGTCGTGCGCGATGCAACCACGCGTGACGATGCCGACCGCCAGCAGCCGTTCAACCTGCGCGTGCCGGGCGGCGTGCAGCATGTCGGCGCCGGCGGGCAGGTCTATGACATCGTCTGGATGCAGTTCATGCAGGCCGACCAGATCCGCGGCATCGGTGGCATCGACACGCCGACCGCGGGTCGGCGCGTGCTCGCCCAACCCCTGCACGACGCGGCCGCGCTGCGTTTCATGCCGGCGGCCAGCGGCGCACCGGCCGGCGCCGTGCGCATCGCCGGTGATGGCTCGGTGGCCGCCCTCGTGCCGGCGCGTCGCGCGCTGGTCTGGCAGAGCACCTCCGCGGACGGCACGCCGGTCGTGCGTGAGCGCTACTGGATCTCGGCGCAGCCAGGCGACATCCGCGTCTGCGATGGCTGCCACGGCGTCAACCAGACCAACCAGGCCGGCGGTGGACCTGCCCAGAACAGCCCGCTCGCCCTGCGCGACCTGTTGATCCACTGGCGCGACAACATCGACGTGATTTTCCGCAATGGGTTCCAGTAGGAGACGGCTGACCAGCCGTTCGGCTGTTGAAAACCAGCCGTGATGCTTTTGCATTTGCGGCGCGTCGTGCCCCGATAGGAGCCCGTTCACGGGCGATGCTCTCGTCGATCGCGCCGACAAGCATCGCCCGTGAACGCGCTCCTAGGACAGCAGCGTTGAGGTGCGTGCGCGGCGTCATTCCTCGCCGAAGCGTGCGACCACATCGGCACGGGTCGGCATCGCGATCGAGGCGCCGATCTTCTCGGTGCTCAGGGCGGCGACGCGGTTGGCGTGGCGGATCTTGCGCTTGAACGCAGCGTCGACGTTGCGGGCAAGGGCGGCGGCGAGCGCGCCGTTGAAGGCGTCGCCGGCGCCGACCGTGTCGATGGCCTTCACGCGCTCGGCGGCGACGCGGTAGTACGGCGCCTCGTCGCCGCGCGTGTCCTCGCCGTGCGAGACGAAGCAGCCGGCCACGCCGAGCGTAACGACCACGGTCGGCACGCCGAGCTTGCGGCACAGCGCGTGCAGGCGTGCCTGGTCGAGCAGGCCAAGGTCGTCGGACTTCACGCGCTCGCCGACCAGCCGCTCGAGCAGCTGCACGAACTCATGCTCGTTCGGCGTGATGACGTCGCAGGCTTCGAGCAGGGCCGCGTCGACGTCGCGATGCACCGGCGCCGGATTGAGCACGCGCAGCAGGCCGTGCTGACCACCGAGGGTGAGTGCGGCGCGCACCGCGGTGAGGTCGTTTTCGAGCTGGCACAGCAGCACGCGCGCCTGCGCGAAGGCATCGGCCTGTGCCGCGACGAAGGCTTCTTCGAGTTCGAGGTTGGCGGCGAGGTTGACCAGGATGCGGTTCGCCCCGCGCGGATCGACGGCGATGCTGGCCGCCGCGGTCGGTGCGGTCGGGCAGGTCTGCCAGCGCGCATCGAGCGCCTCGCGCGCGGCGAAATCGCGGGCGAACGCACCGAGATGGTCGTCGCCGAGTGCGCCGATGAAGGCCACCCGTGCATCCTGGCGGCGGCAGGCGACGGCTTGGTTGAAGCCCTTGCCACCCGGTCCGGTGGTGAAGCCGTTGGCGGCGAGCGTCTCGCCGGTTTCCGGAAAGCGGTCGGCCAGCCAGACGTGGTCCTGCACATAGCTGCCGACGACGACGACCTCGAGGCGATTCGATGACATGGTGGACCTGCGGCTCCCTGCGGGCTGTGCATCGTAGCAGGCGCATGGATCGCGGCGCGCCGGCTATGCTCTGATCCTGCCCCCTGCGGCACCTCACCGATGACCCGCGCCGCCCGCGTCCTGCACCTGCTTGGGATGCTCTGATCAGAGCATCCCTTGGTGCCTCCCCGGTGCATTGGCTGCCGTGGAGTGTTAGCTTCCGGCTTCCACTGCATCCTGCCCGGGGGGGCTCCATGCATCCGTTCATCCGTCTGCGGGGTCGTACGGCCCTGTTCACCGCGTGCGCTTGTGCTTCACTGGCTGTCCAGGCCGAGACGATCTCGGTTCGCGTCGACGACATCGGGGCCGTTACTGCGGCCGGCATCACGCCGATCTATGCGACCGCTTACGAAGGTTTCCACTGGTTGCAGCTCGATGCGCAACAGTACGAGCGCCTGCAGGCCGCAGGCCTCAAGGCCACCATCGCCGAGGACGCGAATCGCATTCGCTTCGGCCGCGTGGATTTCGATCCGCTGGCCGACATCGTGCCGGCAGCAGGTTCTGCCTGGTCGACCACGCTCAAGCAGCAGGGCCTGCGCATCGTGCAGTTCAAAGGCCCGACCAAGGCCGAGTGGCTCGATGACCTGAAGCAGCGTGGGCTGACGCCGTTGCAGTACTACCCGCACAACGCCGTGCTCGTGTGGGGTGCGGTCAGCGCCAGCGAAAGTGCCGGTGCCGCCGACCATGTGCGCTGGCAGGGAGCCTTCCTCGACGACTGGAAGATGGACGACGACCTCGCCGCACGCAGCGGGCTGATCCGCAACGTCGACGTGCATTTCCACAACGACGGCGATGTTGGCGCCGTCATCGCTGCCCTCGAGGCGGCCGGTGCGCGCGTGCTGACGAAGGCGCCGGCACAACCCGACAAGGCATTCTTCGACGCCTGGATCGAGATCGACCGCGCCAACCTGGCACGCATCGCGCAGATCCCGCAGGTGCTGTGGTTCGGCTATGCCAGCCCTGAACCCAAGCTCGATGACGAACTGGCCACGCAAACCCTCGCCGGCAACTACAACGCCAGCAACGTGCCGCAGACGGGCTACCTGCCGTGGCTCGCTTCGATCAACTACAACGGCAGCGGCGTCACTTGGGCGGTGATCGACACCGGTGTCGATCTCACCCATCCCGATCTCGCACCGGTCATTGCCGGCGGCTTCTCATATCCCGGCTGCAGCACGACCGGCGGCAACGACTTCTCGGGTGGCGGCCACGGCACGCATGTGGCCGGCATCATCGTCGGCCAGGGTGTCGGCAACGGTTCGGGTGACATCGCCGACACCGGCGGCTTCCTCTATGGCCTGGGCGCGGCACCCGGCGCGCGTGTCTACGCGTTCTCGACTGTGGATTGCGGCGCGCCCTGGCCACCGGCCGGAGGTTGGCAGGAACTCAGCAAACGCGGCATCGCCGCTGGCACGCAGGGCGCCAACGCGAGCTGGACGACCGGCGAAGGCACTGCGCACGGCTACAAGGCCTCCGAGCGCACCTTCGACACGATGATCCGCGACGGTGATTTCGACACGCCGGCCGCCGAGCCGTACATCTTCGTGTTCTCGGCCGGCAACTCGGGACCGAACGCGACCACGCTGACCGCGCCGAAGGAAGCGAAGAACCCGATCATCGTCGCCAGCAGCCGCAACTATCGGGTGGGTGCGATCAACACGATCTCGTCATTCAGCAGCCGCGGACCGGCGGTCGATGGCCGCACGCTGCCGAACGTCGCCGCGCCCGGCGAATCGATCGCCTCGACCAAGCGCGTGGCCGGAGCATCGAGCTGTGCCACCTCGATTGCCGGCACCGCCAATCTCTATGCGCTGTGCAGCGGCACCAGCATGGCTGCGCCGTCGGTGTCCGGCTCGGCGGCCCTGCTGATCGAGAAATGGCGCACCGCGAACGGCGGCGCCACGCCGAGCCCGGCCATGGTCAAGGCCCTGCTCGTCAACGGTGCAGTGCCGAGCGACACGACGCCGATCCCGAACAACAATCAGGGTTGGGGGCGCGTCCATCTCGGCAACAGCCTCGCCCTCAACAGCAACGCCCACTACATCGACCAGACCGAACTGCTGACTGCAACCGGTACCACGCACGAGCTCGTCGTCGGTGTCGTCGACACCAGCAAGCCGCTGCGCGTGACGCTGACCTGGACGGATGCCCCGGGCGCGATCAACGCCAACCCGGCCCTCGTCAACAACCTCGACCTCGAGGTGGTGGACGGTGCCAACACCTACCTCGGCAATGTCTTCAACAATGGTGCCTCGGTCACTGGCGGCACGGCCGATGCGAAGAACAACGTCGAGAACGTCTACATCACCAATCCCGGCGGCGCGGTGACCATCCGCGTCAAGGGCACGGCGATCGTCGGCGATGGCGTGCCCGGCAACGCCACACCACTCGATCAGGATTTCGCCCTCGTCTGCACGAACTGCGTGCAGCAGCCGACCTATACGCTGACAGTCGATCCAACCTCGGCGGCCATCTGCGCCCCCGCCGATGGCAGCTTCGACATCGACACCAGTTCGGTGCTCGGCTACGCGGATCCGATCACGCTGGCCGCCGGCAACCTGCCTGGCGGTGCGAACGCGACGTTCAGTGCGAATCCGCTGAACCCGGGTGACAGCGCCACGCTGACTCTCGGCAACACGGCAGCCGTCACGCCAGGCACCTACACGTTCCAGGTCAACGCGACCTCGACCAGCGGTCCGCAGTCACGCAACGTCGGCGTGCACATCGCCGGTAGCGTTGCCGCTGCGCCGGCGCTGACGGCACCGGCTGACAATGCCGGCAACGTCGCAGCAATGCCGACCTTCACCTGGGCAGCCGATCCGCAGGCGCAGGACTACACCATCGAAATCGCCAGCGATGCGGCGTTCACCACGATTCTCGCCACTGCCACCGTCAGTGCCACCACCTACTCGCTCAGCGCGCCGCTGGCGACGAGCACGCGCTACTGGTGGCGCGTGCGCGGCAACAATGGCTGCGGCACGGGCACCTACGGTACGGCATTCTCGTTCACGACCATCCCGGCACCGGGTGATTGCCCGCTCGATGCCTTTGCCGTCACTGTCTTCGAGGACTCGATCGAGAATGGAACCAACGGCTGGTCGACGAGTTCGCTGATCGGTACCAATACCTGGTCGATCACGGCCGCGCAGTCGCTCAGCCCGACCCATTCGTGGTTCGCGCCGGACGTTGCCGCGACGAGCGATACCGTGCTGGTCTCGCCGACGATCGCCGTACCGGATGCCGCCTCGGCCCCGCAGACCCTCGAGTTCCACAGTCGGCACACGATGGAGGCGAGCGGTACGTCGGCCTGCTACGACGGTGGTCTCCTCGAAGTTTCCGTCGCCGGTGGCGCATTCAACCCGGTGCTGGACGCGCAGTTGCTGACCAATCCGTACACCGGCGCAATCTCGTCGAGCTTCAGCAATCCGCTTGCCGGCCGCCGTGCCTGGTGTGGAACCAAGCCTTTCACGCGCACCATCGTCGACCTCTCCTCGTATGCGGGCCAGAACGTACAGTTCCGTTTCCGCATCGGCACCGACAGCTCGGTCGGCGCCGAAGGTTGGTACATCGACGACGTCAAGGTAAAGGGTTGCGCCACGACCGACGTGATCTTCGCCGACGGCTTCGACGACTGATCCGATCCACCACCCGCCCCGCATGTGCGGGGTGGGTGGTTCGCGGCTCACCCCGCCCCCTCCAATCCAAACCCGCAGGCCCGGCCCCAGTGGATCGAACGTATCCAGGCCAAGGGGTCGTGCTGCCGTGGTCATCGCGGCGTCGAGGGTCAACATGGTGGCGCCTGCGCCCAGCAGCCCAGCAGGGAACAGGTTGCCAGGTGGATGACATCCAGCGATTTGACGTGGTGTTCGATGGCGGCGACACAATGCAGCATTCCGTCATCGATGCTGATCTGGTCGAGACGGTCGAGTAGCGGCCGTACCGGTGCGGGATCAAGCCGTTCGTGCCGCAGGGCGCGGGTCGGCTCAAGATTCAACAAGGCCGGGGAGATCACCTCCCCGCCATCGCTGCGCGTTGCCTCCGGCCAGCGCCGGACACGCGGATCGCCCGCGGCAAGCAAGGGATTGATCAGAACATCCCAAGGGCATGCAGGGCGATTGCAGCGTCGACATACCAGCGCGTCAGCACTCGCCCCGCGAGTCGGAAAGCAAGGGGTCGATCTTGGCGGGCGTGTAACGTGCCTTGCCCGACGGCCAGGAAGCGGCCGGGTCTTGGCCGCGACGATGTGACCCTCCCGCGCGCATTCGCTCCGCCGGGTCGGGATTGCCTTCGACGGCTTCGAGTCGCCAGCGCGTCATGCTGCGCTCGGTGACCAGCAACGGATTGCCGGAAATCACCTGGGCCAGCACCTGGACCGTTTGCTGATCGTCTTCATGGCGACGCTGTACCACACTTGCCAGACACACTCGGGTCGCCAACTGCAAGAGGGGGTGTGCTGCCAGCTGGTGGCCGGGATCAATCGGGATACAGTTGCGCTCCCGATCGATGCAGAGGATGCCCTCCGTGCTCCGATTGTTTCCGCCGGCGCTTTCCCCGGTCATCCGCCATGACGGTGCGCGGCAATGAAGCTCGTCCGCCTCATCGCCAATCTCGGCTACGGCAGTCGCCGCGAGGTGCAGGCGATGTTCCGTGAGGGGCGCATCACCGATGCTGCTGGCGAGGTGTTGTATGCCGACGACGTGGTCGCGCACGAGTGCGTGCGCGTCGATGGCGAGCCGCTCGATCCGGCGCCGGGGCTGGTCGTCATGCTCAACAAGCCGCTCGGCGCCACCTGTTCGACGCGCGATGCCGGGCGCATCGTCTACGACCTGCTGCCGTCGCGCTGGCGTGCGCGCGATCCGATGCTTTCGACGGTCGGCCGGCTCGATCGCGACACCAGCGGCCTGCTGCTGCTGACCGACAACGGTGCGCTGCTGCACAGGATCATCTCGCCGCGCCAGCACGTGCCGAAGGTGTACCAGGCCGAACTGGCCGAGGACCTGCGCGGCGACGAGGCGGCGCTGTTCGCCAGCGGTACGCTGATGCTCGATTCGGAAACCACGCCGCTTGCGCCGGCGATGCTCGAAGTGCTCGGTCCGCGGTGTGCGCGCCTGACCGTCACCGAAGGTCGCTACCACCAGGTGCGGCGCATGTTCGCGGCGACCGGCAATCGCGTCGAACGCCTGCACCGCTCGCGCGTCGGCGCGCTCGATCTTGGCGATCTCGAGCCGGGCGCATGGCGGGTGCTCGACGACGGCGAGGTCGCGCGGGTGTTCGCGGAGGGGTCGTCGGTTGCATGAGGCGCGCGATCCGCATTCTTGTTCCGCAGGAGTCCGTTCACGGGTGATGCTCTTCGTCACGACCAGCAAAATGCATCGCCCCAGAAGGGGCTCCTGCGCAAGCGCAGGGTGCATCAACGCGCGAGCACGAGCCCTTCGGGCAGGGTCAGCGTCGCCGCGATGGGCAGGTGATCGGAGACGAGGTGGGGCAGGGTGCGCAACTCGTCGACCTTCAGCGAATCCGAGACGAGGATATGGTCGATCGCGCGTTTCGGTGCCCAGCTCGGGAAGGTCGGCGGTGGTGCGTCGGGCGTGACCAGGGCGGTGCGCGCAAACAGGTTGCTCAGTTCGGGGCTCTCGATGGGCGTGTTGAGATCGCCCATCAGCACGGCGTTCGGATGGCCTTCGAGCAGTTCGGTGATGAAGCCGAGCTGGGCCGCGCGCGCGACGGGACCGAGTGAAAGATGGGCGATGACGACGATCAGCGAGTCGCTGCCTTCGCCGAAGCGCGCCCACAGCGCGCCACGCCCGCGGATGCGGCCGGGCAGCGGATAGTCGATGATCTCGCTCGGCTTGAGGCGGGCAAGCAGGCCATTGCTGGAAGCGGCGACTTTGGCCATGCGCCGGTTCGGCTGGTGCGTCCAGTAAGGGAAGCCTGCCGTTTCGGCGAGGTACTGGGTCTGGTTCATGAAGCCCGAGCGCAGGCTGCCGAAATCCGCTTCCTGCAGGCCGACCACGTCGAACTCGCCGAGCAGGCCGGCAAGGCCATCGAGGTTGGCACGTTTGCCGACCGGCACGACGTGCTTCCAGCTATGGGTGACGTACTCGCGATAGCGCTTGACGCTGCCGCCAGCAAGAATATTGCAGCTCAGCAGGCGCAATTGCGTCGGCGGTGCAGGGGCGATCGTGGCGGGGGCGTCGGTCATCGGATCAATAGTCGGATTGCCAGCCGTTGCATGAACGAAAAGGCCGCCCGCGGGCGGCCTTGCGCGGCAACCATGCGCGTCGTTTCACTCACTTCTTCTTTGCCTTGGCGTCGAGTTCCTGCTTGACGAGCATTTCCACCAGGGCGACCAGTTGCGGATACCCACCCGCCGAGGCGCCGGTAATGCGGTACTTGCCGTTGACGATGACCGTCGGCGTGCCGTCGACACCGAGCTTCGGCACCAGGTCTTTCGAGCGTGCGACCTTGCTCTCGACTTCGAACGAGGTCGACGCGGCCTTGAACTTCGCCACATCGACGCCGTGCTCGCCATACAGCGCGGCGATGTCGTCGAACGAGCGCAGCGGGCGCCGGTCGCGGTGCACCGCATCGAACACGGCCTGGTGGGTCTTGTCGAGCACGCCGAGCGACTGCGCCGCGTAGAACGCGCGCGCATAGGCTTCCCACTGCGCATTGAACACCGCCGGCATGTAAGCGAACGCGGCACCCTGCGGAAGCTTGGTCTTGAGCTCGTCGGCATAGGGCTGGAAATGCGCGCAGTGGATGCAGGCGTAGCTGAACACCTCGAGCACTTCGACGCGATCGCCCGACGAGGTTGGCTGTGGCGGGTCGACAAGGAAGTAGTTCTTGCCCACTTCGGCGGCGCCGGGTGTGGCAGCAGGGCCATGATCGTGGCCGGCATGATCTTCCGCCATGGCGGAGAAGGCGCAGGCCATCAGCAGCGCGGCGAAGGCGAGGGTGAGGCGCTTGAACATCGAAGGCTCTCCGGGATTCGAGGGGCGAGTCGGGCGGTCGCTTGCGCCGGCGTCAGCGGCCGGCGCTTTCCTTCGCGACGAGATGGTTGATCAGCGCGCCGAGCTTGTCGTAGCCACCGGCCGAACGACCGCTGACGCGGTACTTGCCGTTGACGACGAAGGCCGGCGTGCCGTCGATGCCGAGTGCCTTGACCAGGGCCTCGTTGCGCTTGAGCTTGGTCTCGATCGCAAACGACTTCGATGTGGCGAGGAAATCGGCGGCGCTGACGCCGTAGTTGGCGTAGAAGGCGGCCAGCGCATCCATGGTCGGCGCCGAGCTGTTGATCTTCTTGTCGAGGTAGATCGCACGGAACAGGTCAGCGTGTGCCTTCTCGGCGATGCCGAGCGCCTGCGCGGTGTAGAAGCCGCGCGCGAAGGTCTTCCAGGCATCAGAGGCGAACTGCACCGGCAGATAGACGAACTCGGCGTTGGCCGGCAGTGCCTTCTTGATGTCGGCGACGATCGGCACGGCCTGGTTGCAGGCCGGGCATGCGTAGGAGAACGCCTCGAGTACTTCGACCTTGTCGCCGGTGGTGGTCGCCTGCGGCGTTGCCACGAGCTCGTAGTGCTTGCCTTCCTGCCATTCGCCCATGTCTTGCGCATGCGCGGCGCAGGCCAGGCTCAGGCCGAACACGAGGGCACTCAGGAACTTCGACATCGTCAGTACTCCGGGGACGGGCGTGGTCAACGCGGGGAAAGGAAACGCATGCCGCCCTCGGACAGCAGATGCCGCGAAAGATTCACTTCGCGGCGTCGGCCGTGTGCAGGCCCTGGGCGTACGAGGCGAGGTCGGCGATGTCCTTGTCGGAGAGGCGCTTGGCGATCTCGGGCATGATCTTGGCGTGCTCGTCGTCGCCCCAGGACACGTCGCCGCGCCATTCGGTCAGCTTGGCCTGCACGTAGTCGGCCCACTGGCCGGCCAGTTGCGGATAGGCCGAACCGGCCATGCCGCGACCATCCGGGCCGTGGCAGGCCATGCAGGCGGGCACGCCGAGCTTGGCATCACCGGCACGGTAGAGCTGCTGGGCGCGTTCGACGGAGGCCGAGTCGGCCAGGTCCGACGTCGGCAGCTTGCTGGCGAAGAATGCGCCGAGATCGTTCATGTCCTGCGCCGACAGCGTCGCCGCGAACGGCGCCATGATCGCGTTGTCGCGCTGGCCGGACTTGAACTGGGCGAGCTGACGGGCGATGTAGGCCTCGTTCTGGCCGGCCAGCTTCGGGTACATGGCGATGGCGGAATTGCCGTCGGCGGCGTGGCAGGCGGCGCAGACGGCGGACTTCGCCTCGCCGGCCTTGGCATCGCCAGGTCCGGCGCGTTCGACCGACTCGGCCTGGGCCAGGCCCGCGGTGGCGAGCATCAGCAGAGCAAAAACGGGCCGAAAAACCATACACTGACTCCGCTAGGGGACTGGGGATGCGTCGGCTCGGGGCACAAGGCACCGACGCCGGCGGAAACCGCCGGATTATCCGCGCCCGTCGAAGGCCGGTCAAACCGGCCGGCCGGTCGATCCCGTGCGCAGCGCCCGTTCGCGGGTGGGCGACGGACCCGGAGCATCGCCACCGCAACCGCCTCGGACATCCATGCACATCCTGCACACGGTCAAGTTCTCCAAGAGTGCCAACGCAATGCGCGACCTGCCGCCCGACAGCGGTGCCGAGGTTGCCTTTGCCGGGCGCTCCAATGCCGGCAAGTCGAGCGCGCTCAATGCGCTGGCCGCGCACAAGGGCCTGGCCCGCGTGTCGAAGACGCCCGGTCGCACCCAGCTCATCAACATCTTCTCCCTCGACGATGCGCGCCGCCTGGTCGACCTGCCCGGTTATGGTTACGCCAAGGTTCCGGTCGGTGTGCGCGACCACTGGCGCGAGCTGGTCGACACCTATCTCAAGCAACGCAAGGCCTTGAAGGGCGTCGTCCTCATCATCGACTCGCGCCATCCGCTCAAGGAGTTCGATCGGCAGATGCTCGCCTATGCCGAGGCGATCGACCTGCCGTGTCATGTGGTGCTGACCAAGTCCGACAAGCTCTCGCGCAGCGAGGCCGCGCGCACACTCGCGCTGGTGCGCGCCGAACTCGGCGCCGACGGCAGCGCCGATGCGCGCGTCAGCGTGCAGCTGTTCTCGGCCACCGCCAAGGTCGGACTCGACGAAGCACGCGACGTGGTCATGCGCTGGCTCGGCAGCGCCTGATCGAAACCCGTGCGAGTGGCGGTCAACCGCGAAGCGGGGCCGCCGCTGCCACAAGCATCCTGAGTTGGTGGGTGCGCTTTCCGCCCTCATGCGGAATGCCGCCGGCCATCCGCCGGTGGGGTCGCCGCAGCGCTTGCATGAACCCGCGGCAACCCCATATCGCCGGGTCAACCCAGAGGAATCCCGCCATGTCCGGACCCAGTTCCGCCAAGGACGAGCCGATCACGCAGCGCGGGCAACTGGTCGAGTCGATCGCCTCCGGCGCGCGGCCGCCGGCCGATTGGCGCATCGGCACCGAGCACGAGAAGTTCGGCTTTCGCATCCCCGACGCGACGACGTCGGCCGATGAAGCCTTGCGCCCGCCGACCTGGGAGGGTCCGCACGGCATCGGCGCCCTGCTCGAAGGGCTGACCCGCTTTGGCTGGGAACGCGTCGAGGAGAACGGCAGGCTCATCGCGTTGCTGCGCGACCAGGCTTCGGTCACGCTCGAACCGGCTGGCCAGCTGGAGCTGTCCGGGGCACCGCTGGTGTCGATCCATGAAACCTGTCGCGAGGTCGGCGGCCACCTCAAGGAGGTCAAGTCCGTCGCCGATGCCCTCGGCATCGGTTTCCTCGGCATGGGCTTCCAGCCGAAGTGGTCGCGCGCCGACATGCCGTGGATGCCGAAGGGGCGCTACAAGATCATGCGCGAGTACATGCCCAAGGTCGGCTCGCTCGGCCTCGACATGATGACGCGCACCTGCACGGTGCAGGTCAATCTGGACTTCGCCAACGAAGCGGACATGGTGAAGAAGTTCCGCGTATCGCTCGCCCTGCAGCCGATTGCCACCGCACTGTTCGCCGATTCGCCATTCACCGAAGGCAGGCCGAACGGTTATCTCAGCTACCGCTCGCACATCTGGACCGATACCGACCCCGACCGCACAGGCATGCTCGATTTCGTCTTCGAGGACGGTTTCGGCTACGAGCGCTACGTCGACTACCTGCTCGACGTGCCGATGTATTTCAGCTATCGCGATGGCGTCTACCACGACCTGGCCGGTCGTTCGTTCCGCCGTTTCCTGCGCGGCGAACTCGACGAACTGCCCGGTGTGGTGCCGACGCTCAAGGACTGGGCCGACCACATGACCACCGCCTTTCCCGAGGTCCGCCTCAAGCGATACCTCGAGATGCGTGGCGCCGACGGCGGGCCGTGGAACCGCCTGTGCGCGCTGCCGGCCTTCTGGGTCGGCCTGCTCTACGACGACGCCGCGCTCGATGCCGCCTGGGATCTGGTCAAGGACTACACCAGCGACGAACGCCACGCCTTGCGCGATGGCGTGCCGAAGCATGCGCTGAAGCTGCCGTTCCGCGGCGGCACGGTGCGCGACGTGGCCGGCGAGGTCCTGAAGATCTCCTCCGCCGGTCTCGCCCGCCGCGCACGCACGAACCACAAGGGCGCCGACGAATCGATCTTTCTCGAACCCCTGCTCGAGATCGTCGCCACCAACCAGACACCCGCAGAGCGCAAGCTCGAATTGTTCCACGGTGCATGGAACGGCAGCGTCGATCCGGTGTTCACGGAGTTTGCCTTTTGAGTGCCACGCTGCGCCTGCGGCTCGCTCTCGTTACCCTGGTGGCGTGCGCGACTGCCGGCTCGGATGGTCACGGCAATGCGACATCGAGTACCTGCCACGGCAGCGTGTCGCGCGGCTCGCTCGACGGCGGCGTGCCCCTGCCGGTAAGCGGCTCCAACTTTTCGGCATACACGTCACTGGCACGCATGCTCGGCCGGACCTACGTCCATGCGCGCGTCCGCGACATCGTCGTCGATGCGTACGCGCGACTCGAACGCGACCACCCGGATCTCGTTTTCGTCTATGGCGAAACGGGTTTCGCCGAAGGCGGGCGCTTCTACCCACATCGCACGCACCAGAACGGCCTCTCGGTCGATTTCTTCGTGCCGGTCCGCGATGCAGGCGGGCGCGCCGTGACGCTGCCGACGACGGTGGCGAATCGCTATGGCTACTCGATCGAATTCGACCGCGATGGCCGCTGGCAGGAATACACGCTCGATTTCGAGGCGTTGGCGGCACATCTCATCGCATTGGATGCCGCGGCGAAAGCGCACGACGCCGGTATTGCACTCGTCATCTTCGAGCCGGCGTGGCTGCCGCGCCTGTATGCGACCCGACATGGCAATGCACTGCGCAGCAACCTCAGGTTCATGAGCCGGCCCGCCTGGGTCCGTCACGACGAGCACTATCACGTCGACTTTGCGGTCAGGTGCCGGCCGTTGCGTTGATCGGATCAGTCGCGTTGTTTTCGCTGGCCGAAACTGAATTGCCGAGGAGGAGAGGTGAGCGATGGAGCGGATCGCGAGATCGACAGCATCGGGCCACGATTCACGGTGACCCAAGCAAACACAGTGCGCACCCTGTACAGGGTTTGCCCGGCACAGGCGAATGGCATCGTCCTGGCGAAACCGGCTCCTTGCGCATCAATGCAGTGCGCGCACGAACGCCGTGTACTCCGCATCGATTGGCTCGGCCTGCGCCGGTCGGGCGAGCAGTTCGGCCAGCGCGGGCGGCACGGCGACGGCATGACCGAGCAGCGGTTCGACCACCTGGTCGAACTTGGCCGGATGTGCGGTCGCGGCGATGGCCCAGTCGCCGCCGATGCCACGCGCACGCAGGCGCTCGAACACTGCGATGGCGCAGGCGGTGTGCGGGCAGAAGGTCTCGCCGTAGTCGGCTTCACCGCGTGCGATGACGGTGCGGATCGTCGCGTCGTCGACCGATTCGGCGAGGAAGGTCTGGCGTAGCTGTGCCGCGTCGGGATACAGCCAGCGCAGGCGCTCGAAGTTGCTCGGTGCGCCCACGTCCATCGCGTTGGCGAGCGTGGCGATGCTGGCCTGCGGGGCGTAGTCGGCGCCGGCGAAGAAGTCGGGCAGAACGGCGTTCGCGTTGGTCGCCAGCGCGATCTGGCCGATCGGCAGGCCGCAAGCGCGTGCGAGGATCGCGGCGAAGGCGTTGCCGAGGTTGCCGGTCGGCACGATGAGGTTGAGCGGTGCACCATGCCGGCGTGTGTGTGTGAGCGCGGCGTGTGCGTGATAGGTCATCTGCGGCAGCAGGCGGCCGAGACTGATGCTGTTGGCCGAGCTGAGCGGCAGGCGTGCCTGCAGGGTGGTGTCGCCGAGCGCCTGCTTGGCAAGGCGCTGGCAGTCGTCGAAGCTGCCGGCCACGCGCAGCGCGCGCACGTTGTCGCCGAAGCAGCCAAGCTGATGGGCCTGGCGCGGCGATACGCGGCCATCGGGATAGAGGATGACGACGCGCAGGCCCGGCCGACGATGAAAGGCTGCGGCGACTGCGGCACCCGTATCACCCGAAGTCGCAACGACGATCGTCAGCGGCGCATCGTCGGGCTTGCGCAGGCGTTGCATGCAGGCGGCAAGGAAGCGTGCACCAAAGTCCTTGAACGCGGCGGTAGGGCCGTGGAACAACTCGAGCACGGCGCAACCGTCGATGCGGGTCGGCTTCAGCGGTGCCTCGAAGGCGAACGCTTCGGCGCAGATCGTGGCCAGGTCGGCGGCGAGTGGGTCGTCGGCGAAGAACGGGGCGAGCAGGTGCGAGGCAACCTCGGCCAGGGTGTTGGCGCCATCGAAATCGGCCTGGCCATAACGTGGCAGGGCATCGGGCACGTAAAGGCCGCCATCGGGCGCGAGGCCGGCGACGAGGGCGGCACTCAACGACGTCGGTGGTGTGCCGCCACGCGTGCTGATGAACTTCATGCGAGTACTCCGGCGGCCGGGCCGTTGATCGGCGAAACGAAGGCGTCGCTGGCCAAGCCGGCATCGGCGAATGCAGCTTGCATCGCCTGCGCGCCGATGTCCGCTTGTGCACGGTCCGCGAACCATGCAAATACGCTCGGGCCGGCGCCCGAGATGCTCGCGCCGAAAGCCTCGCTGGCGAGCGCGGCCCGCTTGACCGCATCGAAACCGGCGATCAGGGGCGCGCGGCGTGGTTCCACCAGCACGTCGGCGAGTCCTGCGCGCACCAGGTCGGCATCGCCACGATGGCAGCCGGTGAGGACGAGGGCGAGGTTGGCGCTTTGCGCGACGAAATCGCCGAGGGCATAGGCGCCGGCGAGCGCCTCGCGCGCGCGGCGTGTTTCCAGCACGGCATCGGGATGTACGACCGCGCAATGCCACGCATCGGGTACCGGTATGCGCACGAGACGGTCCTTCGTGGCCAGCACCAGGCCACCCAGCAGCATGGGTCCGACGTTGTCGCCGTGGCGGCTGCCGCTGGCGACGGCTTCGCCGGCGAGCGCGAACGGGTATAGCGCTTCCGGCGCGAGCGGCGTGTCGAGCAAGGCATTCGCTGCGACCAGCGCGGCCACGCACGAGGCGGCCGAGCCGCCCATGCCGGAACCGAGCGCAATGCCCTTTTGTAGTTCGACGGCAAAGCCGAACGGCAGCGCCAGCGCCTCGCGCAAGGCGATCAATGCGCGCCCGGCCGTATTGCGCTCCGCCTCGAGCGGCAGCGCGGTCACGCAACCGTGGATCGCCTCGATGCGCACCAGCGGTTCGTCGATGCGTGTGACCGTGGCGACGTCGCCGGCCCCGGCCAGGCTCTGCCCGAGGATGTCGAAGCCGACGGCGACATTGCCGATGCTGGCTGGGGCATGCGCGCACGCAGCACGCCGGGAATGAGCAATGGGGAATGCGGAGGAGTCGGGATTGGCGTTGGCAGCAGCCGTCATCGACTTGGCATTCGATACCGGGTCAAGGTTTCGCGAAACGGTCGAGCCATCCGCCTTGGACGAGTCCCCATTCCCCATTCCCGATTCCCGGTTTCTCACAGCTTCGCCCCCAGTCCCGCGCCCACGCGCAGCAGATCGGCGAACACGCCGGCAGCGGTGACTTCACGACCGGCACCGGGGCCGCGCACGATCAGCGGGTTGTCGGCATAGCGGCGCGTCGTGTATTGCACGATGTTGTCGGTGAGACTCAGGTGTGCGAATGCGTGCGTGGCCGGCAGTTCGACGAGGCTGACACGCGCCGTGCCGTCGCGGTCGAGACGGGCGACGTAGCGCAGCACGCAACCCTTCGCGTGCGCCGCGGCGTGCTGCGCGGCGAGATCGGCATCGAGCGATTCGAGGGCAGCGAGGGCGGCGTCGCGGTCGAGCGCGAGCAGCGCCGGCGGCACCAGGCCGCGCACGTCGACGTCGGCGAGTTCAAGCGCGAGTCCGGCTTCGCGGGCGAGGATGACGAGCTTGCGTGCGACGTCGAGGCCGGACAGGTCATCGCGCGGATCGGGTTCGGTGTAGCCGAGCGCAAGTGCTTCGCGTACCAGTTTCGAGAACGGCTCGCGGCCGTCGTAGCGGTTGAACAGCCAGGCCAGGGTGCCGGAGAAGATGCCTTCGACGGCGAGCAGTTCGTCGCCGGTATCGATGAGGTCGCGCAGGGTCTGGATCACCGGCAGGCCGGCGCCGACGGTGGCCTCGTAACGCCAGCGCGCACCGCTCTGCGCGCAGGCCCTGCGGATGTCCTGCCAGCGCGCGAGCGGTCCGGCACCGGCCTGCTTGTTCGGCGTGATGACGTGGATGCCGGCAGCGAGCCAGCCGGCATAGCGCGCGGCGACCGCGTCGCTTGCACTACAGTCGACGATGACCGCGTGTGGCAGGTGCGTGGCGTGCACCTGTGCGGTGAAGGTGTCGAGATCGGCCGGTGTTTCGCTCGCGGCCAGGCGCTCGGCCCAGTCATCCGGGAGTTCGCCGAGCTCGCTGGTCCACAGCCGGCGGGTCGAGGCGATTGCCCGCACGCGCAGATCGAGGTGGGCGTCGCGGCGCAGGCGCGGCAGTGCCTCGCGCAGCTGTTCGATGAGCTCGCGGCCGACGTTGCCGGGTCCGATGATGCCGACCGAGATCGTCTGCGCTGACAGCCAGAAGCCGGCATGCACGGCGCGCAGGGCGCGCGCCGCATCGCGGCTGTCGAGGGCGACTGAGATGTTGCGTTCGGACGCGCCCTGGGCGATCGCCCGGATGTTCACGCGCGCGCGGCCCAGGGTGCCGAACAACTGGGCGGACACACCTGGCGTTCCGGCCATGCCGTCGCCGACGGCGGCGAGCACGCTGATGCCCGGCGTCACCGTGATCGCCTGGATCTGGCCCAGCGCCAGTTCGCGTGCGAACACGGCATCGAGCGCGACTTCGGCGCGTTCGGCATCGGTGGCACGCACCACGCAGCAGATCGAGTGTTCCGACGATCCCTGCGAGATCATCACCACCGACACGCGCGCGTCGCGCAGCGCTGCGAACACGCGTTCGGCGGTGCCCGGCACGCCGATCATGCCGGCACCCTCGACGTTGACGAGGGCCAGATCGTTGGCCAGCGACAGTCCGCGCACGGGTCCGGCGTCGGCGCCGCCCTGGCTGGCGATGCGGGTACCGGGATGGTCGGGGCGGAACGTGTTGCGGATGTGGATCGGCAGGCCGAGCGCCATCGCCGGCAACATGGTCTGTGGATGGATGACCTTGGCGCCGAAATAGGCGAGTTCGCAGGCTTCCTCGTAAGACAGGCCATCGAGTGCGACCGCTTCCGGCACCAGGCGCGGATCCGCCGAGAGCACGCCGTCCACATCGGTCCAGATGTGCAGTTCACGTGCATCGAACAGGGCAGCGAAGATCGCGCCGGAGAAGTCGCTGCCGTTGCGGCCAAGGATGGTGGCGCGGCCATCGGCGGTACGGGCGACGAAGCCGGTGACGACGATGCGCCGCGCGTCGTGGGCGCGGCGCCAGTCGGCCAGGCGCGCGGCACTCGCTTCCCAGTCGACGGCGACGCCGAGTTCGCCGTGGGCGACCACCAGCACCTCGCGCGCATCCAGCACGGCGCAATCCCCGCCCAGGGCGTGGAGATGCGTGCGCAGCAGGTTGGCCGAGAACACCTCACCGAGGCCCTGCACTGATTCGACTGCCTCGCGTGCCGGAATGCCGAGCACGGCGAGGGCGTTGAGCACGTCGGCGAGTGCGTTGAACTGCGCATCGAGCCAGGCGACGAACGCGCTCGCTGCATCGCCGAGCAGGGCCTCGGCCGTCTGTACATGACGCGCCCGCAAGGCCTGCCAGGGCGTGCGCCAGTCCTCGCGCCGCGCCGCCGCCGAGGCCAGGCCGATCAGCGCATCGGTGACACCCTGCATGGCCGAAACCACGCTGACCTGGTGCTGGTCGTCACGCGCGAGCAGCAGCTTGCCGACATGGCGGTAACGCCCGGCATCGGCCAGCGAGGAACCACCGAATTTGTGCGCGATCGTCGGCGGCGCATCGGCGTCCGGGTTGCGTGCCGAGGCGAGGGTGGCGGACAGCTTGGCAAGCGGACTCATCGGGTCTCCCGTGATGGCCCCGCGCGCTTCGGAAGGGGGGAGTGCCCGCTTCCTCGTCGAGGAGCGGGTTCGTTCGTGGATTTCAGCTGCGCACGATCGACCGCTCCGGTGACGGAGTGGTAATGGTCGTGGTCGTACCGTATGTGCGCATGCAGCAAGTGGAGCCGATGGCGCGTCGTCGTGTCAAGGATGCGGCGATGGTTTCATGCGCAAGCGCTTGTGGCGCGCGCGCAGCGGGGCGCAGACCACGGTCGCCACGATGGCACAAGCGTGATGTCGCCCACCCGTCAGGCGCGTCGATGCGCCGGTTTGCTGACCAGCAGGCGGCGCAGTTCGTCGAGTTCCTCGGGCGTGAGGCCGGACGCTTTCCGCTTCGCGTCGAGGTCGTCCAGGCGCTGCTGCATGGTCTGCACGTCGAGCTGGGCGATCGCGCCGAGGAAGTCGGCGCGGGCCTGGGCTTCGTCGCTGGCGAGGGCTTCGAGCGTGGCGAGCTTGTTGAGCGCGGCGGCTTCCTCGCGGTCGGCGAAGTGTTCGAGCAGGGCGCCGGTGGTCAGGTTTGGGCGTTCGCGGCACAGTTTGACCAGCTCGACCAGCAGCGGCACGCCGGGCTGACGCAGCACGGCGAAGCTCCATGGCGGTTCGATCGCCGGGCCGAGCGAGGGATATTGCACGAGCAGGGTGATGGCCGTGCGTACCAGCGAGCGTTGCGGCGGGCGTCCGCGTGCGGCGTTCGCGCGCGCGTGCTGCACGTTGGCGGTGCTGGCGGTGATCGTGCGCGCGCCGCTGCGGCGTTCGAGTTCGGCCGCCATCAGGTCGCGGAAGGCGCCGTCGGGAATCTGCGCGAGCATCGGCCGTGCGCGTTCGGCCAGGCGCGCCTTGCCGTCGATGCTGGCGAGATTGACGTCGCGCGAGTGTTCGGTGAAGAAGAACTCGCTGAGCGGAGTCGCCGCAGCGAGGCGCTGCTCGAATCCTTCCACGCCTTCCTTGCGCACGAGCGAGTCGGGATCCTCGCCATCGGGCAGGAACAGGAACCACGCCTGCCGACCGTCGCGCATGCGCGGCAGCACCGATTCGACCGCGCGCCATGCGGCCTGGCGGCCGGCGCGGTCGCCGTCGAAACAGAAGTAGACGTCGGCGGCGTTGCGGAACAACAGTTCGGCATGGTCGCTGGTGGTCGCCGTGCCGAGCGTCGCCACCGCCTGGGTGATGCCGACCTGGTGCAGGGCGATCACGTCCATGTAGCCCTCGACCACGAGCAGGCGCGCGATCTTCGTGTGGGCGGCGCGTACCTGCCACAGGCCGAACAGTTCGCGGCCCTTGTGGAACAGGGGAGTCTCGGGGGAGTTGAGGTATTTCGGGCCGTCGGATTTGTTCTGTCCCTTGCCCACTTCCTCGGCGACGGCGGCTTCGCCGAGCGGTGACTTCGCCTTCTGCGGTGCCAGGATGCGTCCGCCGAAGGCGATCGTGCGCCCGCGGCGGTCGAGGATGGGGAACATCACGCGGTCGCGGAAGCGGTCGTAGCGGCTGCCGCGGTCGCCGCTGGCGAGCAGGCCGGCCTTGTCGAGCAGGGCGAGGCGCTGCGGCGTGGTGCCGAGCGCGTTCTTCAGTGCGTCCCAGGCATCGGGTGCATAGCCCAGGTTGAAGCGTTCGAGGATCGCCTCGTCGAGGCCGCGGCCGGCGAAATAGGCCTGCGCCGCCGGGCTGCGTGCGAGCTGGGTACGGAAGAACGAGGCGGCCTGCTCGAGCACCGAATAGAGGTCGGTGCTGTCCTCGCGCGGCACCGCGCGCTGGCCGCCTTCGTATTCGACCTTGAGGCCGGCGCGCGCGGCGAGCTCCTCGATCGCATCGGGGAACTCGAGGCGGTCGTAGTCCATCAGGAAGCGGATCGCGCTGCCGTGCGCGCCGCAGCCGAAGCAGTGGTAGAACTGCTTGTTCTGACTGACCGTGAACGACGGCGAACGCTCGTCATGGAATGGACAGCGCGCGCTCCAGTCGCGCCCGGCCTTCTTCAACGGCACGCGCTCGCCGATCACCTCGACGATGTCGATGCGTGTCAGCAGTTCGTCGATGAAGCGCTCGGGGATGCGGCCGGCCATCCGGCTAGTTTACGGCGTGGCGCAGCGAAACCCTGCGTTCTTGCGCGTAGTAGCCCGATCACGGGCGATGCTTTTCGACGCGATGCAAGAAGGCATCGCCCGTGAACGGGCTACTACGGCTACCGTCAATCCGCGTCCGCACCCCAGACGACATCGCCGAACACGGCCATCGGCGTGCCGGCGTCGACACGCACGTAGACGTGCAGCTCGCGCTCGAAGCGCAGCGGTTCGGCAAAGCCGAAGCTGGCACGGGCGCGGCCACCGAGGTCCTTGGCGTAGGCGACGCCGACACCGGAATTGACGTTGCCGCCGAATGCGGCATCGGCGGCGTTGAGCGAGCCCAGCATGATGACCCGGCCGTCGATGGCGACGTAGGCGGTAGTCTGCGTCGCGTCGATGCCAAGGCCGACCACGCTGGCGCCGACGAAGACGCCGGGGCCGCGCACCGCGGCGATCTTGTATTGGCCGACCGTCGGCGAGGTGTGCAGCTGGCGGATGTGGTCCGGTTCCTTGACCGCGGCGGCCGCGGGCAGGGCGGCGCCGAAGGCGAGGGTGAGGGTGAGGGTGCAGGCAAGCAGGGACGTGCGGATCATGCGGGTGACCTCCTTCGTGGGTGTTCCTCAAAACGACGAAAACCGAAAAAGGGGGCCAAGCCGAACGCAGCCGCGCGGATCCGGGTGCGGCCGCGGTTCAGCCGGCGAGCTTGCGCTTCACCAGCTCCGAAACCTGGCCCATGTCGGCGCGCCCTGCGACCTGCGGGCGCACCAGGCCGATGACCTTGCCCATGTCCTTCGGGCCGCTGGCGCCGGCTTCGGCGATCGTGCGGGTGACGATGGCCTCGATCTCGGCCTCGTCGAGCGGCGCCGGCAGGTAGAGCTGGATCACCGCCACTTCGGCACGCTCGACGGCGGCGAGGTCATCGCGGCCGGCGGCGGTGTACTGCTCGATCGAGTCCTTGCGCTGCTTGAGCATCTTCTCGAGCACGGCGGTGACCTGGGCGTCGTCGAGGACGATGCGCTCGTCGACTTCGCGCTGCTTGAGCGCGGCGAGGATCAGGCGGATCACGCCGAGGCGGTCCTTCTCGCCGCCTTTCATCGCGGCCTTCATGTCATCGGTGATGCGGTTCTTGAGCGACATGGATGGGAATCCGGTTGGATGGCGACGCGGGTCGCCGGGGAACGGTGCAGACGCAAAAAGCCGGCGCTGCTTGCGCAACGCCGGCCTCGAAGATCGCCCGGGTGCGGAAGACGGCCGCGGCCGCCTTCGCTGCGGGGCAGGACGCCTGAGCGAACCTGCCGCCGACTGGATCAGTACATCCGCTGGCGCTTGGTCACGTCGCGCGAGACGCGGCGCAGATGGCGCTTGACCGCAGCCGCACGCTTGCGCTTGCGCTCCTGGGTCGGCTTTTCGTAGAACTCGCGCTTGCGCACTTCGGCCAGCACGCCGGCCTTTTCGCAGGTGCGCTTGAAGCGGCGCAGGGCAAATTCGAAGGGTTCGTTTTCGCGAACTTTGACGCTGGGCATGGGATCTCCGCGGTAGACTCGTCACCCGGGCTCTTGGGCGAGCCGCGCATTCTATCGTGATGACTTTGCCGTTTGCAAAGCCGGGCCCCGTGCTCGGCATCGAAACTTCCTGCGACGAGACCGGGGTGGCTGTCTATGACCCGGCCCGCGGCCTGCTCGCGCACGCCCTGTACAGCCAGGTGGACCTGCACGCCGAGTACGGCGGGGTCGTGCCCGAACTGGCCTCGCGTGACCACGTGCGCAAGCTGCTGCCCCTGGTCCGCGAGACGCTGGGGCGCGCCGGGCTGGGGGTCGATGATCTCGGCGGCGTTGCCTACACCGCCGGTCCAGGCCTGGTCGGTGCCCTGCTGGTGGGTGCTGCCGCCGCGCGCGCCTTGGCCTGGGCGCTGGAGATCCCAGCCATCGGCGTGCACCACATGGAAGGGCACCTGCTCGCGCCGATGCTCGAAGCGGACCCGCCAGAACCGCCCTACGTTGCCCTGCTCGTCTCCGGCGGTCATTCCATGTTGATCGAAGTGGCCGCGATCGGCCGCTACCGCCTGCTCGGCGACACCCTCGACGATGCCGCTGGGGAGGCCTTCGACAAGACCGCCAAGCTGATGGGCCTGCCGTATCCGGGCGGTCCGGCGCTGGCGAAGCTGGCTGAGGCCGGCACGCCGGGCCGCTTCCGCTTCACCCGGCCGATGACCGACCGTCCCGGCCTCGACTTCAGTTTCTCCGGCCTCAAGACCCAGGTCCTGCTGGCCTGGCAGCGCAGCGACCAGGGCGAAGGCGCGCGCGCCGACATCGCCCGCGCCTTCGAGGAAGCCATCGTCGAGACGCTGGTGATCAAGTGTCGTCGCGCGCTGGCCGAGACCGGTGCGCGCCGCCTCGTCGTCGCCGGCGGTGTCGGCGCCAACCGTCGCCTGCGCGCCGAGCTTGCCGAGGCTGCGCAGGCGGAAGGTTTCACGGTGCACTTCCCGCGTCTGGAGTTCTGCACCGACAACGGCGCCATGATTGCCATGGCCGGCGCCCTGCGCCTGCAGGCCGGGCAGCTCAGCGATGCACAGATCCAGGTGCGTCCACGCTGGGATCTCGAAAGCCTGCCGGCGCTGGTCGCCTGAATCGGCACACTACTCACATCCGGATCGCACAGCATCCATGGACACCGTATTCATCGAAGACCTGCGCATCGACACCGTCATCGGCATCTACGATTGGGAGCGACGCATCCGCCAGACCGTCGCCCTCGACATCGAGATGCGCTTCGACAACACCAAGCCGGCCGCCACCGACCGCATCGAGGACACGCTCGACTACAAGGCCGTGGCGAAACGCCTGATCGCCTTCGTCGAGGCTGCCGAGTTCCAGCTCGTCGAAGCCCTCGCCGAGCGTTGCGCCGCGATCATCCTCGATGAATTCGCTGTCGACCACGTCAGCCTGCGCTTGGCCAAGCCTGGTGCCGTGCGCGGTTCGCGTGCGGTCGGCGTGCGCATCGAGCGCAGTCGTGGGCGTGCAGATCGCGCCTGATGCATGCGCGGCAGCGCATGTTGCGCAAGGGATGCCCTGATCAATCCCGTCGTTGGGAATCAAAAGGTTGGGGCCGTCCTGTGCGGGCGCAGCTCGGCGCCCGCACAGGACGGTGACGCCGTCGTGGGATTGCTCAGGGCGTCTCAAGCCATGCCTGGACCCGCAGCCGTCGTTCACGGTGCCGGCCCACGTCGAAACTTGACCGGCGAGCGCGAGGCATGCGCGAATCGCGCATGGCCCGCGCCTATCTCAGCCTCGGCTCCAACATCGAACCGTGCACCCACCTGCGTGCCGCGCTCGACGAGCTGCGCGCACGCTTCGGTCACATCGTGGTTTCGCCGGCGTACCTCATGCCGGCGCTGGGCATGACCGGCGCGGATTTCGTCAATCTGGCCGCACGCATCGACACCGACCTCGCGCCGGGCGAACTCAACGACTGGCTGCATGCACTTGAGGACCGCCACGGCCGCCGCCGTGACGTGCCGCGCTGGTCCAGCCGCACGCTCGACGTCGATATCGTGCTGTACGACGACCTCGTGCTGACCGGGCCCGGCCATCTCGAGATTCCGCGCGGCGAGCTGCGCCATGCCTTCGTGCTCAAGCCGCTCGTCGACATCGCTGCCGATGTCCGCCACCCGGTAGAGGGAGAAACCCTCGGCGCGCTGTGGCGGCGGCATGCCGAGCATGACCGGGTGTTCGAGATCGTCGCATTGCCGCCCGCATCGTGATTGCGCAGTCGTGCTGCGCCTGCCCGCACGGCAGCGCGATCGCACATGCGCGATGTTCCGACTGGTCAAGCGGGACATCCCGGGAGCGGGAGCGGCGCATCCTGCATCCCTGATCGCCAAGGCCGCGGCATCGGCCACAATGCTTCCGATGCCCCCGCCGCCGACTTGCGCGATACTGCCGGTCCTGTCCCACTGTCCGCGAGAGGTGACTCCATGTTCGCCCGCTTTGCGCAGAGCTGGTCGCTGATCAAGGCCAGTGCCTCGGTGCTGCGTTCCGACAAGGAACTGCTGCTGTTTCCGTTGCTGTCGGCGATCGCGAGCATGGTGGTCGCCGCGAGCTTCATCGTGCCCGCCGTGCTCGGCGGTGCGGTCACCACGCTGGGCGACGGCGGGCATGTCTCGCCCACGCTCTATCTGGGTTTGTTCGCGTTCTACGTCGTGCAGTATTTCGTCATCATCTTCTTCAACACAGCGCTTGTCGGTGCGGCGATGATCCGCTTGCGTGGCGGCGACCCAACCGTGGCCGACGGTTTCCGCATCGCGTTGTCGAAACTTCCGGCGATCCTCGGATACGCGGTCATCTCGGCCACCGTCGGCGTGCTGCTGCGGGCGTTGCAGGAGCGCGCGGGCTTCATCGGGCGGTACGTCGTCGGGCTGATCGGCTTGGCCTGGACGGTCGCCTCGTTCCTGGTCGTGCCGGTGCTGGCCAACCACGACGTCGGCCCGATCGACGCGGTCAAGCGCAGCGCCGAGCTGCTGAAGAAGACCTGGGGCGAGAACCTGATCGGCAACACCGGCATCGGCCTCGTGTTCGGCTTCATCGTGTTCGCCACCGTACTCGTAGGCGGTGGCCTCATCGTGCTCGCCGCGACAACCAAGACGGTCGCGCTGATCGTGGCGGCGGCGCTGCTGGTCGGGGTCGCCGTGCTGATGCTGGTGCTTGTGCAGGCGGCGTTGCAGGGCATCTACTCGGCTGCGCTGTACCGCTATGCGGCTGAAGGGGATGCCGGTAGCGCATTCCAGTCGGCGCTGGTCGCCGACGCTTTCCGCGTCAAGGCCTGAGTCGTCCGCCGCCGGACCGTGCGCCCCGGCGGCGTCAGACGAACAGCGTGCGTCCGCCGTCGACGCGGATGACCTCGCCGGTGGTGAACCCGGCATCGCGCAACAGCCAGAGTACCGCTGCGGCGACGTCGTCGGCGCTGCCGGCGCGTGCAAGTGGCGTGCGCGCGATGATGTCCGTGGGCGGCGCGTAGGGCTTGCCATCCTCGGGCCACATCACGGCACCGGGGGCGACGCCGTTGACGCGCACCTGCGGGGCCAGTTCGCGGGCCAGTGCGCGCGTCATCGCCAGCAGTGCGGCCTTGGCCATGCAGTAGACGCTGTAGCCCGGCAATGGGCGTTCGGCATAGATGTCGACCAGGTTGACGATCGCGCCGTGACGCGCGCGCAAGGCGGGTGCCGCGGCCTGGGTCAGGAACAGCGGCCCGCGCGCGTTGGAATCGAACAGCGCGCTCCAGTCGCCCTGATCGATGCGGCCCAGGGGGGTCGGGAAGAACGCCGAGGCATTGTTGATCAGTGCATCGAGATGACCGAAGCGTGTCACCGTCGCCTCGACCAGTCCTGGCAGGTGCGCGACGTCGGCAAGATCGGCTTCGAGCGCGAGCGTGCTGCCGGGGCGCACCTGTTCGAGTTCCGCGATCAGGGCATCGAGCTCGCTGCGCGAGGTGCGGCAGTGCAGGGCCAGGTCGTAGCCGGCTTCGTGCAGGCGCCGCGCGATCACCGCGCCGACACGGCGCGCGGCACCGGTGACCAGGGCGACCGGGCGCGAGGCGGGTTCTTCCATCGATGGCATCCCCGAGCCGCTGTTATCCTGCACAGAGTGCCGCAAGCCGGCGTCATGAGCCAGCCGTGTCGATTGCCCTGCCACCCCCCGATGCCGATGAACGCGCGCACTCGGCGCGCCTGGTCGCGTTGCTGCGCGAGGAGATCGAACGCCAGGGGCCGATGCCTTTCTCACGCTTCATGGAGCGCTGCCTGTACGCGCCAGGACTCGGCTACTACAGCGCGGGTCGCACCAAGTTCGGCGCGGCGGGTGATTTCGTCACGGCACCCGAGCTCGGCCATCTGTTCGCCGCGAGTCTCGCCGACGCATTCGCGCCGGCGCTGCACGCGGCCGGCAACGAAGCCTGCTTCGTCGAACTCGGCGGCGGCAGCGGCGCCTTTGCCGAAAACGCCCTGCGCGCCTGGATGGATGCGGGCGAACTGCCGGCCCGCTACCGCATCCTCGAACCGAGCGCCGATCTGCGCGAGCGTCAGCGCGAGCGTCTAGCCGCCGTTCTGCCGGCCGAAGTGTTCGCCCGCGTCGACTGGCTCGAACGTCCGCCCGAGGATGCCTGGCGCGGCGTGCTGTTCGCCAACGAGGTCGTCGACGCGCTGCCGGCGACGCGTTTCGCGCTGCGCGATGGCGAGGTGTTCGAGGAGCACGTCGCCGTGGTCGACGATGCCTTCGTGATCGTTGACCGACCAGCCGACGCCCTCGTAACCGCTGCCGTGCGTCACCTTGAGCGCGATCTGGGTGAGTCGTTCGCCGATGGCTATCGCTCCGAGGTGCTGCCGCAGTTGCCGTACTGGATGCAGGCTGTGCTCGGCTCGCTCGAAGCGGGGCTCGCCGTGTTCATCGACTACGGCTATCCGCGTCGCGTCTGCTATCACGCCCAGCGCAGCGACGGCACCCTGGTCTGCCACTATCGCCATCGCGCGCACGCCGATGCCTTGCTGTGGCCGGGCCTGCAGGACATCACCGCCTCGGTCGACTTCACTGCGTTGGCGGAAGCCGGCAACGCTGCCGGTTTCGGCGTCGCCGGCTATGCGCGACAGGGAGCCTTCCTGCTCGCGACCGGCCTCGAGGCGCGTTTCGTGGCCGCCTGCGCGCAGGCCGACGAAGTCACGCGCTACCGCCTCGCCCAAGAGGTCAAGCGTCTGACCCTGCCGGGCGAGATGGGCGAGCGATTCCAGCTCATGCTGTTCGCGCGTGACCTGCCGATCGAAGCCTTGCCACAGGGATTGGCCGCGATCGATGAGCGACGACGCCTGTGAGCGGGATCGTTCGATGCTGAGCTCGCTCGTCTCGCCACTGCGCTTCGGCGTGTTGTTTGCGCTGCTCGCGCTGTTGCTCTGGCGCTGGCTGCCAAGGCCGCTGCGCATGCTGGTGATCATCGTGTCGGTCGGCTGCCTCGCCCTGACCACACCACTGGTCGCCAACACGCTGGTCGGCTGGCAGGAGGCGCGCGTGCCGGCCATGGGCTGTCCGGCGGGGACAGGATCGACGATCGTCGTGCTCGGTGGCGGCGTCAGCCGCGAAGCACGCGGCGATGACGACTTCTCGGCACTGACCGAGGCCAGCCTGCGCCGTTTGTTCGCCGGCGTCGCACTTGCGCGTGCGCAGCCGGATGCGCTGCTGTTGATCTCCGGTGGCGTCAGCCGTTTTGCATTCAGCGAGAGTGGTTTGATGGGTGCGCTTGCGCGCCAGCTCGGCGTCGCGCCGGAACGTCTGCGCCTCGAACACCGGTCGCGCACGACCTGGCAGAACGCGCGCTACTCCTCCGAAATGCAACCGCCGATTGCGCGCCACATCGTGCTGGTGACGTCGGCCCTGCACATGCCGCGGGCGCGTTACGCCTTCGAGCAGGCCGGCTTCGAGGTCTGCGCATGGCCGGTCGACTATCGCCACGCACCCTTCGGCGGCGTTGGCTATTTCCTGCCATCGACGACCGGTCTTCTCAAGGCCGATCTCGTGCTGCACGAACTCGTCGGCGAAGCAGCCTATCGGCTGGGTTGGCTGCGCGACACCACCCGTGACCCGCATCGTGATGCAGGTGAAGGTTGAGCACGTGACGCGGCATTCGCCGCTTTCGACAAACGCCCCCGTGGCACCAGCGGTCAGGGGGCCTTGCGTGCGTCGGCGGTGAGTTCGTTGCGCAGCCACTCATCGAGCAGGCGCTTCTCGTAGCGCAGCGGGTCGCTGGTATTGGCGATCGTGCGGGTGAGGAAGCCGGGGTCGCGCAGCTTGCGCTCGCCTTCGGCGATGACCCGCCCATCGGCGCCGCTCAGAACGAACTTCAGGTCGATTCGCGGCGGATAGATGTCCTTGACGATGCGAACGTCGTCGTAACGCGAGCCGCGCCATGGTTCATACGCACCGGCAAGCTTGATGTCGGTGATGGTCACGTCGAGGCGGTCTCCGGGCGGCAGCACGCGCTCTGCGCTGCGTTGGAGGTGCTTGCGCAGGTCGACGAGCCAGGCTTCGCCGCGTTGCCAGCCGCGGCCGTGCGCTTCCTTCGTCTCGGACAACGAGGCCACGTCTGACCATTCGACACTGACGCGTGAGGGCGGGGCTTCTGCGGCAGCGATGGTGAGCGATGCGGCAGCGAGGCCGGCGAAAAGGAAAGGGCGGAGCAGTGAATATGCAGGGTTCATGTGGGTCACTCTGGGCGGAATGCGGTCAGCGGTGTCGCCTGCAGGGACGCCGCAGGGTACGGCTTCGTCGCAGCCTGTGCCCAACAAAGGGTTCAGGCCAATTGCGGTGACGGCGCAGCGAACGCTCCGCGCGTCAGGTTTTCCGGTTCGCCATCGGTGCAGGCGACGTCGTCCTCGATGCGGATACCGCCGTAGCGGCGGAACCTGTCGACCTTGACCCAGTCGATGTCGCGCGCGGCCGGCTTGTCCTTCAGCGTCGCCAGCAGCATGTCGATGAAGTACAGGCCAGGTTCGATCGTCACCACCATGCCCGGCTCGAGCCTGCGCGTGAGGCGCAGGTAGGGATGTCCGTCAGGTCTGGCGATCGTGCCACCGCGATCGTCGGCGGCGAAGCCGGCGACGTCGTGCACTTGCAAGCCGATGCCGTGACCAAGGCCGTGCGGGAAAAACACCGACGAGATCCCGGTTTCGACTGCCGCCTCCGGCGACAGGCGGATGAATCCGTTGTCGCGCAGGATGCCGGCGAGGGCGAGATGCGCCTGCACGTGCAGGTCACGGTAGTCCTGGCCCGCGCGCACCCTCGCGCACAAGTTCCGCTGGGCGGCGTCGACCGCTTCGACGAGAACCTGGAACTCGTCGTTGCGGTCGTGTGCGTAGGTGCGCGTGATGTCGGCGGCATAGCCGTGGAACGAGGCGCCGGCGTCGATCAGGAACGACAGCGGTCGTGCCGGCGGAGCGTGGTCGAGGTGCATGTAGTGCAACACCGCGGCGTGCTCGTTGAGGCCAATGATGTTCGTGTACGGCAGCTCGTTGTCGGTCTGGCGGGTCGCCTGCACATAGGCGACGTGGATGCCGAACTCCGATTCGCCGGCCCGGAACGCGGCTTCGGCGGCGCGGTGGCCGCGCACGGCGATGCGGTTCGCCACGCGCAGCATCGCCAGTTCGTATGGCGTCTTGCAGGCCCGCTGGTAGTGAAGGTAGTCGATGACGGCCTGCGGATTGTTCGGCACGAAGTCGTCGACCGCGGCATTGGCCTCACCGATGACCGCGCAGTGCACCAGGTTCTTCGGCAGGTGTGCACGCGCCTCCTCGGCCGTGCGGATCAGCGTGATGTCGAAATGCTCGACCCAGTAGCCGGCGGGTGCCTCGGGCACCACATGCCAGTAGTCGTGCGGCTGCAGGTAGATGAGTCTGGGGCGCTGGCCCGGCGTGTACACCAGCCACGAGCCCGGCGCCTTGGTCACCGGCAGCCAGTGTTTGAAATGCGGGTTGACGCAGAACGGATAGTCGCGGTCGTCGAGGAACTGGTAGTGCAGTTGGCCGCTCGGCACGACGAGATGATCGAAGCCGCCGCGCTCGAGCGCGGCCTCGCTGCGCCGCTCCAGCGTGGCGAGGTGGTCGGCGTACAGCGGATGCAGGTCAGGGTGCTGGGTGTCCATCGGGATTCCTCGCGGCAGGCCGATATTGTGCCGCGCTGGCATCGGCAAGGCGATGCGCATGGGCGCATCCTCCGCAACAATCCCGGGCTCGAGCCATCGCCGCCGTTGCTGCCGAGCGCGGCGCGGCGTTGCGCAGCTCGACGGACGGCCAGCCTGCCTTCGCCCTCGGCCATGATCTGCGCTCGCACGGGACGGTGGCGCCGTTGTGGGATTGATCGGAACCACCTTGGTGGCGGACGGGAAACGTCGTGTGCAGTCACCACTGCGCGCCGACTCAACGCTCGATCGGCATGCGGTTGGCGTAGTAGCTGGCGAGTTGGCTGGCCACCGGCGGGTCGAGGTTCGACAACGCGACGATGATCGTGCCGGCTCTTGGGACGACGATCAGTTCGCCGTTCATGCCCGGCGCGCCACCGCCGTGGCCGAAGCGGCGCAGCGGTCCGTTGCCGGCAACGCCGAAACCGAAGCCGTAGCCGCCTTCCGGTGCCTGCGCCATCGTCGCCTGTTCGAACAGGCGCTTCGACAGCAGGCGGCCGTCCATGAGTGCGGCGGCGAAGCGCGCGAGGTCGCCGCTCGTCGACAGGCCGCCGCCGGCAGCCGTACCGCGCCAGGGCAGGGTATCGGCGTTCGACACCCAGGCTTCGCCTTGGCGCATGTAGCCCTTGGCGCGACGCGGCTCGACTTCGGTTTCGGTCGGTGAGGCGGTGTCGCGCATGCCGGCGGGGATGAACACTTTCGCCTTCACGTGTTCGTAGTAACTGGTGCCCGACAGCTTCTCGATGACCGCGCCGAGCAGGACGAAGCCGTAGTTCGAATAGCGTTGTTGCGAGCCCGGATCGAAATCGAGCCCACGCTTGCCGTACAGGCGCAGGTAATCGGCATGGGTCTTCAGCTCGAGGCGGTGGTCGTCGAACTCGGGGCCGAAGATGTCACCGGTGCCACCTGTATGGGTGAGCAGGTGGCGGATGCGTACCTTGTCGGCGACATCGCGGTTCGGGTAGTCGGTCAGCACTTCGCCGACACGAGTGTCCAGGTTGAGCTTGCCGGCATCGACGAACTGCAGGATCGCCACCGCGGTGAACATCTTGTTCATCGAGCCGATGCGGAACCGGGTGTCCGCGACCACCGGCGTGCCGGCTGCGCGATCGGCGAGGCCGACGTTGCGTTCGAAAGCGGTTTCGCCGTCGCGCACGACGAGCACGCGACCACTGAAGCGGTCGGCCGCGGCGAGTGCATCGATGCGCATGTCGAGCGCCCTGGCCGCGCCCTCGGCATCGAGACGCGGGATGGCCAGGTCGGCCGGGCGATCGATCAGTTCGACGCCGAGTTTCAGGCTGGCCGGCTTGCCGGGTTCGAGGCTGGCATCGAGGCGTGCAAGGCCATCGCCCTCGCGCTCGGCTACGAGCAGGCTGATCGATTGCGGTTCGCTGCGCTCGATGCGTACGACGTCGAAGCCGCCGGTGTTCTCGCGCAGTTCGAGCAGGCCCTCGATCGGTGCCTTGCGTTCATAGCGCTCCCTGAACGCCTGCAAGAGCGCGCGATCGCCGGAATTGACCGCTGCGATCCATTCGCCGGCGGCCTTCCCGGCCGGCGTGTCCGGCAGCGGTGTCGCGGCGAGGCCGGTGGTGCCGGCGAGCGTGAGCAGGGCAATGGCGAGAATGCGCAGCATCGGGATGCTCCTGAGTCAGAGAGTTTCCGCAGGGGATGCCATGCAGGCGGATTTGGTTGCAGCCCGCCAACGTGGTTGAATGCGCCCACGCAAGCGGGGGTGCCGGTCGGATGACCGGCTGAGAGAGTCCCTTTGAACCTGATCCGGCCAGTACCGGCGTAGGGAGCTTCGTTGCACAGGTCGAGGTGACTGTGCCGCGCCCGCTTCGTTCCATCCGTCCACGAGGATCGAAGCCGATGAATGCCATTCCGAACTCGCCGTTGCTGCGCGAAGCCGAAACGCTCTCCGCGACCGTCACCGCGCCGATCCCAGGCTCACGCAAGGTCCACGTCGAGGGTTCGCGGGCCGACATCCGCGTGCCGATGCGCGAGATCGTGCTCGAGGACACGCCCAGCGTGTTCGGCGCCGAGAAGAATGCACCGTTCACCGTCTACGACACTTCGGGGCCGTATACCGATCCGGCCCATCGCGTCGACCTGGCCGCCGGCCTGCCCGCCCTGCGCGCACGCTGGATCGACGAGCGCGGTGACACGCAGCGCCTCGCCGATTTCTCCTCGCCATTCACGCGCCGCCACGCCACTGCGGCGCAACTCGATGCAGTGCGTTTCCCGAACGTGCCGAAGCCGCGCATCGCCCGCGCCGGCGCGAACGTCAGCCAGATGCACTATGCGCGCAAGGGCATCGTCACCCCGGAAATGGAATACGTGGCGATCCGCGAGAACCAGAAGCTCGACGCGATCCGCGAGCTGCACCTGCTCAGGCAGCACGCCGGGCAATCATTCGGCGCGGCGATTCCGAAGCTCATCACGCCTGAGTTCGTGCGCGACGAGATCGCACGCGGTCGCGCGATCATTCCGAACAACATCAATCACCCGGAAAGCGAGCCGATGATCATCGGCCGCAACTTCCTCGTGAAGATCAACGCCAACATCGGCAATTCCGCAGTGACGAGTTCGATTGCCGAGGAGGTCGAGAAGATGGTGTGGGCGATCCGGTGGGGCGCCGACACGGTCATGGATCTCTCCACCGGCAAGCACATCCACGAGACGCGCGAGTGGATCATCCGCAACGCACCGGTGCCGATCGGCACGGTGCCGATCTACCAGGCGCTGGAAAAGGTCGGCGGTGTCGCCGAGGATCTCACCTGGGAACTGTTCCGCGACACCCTGATCGAGCAGGCCGAGCAGGGCGTGGACTATTTCACCATCCACGCCGGCGTGCGTTTGCCGTTCATCCCGCTGACCGCGAAGCGTGTCACCGGCATCGTCAGCCGCGGCGGCTCGATCATGGCCAAGTGGTGCCTCGCCCATCACCGCGAGTCGTTCCTGTATGAACGCTTCGAGGAGATCTGCGAGATCATGAAGGCCTATGACGTCGCCTTCTCGCTCGGCGACGGCCTGCGCCCCGGTTCGATCGCCGACGCCAACGACGAGGCGCAGTTCGCCGAGCTCGACACGCTCGGCGAGCTGACCCGGACGGCGTGGAAGCACGACGTGCAGGTCATGATCGAAGGCCCCGGTCACGTGCCGATGCACCTCATCAGGGAGAACATGGAGCGGCAACTGGAGAAGTGCCACGAGGCGCCGTTCTACACACTCGGGCCGCTGACCACCGACATTGCGCCCGGCTACGACCACATCACCAGCGCGATCGGCGCGGCCATGATCGGCTGGTATGGCACGGCCATGCTCTGCTACGTCACGCCGAAGGAGCACCTGGGGCTGCCCGACAAGCAGGACGTGCGCGACGGCATCATCACCTACAAGCTCGCCGCCCACGCCGCCGACCTCGGCAAGGGTCATCCCGGCGCGCAGGCACGTGACAACGCGCTCAGCAAGGCGCGCTTCGAGTTCCGCTGGCAGGACCAGTTCAACCTCGGCCTCGATCCCGAGAAGGCCAGGGAGTTCCACGACGAAACCCTGCCCAAGGACGCCCACAAGACCGCCCATTTCTGCTCGATGTGCGGCCCGAAATTCTGCTCGATGAAGATCACCCAGGACGTGCGTGACTATGCGAAGGAACACGGGCTCGGCGAGACGCAGGCTCTCGATGCCGGCATGGCGGAGAAGGCCAGGGAATTCCGCGCGCAGGGTGGCGAGGTGTATCGGGCAGGCTAGTGCATCCCTGGTCAGAGCATCCCCGGTCACGCGCGATCGCGCCACGGGCCGCAAGCGGGCGGGTCTTCGGCGGATCCGGCGCCGTTGCAGGGCGCGAGGCGGCACTGACGCGCGTACGGCACGCATTCCGGGCGCTGCGGCTTTGCATGGCGTCGCGGGATCGACGAAGCTAGCAGTCGACCAGAGATTCCCTGGCCGCCCCTTTGGATGCCTGCCATGAACGCTGCCGTCGCCTCCGCCCGCAAGCCGCGTCCGCGCGTGGTCCTGATCCTCGGCCTGCTCGGCGTTTACGTGCTCGCCGTGCTCGCGTTGATGTGGTGGTGGGATACCGAGCCGGATCATTTCGATGTGGCGCGCGCGGCGCAGGAACGTGCGGCGGCGCGCAACCAGCAGGTCGTGGTCGGCTCGGCCACGGCTGCCGCGTTGGCCGTTTCGGCCGGACACATGCTCGACAAGCGTGGCGGCTATCTCAGCAACGACCGCTTCCCGCCGGGCGTGCTGATGGACAACCTGCCGAACTGGGAATTCGGCGTGTTGACCGCGACCCGCGACCTGACACGGGCGCTGCGCAACGAGTTCAGCCGCTCGCAGACGCAATCGGTCGAGGACAAGGATCTGATGGAGGCCGACCCGCTGTTCAGTTCGCCGAACGACCGCTGGTTGTTGCCGAGTTCGGAGAGTCAATACCGCAAGGCGATCGCGCGCATCGACGCCTATGCGCAGCGGCTTGCCGACAGTGATCCGCTTGATGCGCAGTTCTACGCGCGCGCCGACAATCTCGCCGACTACCTGCAGGTCGTCTCGACGCGGCTCGGCTCGCTGTCGCAGCGGCTGTCGGCCAGCGTCGGCCAGGTGCGCGTCGACACCGACCTCGCCAATGACCCGACCGCGCAGCAGTCCAAACCCGGCGAGAGCCCGCGCATGGTCAGGACGCCGTGGCTGAAGATCGACGACAACTTCTACGAGGCACGCGGCTACACCTGGGCGTTGCGCCAGCACCTCGAGGCGATCCGCATCGACTTCGCGCCGGTGCTGGTGAACAAGGCGGCGGCGGTCAGCCTCGACCAGGTGATCCGCGAGCTGGAGGAGGCGCAGACCTCACTCGGCAGCCCGATCGTGCTGAACGGCTCGCCTTTCGGTTTCTTCGCCAACCATTCGCTGGTGCTGGCGAACTACGTGTCGCGTGCGAACGCGGCGGTCATCGAACTGCGCGAACTGCTGCGCCGCGGTTGAACGGAGTGAGCGACATGAGCATCGAAGTGAACCACGACCGCGCCGCACAGGCGTTCGTCGCCAGCGTCGACGGGCATCGTTGCGCAATCGACTATGCGCTGTCGGGCAAGACCATGACGATAACGCATACGCGCGTGCCGGAAGCGGTCGGTGGGCGCGGCATCGCCGCCGATCTCACGCGTGCGGCACTCGCAGCGGTGCGTGCGGAGGGCTGGAAGGTCGTGCCGGCATGTTCCTATGTGAGCAGTTTCATCGAACGCCATGCGGAATACGCCGATCTGTTGGCGTGATGGGTGGGCGAGGATGAATCCCCCGGTGCCGTCGCAGGAAACCCTGGTCGGAATCGCCCTACGGGGTGGTTCATACGGGAAGCATCACGGCTGAAGCCGTTTCCTACGGGGCGGTTCATACGGGAAGCATCACCGCTGAAGCCGTTTCCTACGGGGTGGTTCATACGGGAAGCATCACGGCTGAAGCCGTTTCCTACGGGGCGGTTCATACGGGAAGCTCACGCCCGTAGACGTTTCCTGCAACGCTCTTGCATGCACGCCGCGCTTCCCGGCCAGCCCATGTCCCGCCTCAGAACGTCGACGCCGAAAGCGCCACATCGGCGTGGCGCCATGCATCGTCGTAGTCCTTGCGCACCTGCAGCGCCTCGGCATGGCGGTTCTGCGCTTCGAGGCTTTGCGCAAGGCCATGCAGCGACCAGCCGTTGGCCGGGTTGCGGCGCAGTTCGTCACGGTAGACGGCTTCGGCCGCGCCGGCCTGACCGCTGGTCAGCAGCGCGACGCCGAGCGAATGGCGGGTCGGTGCATGCCAGCCCGGTGGTTCGTCGTAGGGGATGCGGTCCTCGAGTTCGACCGCCTCGCGCAGCGCCGCGATTGCCGCTGCGGAGTCTCTCCGCGCCAAGGCGAGTTCGGCATGCAGGGTGCGCTCGGCAATGCGCGCCGCATACGACAGCGGATAGCGTTCCCACATCAGCTTCTTTTCCATCTCCGGATCGGCGGCCAGCGGCGCCAGTGCGTCGAGATGCGCTTTCGCATCGTCGAGCCGCTGCTGGCGTACGGCGGCCATGCCCTGCGCATAGCGCCAGATCGCGCTGACGTAGGCGAGGTCCGGCGCCGGATTCGGCAGCGCGGCGATCTCGTCCCAGCGGCCGAAGCGCACGCGGTCGAACCACGGCGTCATCCAGTAATGCTGCATGGCGTCGTAGCCCGGTTCCCGCATCAGTTCCGGCAAGTCGGTCCGTTCGGCGGTCAGCGCGGCTGCCTGGCGGGCGATTTCGCTGGCCCCTGCCATGCTTGCGGCGAACCACAGGAAATGCGGGTTGTGCGGCACGTAGCCGAGCGGATAGACGCCGCTGGCATTGCCGCGACAGGCAGCGAGGTAGGCATCATCGGCCTCGATCGCGCGTTGGTTTGCGATGACCGCGTCGTGCCAGCGGCCGACGCGCGCATAGATGTGGGCGGGCATGTGCACGAGATGTCCTGAGCCCGGAACCAGCGTGCGCAGGCGGTCGGCCGCTTCGACGCCGCGCTGTGGCTGGTCGGAGGCTTCGACCGCGTGCACGTACAGATGCAGGGCACCGGCATGATCCGGCTTGCGCGCGATCACCGATTCGAGCGCGGCGACGATCGTGGCGGTGTGGCCCTTGGGTTTGAAATCGGCGTCGTAGTAGTCCCAGGGTTGCAGGTTCATCAGCGACTCGGCGTAAAGGGTGGCTGCGTCGAGGTCGTCGGGCGTGCGCGCGGCCAGTTCGCCCATCGCCGCGGCATAGGCCTCGTCGAGCGCGCGCCGGTCCTCGGGCGGGTTTTCGGCATAGCGTGCTTCGAGCGCGCGGATGTAGCCGCGCTCACGTTCGCTGGCCTGTGCGGCGAGCGCTCGGGCCTTCTGCAGGCGCTGCCAGGCCTTGCCGTTGCTCGCCGGGTCCATGCCGGCGTTGACATGTGGCCCGAGCACGAGCGCCGCACCCCACCAGCACATCGTGCAAGCCGGATCGAGCTCGACGGCCTTCAGGAACGAGCGTTCGGCGGCGTCGTGGTTGAAGCCATAGGTCAACATGAGACCCTGGTCGAACCAGCGCTGCACGTCGGAGTGGCTGCTGGTGACGGCAAAGCGGTGTCCGCCGAGGCCGTCGAGCAGGGTGGCGCCAACCAGTTCGCGTGGCGTGTCGGCAGGCGCCGGTCCGGCCGGCGCCGGGACATCATTGGTGCGGCGCGAATAGAGGATGCCGGCGACGACACCAGCGAGCAGCAGGGCGAGGATGAGGGCACGTTGCACGGGGGTGCTCCTGCGCGTTTCCGAACAGGCGTCATACGCTCGTGCAGGGGACGGTGCAAGTCGTCGGTGAGTGGTGCGTGCCGGTTCCGTGCCCGGCCATGGCCGGGCCGAGCCCGACCTCTGCGTGGCCGAAGCCGTTCCCGTGGCAGCCGGGAGCGGAGCAACGGGAATGGGCAACGGGAAAGTGGCCGGCACCGCGCTCGGTGGCCTCATCCGGAATCCGGCTTGCGTCGGAACGCCATCAGCCGCGATCGGATGGGCCAGGGCGTCCCGTCACGCGTTGCGGGTGGTGCGATAGCGCTCGACGCCGGCGAGGATCTCCGCCTTCGCTTCGTCTGCACTGGCCCAACCATCGACGCGCACCCACTTGCCTTTCTCGAGGTCCTTGTAGTGCTCGAAGAAATGGCCGATGCGCTCGAGCCAGTGGCGCGACACCTGGCTGATGTCGGTGATGTGGCCGTAGCCGTCGAACACCTTCGGGATCGGCACGGCGACGAGCTTCTCGTCGCTGCCGGCCTCATCGGTCATGCGCAGCACGCCGACCGGCGTGCAGCGGATCGCCGCGCCCGGCACCAGCGGCAGCGGCAGGATGACCAGCACGTCGAGCGGATCGCCGTCGCCGCCGAGCGTCTCCGGCACGTAGCCGTAGTTGCACGGGTAGCGCATCGGCGTCGACAGCACGCGGTCGACGAAGATCGCGCCGCTGGCCTTGTCGACCTCGTACTTGACCGGCTCGGCATCCTTCGGGATCTCGATGATGACGTTGATCTCGTTCGGCACGTCCCGGCCGGTGGGGATGCGATCGAAAGCCATGGCTGCTCCACTGGAGCCCCGCCTGGGCGGGGCGTATCAAACAAGGGCCACCATGATACGGCAGGATTTGTTGCATTGCAGCAGCGACATCTCCCGTGATTGGGAGTCGAAAGATCGGAGCCGTCCTGTGCGGGCGCAGATCAAGGCGGGACGGCGAAGCCAGACCGGCCTTCTGTCGAGCCGACGCAACGCCGAGCTGCGCCCGCACAGGACGGTGACGCCGTATTGGGATTGATCAGAACCTCCGTACGCCCGGCCTGCTCAACGCTGCTCGAAGTCGCCGTGGAAGAACGCGTCACCACGAAATTCGTAGGCGCCGATGTCGGCCTTCGAATTGACCGGATCGTTGCGATAGGCGGGGTCGCTCCAGGCACGCGCGAATCCGGTACCGCGCTGGTCCCAGGCGAGAGTGCCGGGGTTGGCGCCGCGGTCGATCGCCGGGCTGGTGCGTGCGAGCGGATGCACCGGCACGAAGCCACCGCCGTCGGTGGTGGTCAGCGGTTTCAGTTGCGCGACGGTGGCGAACTGGTTGCGCTGGTTCGTGCCGTTGATCTCGACTGCGCCCGGCATCGTGCGGAACAGCGAATCGCTGGCGTTGACGATGCTCGGATTGCTCGGTGAACTCGATTCGTGGGCGAGATCGTTCGGCGTCGCCGCCGTGCCGCTGGTGTTGTCGTCGAACAGCGTCGAGACGATGTCGACCGTGGTGCCGGTCGATGCCACCCACAGCGCGCCGTTCCTTGGTGCCGGGTTCGCCGAGAGCGGTGCGACGCGATTTGCCGCGAATGTCGAATTGCGCAGGATCGTGTGGCCGCCGCTGATCGCCAGCGCGCTGGCGACACCGGCCGGATGGCGTGTCACGTTGGCCGAGAACGTCGTGTTCTCGATGATCGAGCCATCGGCGGAGGCGTCGTTCGAGCCGGCGTAGTTGATGGCGCCGCCGTAGGGTTCGCCGGTCGAATTGCCGACGAAGGCACTGCCGGAGACGCGGAATGCGCTCATCGTGCCGGCATCGATGGCGCCACCGGTATGCGCGGCCGTGTTGTCCTGGAACAAGGTGTCGGTGATGAGCGCGCGTGCACGCGGCGAGGAAATGCGCACGGCGCCACCGAAGTTTGCGCTGTTGCCGGCGAGGTAGCTGCGCGCGATCGTCAGCGTGCCGGCACTGAACTGGATCGCTCCGCCCGCGCCCTGGCCGGTCGACGGCGCGCGATTGTTGGTGAGGATCACCGAATCGAGATCGAGGTCGGCTTCCGAGAAGTGGATCGCGCCGCCACGGTAGGTCGCTTCATTGTCGCTGAAGATCGTGGCGATGACGCTCAGGTCGTCGTCGTAGCCCAGGATCGCTGCACCGCTCTCGGCGCGGCCGCGCGCGAGCGTGAGCCCGCTGATGACGACGATGCGCGGGCTGCCGCCGGTGCGCTCGACGCGCAGCAGACGGGTCGCGTTGCCGCCGTCCAGGGTGAGCAGGTATGCGCCGGGCCCGGCGATCGTCATGCTGTTGGTGATGCGGAGCTCGCTGGCCAGTGCGATCGTACCGGTCAGGCCCGGCTGGAAGGCGACGACATGTGGCGCTCCTGCCGCGCCATTGGCCTGTTCGATGGCCGCGCGCAGACTGCCCGCGCCGCTGTCGGCCAACGAAGTAACGTTGAAGGTGGCGGCCCGTGCCGGTACGGCCAGGCTGGAGAGGACGGCAAGGCAGATGGGGATGATGCGGTTCATTGCGGGCTCCGGCAGTGGAAGCCGGCGGCGTCATCGCCGCGGCATCCTTCACGACGCGGCGCGGTGATGATTGCTATCACCGGTCGGTCGGCGCGGGGATGACATTGGGGGCTTGCCGGGCCGGCGCGCTTGCGATTGACTGCGTGCACCCCCGCCAATGTCCGATCGTCATGGATTCCGCGCCGCCCGAGAGCGTCACCTGCCAGGACGTCACCGTGCTCCTGCATGCCTGGGGCAGTGGCGATGCGGCCGCGGCCGAGCGGCTGACCGAGATCGTCTACGCGCAGGTGCGCGCAATGGCCGGCAAGCATCTGCGCCGCAACGCCGCCGGTGCGACCCTCCAGGCCACGGAACTCGCCCATGAGACCTTCGTGCGTCTGCTCGAGGCCGGCATCGCCTGGCGCGACCGCCGTCATTTCTATGGCGTGGTCGGAGCGGCGCTGCGCAACATCCTCATCGACAGCGCGCGTGCGCGCGGCGCGGAAAAGCGCGGCGGTGGCCAGGTGCACGTGACCCTGTCGGCCGCCGACGAGGTGATCGGCGCAGGCAACGAGGTCGACGCGCTCGCCGAAGCCCTGCAGCGTCTGCGTGAGCTCGACGCGCGCAAGGGCGAGATCGTCGAGTTCCACTACCTGCTGGGCCTGAAGCGCGAGGAGATCGCGGCAGTCGTTGGCGTGTCGGTGCCGACCGTCGACCGCGACCTGCGCTTCGCCAAGGCCTGGTTGCGCGAGCAGTTGCAGGCATGAGCGACGCGCGCTGGCGACGCCTGCAGGAGTTGTTCGAGATGCTGGTGGCAATGCCATCCGGCGAACGCGAGGCCTGGCTGGCCGATCATGAAGCTGATGCCGCGCTGCGTGCCGAGGCGCTGGCCCTGGTCGCGCATGACCAAGGCGATAGTGTATTGACCGCGCGCCTCGCCGATGCTGCCGAAGGAATGTCCGCTGGCGATGCGGTTGCGGGCACGCGTCTCGGCCCGTACCGCCTGCGCGAGGAGATCGGCAGCGGCGGCATGGGTACGGTGTTCCTCGCCGAGCGTGTCGATGCCGAATTCGATCGCCTCGTCGCGATCAAGCTGATCCGCGGCATCGCCACGCGCGACGCCAGTCAGCGCCTGCGCCGCGAGCGCCAGATCCTCGCCGACCTTGCCCATCCGAACATCGCGCGCCTGCTCGACGGCGGCACCAACGACTCGGGCCAGCCCTACCTGGTGATGGAGTACATCGAGGGCGCCAGCATCACCGACTATGCGCGCGCGCAGCGCCTGCCGCGCGTGCGTCGCCTGCGCCTGCTGCAACAGGTCTGCCGGGCCGTGCACTACGCGCACCAGCGTCTGGTCATCCACCGTGACCTCAAGCCTGCCAACGTGCTCGTGCGCGCCGACGGCGCGCCGGTGCTGCTCGATTTCGGCATCGCCAAGCTGCTAGATGCCGAAAGCTCAGGTCCACAGCAGACGCAGACCGGCATGCCGTGGTTCACGCCCGCCTATGCCAGCCCCGAGCAGCGCGCCGGCAAGCGCGTCAGCACGGCCACCGACATCTACGGCCTCGGTGCGCTGATGTTCCAGTTGTTGACCGATGAGGTACCCGCGCCGGATGCCGAAGGCCGCCTGCCACCGCCGAGCACGCGCCGCAACGACACCGGTGAGCGCGGCGGCGACCGTGACCTCGACATCATCGTCGGCAAGGCCGCGCATGCGGACCCGGATCGCCGCTATGCTTCGGCCGAGGCGCTTGCCAACGACATCGAACGCTACCTGCGCGGACGCCCGATCCAGGCCGCGCCGGACAGCGTCGGCTACCGCATCGCCAAGTTCGTCGGCCGGCATCGCTGGGCTACCGCGGCCAGCGTGTTGCTGGTGCTGCTTGCATTCGCTTTCGTGTGGAAGCTGTCGGTCGAAAACGAACGCGCACGCCGCGCCGAAGAACGCGCGCAACGCGAGTCGCTGACCGCCGGGCGCGTCGTCGAGACGATGATCGGCCTGTTCGACGCGGCTTCGCCGGAGAAGGTTGGCCTGCGCCCGATCACCGCCCTGGAACTCGTCGACACCGGCATGCAGAACCTCGACGCCCGGCTCGCCGAGGAGGCGCAGCCGAAGGCACGCCTGACCGCGGCGCTCGCCGAGATCTACGGCAGGCTCGGCCAGAACGAGAAGGGCCTCACCGCCATCGCCGAGGCGATCGCGCTGCAACGCACCCTCGATGACGCGCGCTGGCTCGCGCGCTATCTGCAGGTGCAGGGTGCTCTGCTCAATGCCAGTGCTCGTTATGCGCAGGCCTCCGCCGTGCTCGACGAAGGCATCGCCCTGCTCGAAGGCGATCCCGGGGCCGATCCCGCCACCATGGCCGAATTGCTGACCACGCGCTCACTCGTGCGCAGCCGCGTCGGCCAGGTGGTTGCCGGCATTGCCGATGCCGAACGCGCGACCGCGTTCGCGCGTACCGCCGGCGAACGTTCCGCGAACCTGCTCGGCGAAGCCGGCAACGCCCTCAGCGAAGGCTATCTGCGCAACGGCGAGGCCGAACGCGCGATCTCGATCTCGCGTGCCAACGTCACCATGCTCGAAGGCGCGCCCGATCCCGGCAACACATTGTCCCTGGCACGCGAATACCTCGCCGCCGCACTGGCCGAACACGGCGAACTGGCCGAAGCGGAAGCGCTCATGCGCGCCCAGCTCGAGGAGCGCGGCAAGCACCTCGATCCCGGCAGCGACTGGCTCATCACCCAGCGCAACCAGCTCGCGGCGATCGTGCGCAACCTCGGCCGGCCGCTTGAGGCCGCGCAGTTGCTGAGCGAGAACGTCACGGCGATGCGTGCGCGTGGCGAAACGACCACACCGTCGTACATGGTCGCGTTGAACAACCTCGGCTCGGTCGCCGAGCACGTCGGCGACTACGCCACCGCCGAACCCTTGCTGCGCGAGGCGTTGCGCCTGGCGCTGGCCGAGAACGATCCATCGAGTTCGCGCCCCGACATCTACCGGCAGAACCTGGCGCGTGTGTTGCTGTTCTCGGGGCGCTACAAGGAGGCGCTGCCGTTGCTCGAGCCCGAGATCGTCGACGATGGCTCGGTCGAGCGGCGAGTCGATCGTCTGCGCCGCCTCATCCACCTCGCCGAATGGCACCGTCGCAATGGTCAGCTCGAAACGGCGGAGCAGTGGATCGCCCAGGCCGAACGCAACCTCGAGGAGAACTTCGGTCCCGAGCATGTGCGCGCCGGCGCGGTATTGCGCGCAAAGGCCCTCGTTGCGCGCGATCGCGGCGACCTTGCCTCTGCCGAATCCGATCTGCGCCGCGCGCTCGCCGTGGTCGAGAAGGGTCTGGGCGCCGAGTCGAACCCGGTGACCGAACTGCGCCTCGACCTCGCCGACGTGCTGCTGCGTGCCGGTCAGCGCGATGAGGCGCGGGTCCTGATCGAACGCGTGCACACCAACGTCTACACGAAGTTCATGCTCGACTCGCCGCCGTGCGTGCAGTTCGAAACCCTCGCCGCGAAACTCGACGTGAAGACCACCTTGTCGGAACGGCGCAGGGCGGCAGATCCGGGCTGAGTCCGCCTCGCGCGGTACGCGTTGTCGATCCGCGCGCAGTCGCGCCATCCCCATGGTGGCGCGGAGCGCGTGCCGGCCGCTGGCAGCGCCACGAAAAAGGCCCCGCTTTCGCGGGGCCTTCGTTTCGACGCGGACTTTCGATCAGAGCAGCGGTACGAGCAGCTTGCCCTCACCCCATCCCTCTCCCGCAAGCGGGAGAGGGGGAGCCGGTGCCGTGCGGGTTCGTCTTCGGCCATGTTGCGAAGACGTGCACGGCGCTGCCTACAGCAAGGGCACGAGCAGCAGGGCAACGATGTTGATGATCTTGATCAGTGGATTCACCGCCGGACCGGCAGTGTCCTTGTACGGATCGCCGACGGTGTCGCCGGTGACGGCTGCCTTGTGCGCGTCGGAGCCCTTGCCGCCGAAGTTGCCATCTTCGATGTACTTCTTGGCATTGTCCCAGGCACCGCCGCCGGTGGTCATCGAGATCGCCACGAACAGGCCGGTGACGATGGTGCCGATCAGCATGCCGCCGAGCGCCTGCGCGCCGGCGAGCGGGCCGGCGACGAAGCCGATGCCGAAACCGATGACGACCGGTACCAGCACGGGCAGCAGCGAGGGCAGCATCATTTCGCGGATCGCCGAGCGCGTCAGCAGGTCGACCGCGCGCGAGTAGTCGGGCTTGGCCTTGCCTTCCATGATGCCCTTGATCTCGCGGAACTGGCGGCGCACTTCCTCGACCACCGAGCCGGCTGCACGGCCGACCGCCTCCATCGCCATCGCTCCGAACAGGTACGGGATCAGGCCGCCGATCAGAAGGCCGATGATCACGTAGTGGTTGGAGATGTCGAAGGTGTAGATCTGGTTCGGGTGCTCGACGGCAAGCTTGTGCGTGTAGTCGGCGAACAGGACCAATGCGGCAAGGCCGGCCGAACCGATCGCATAGCCCTTGGTGACCGCCTTGGTGGTGTTGCCGACGGCGTCGAGCGGATCGGTCACGGCACGCACCTCGCTCGGCAGCTCGGCCATCTCGGCGATGCCGCCGGCGTTGT